>DASZKN010000329.1:0-16634 GCA_035552855.1 Trebonia sp. | reverse complement strand
GCCTGCTGGCCGAGCCGCCAGACCTGCTCGACGACGCCGGCGGTGTCGGCGACCGGCTCGGTGTTGGCCATCGCGTGCACGGCGGTGAAGCCGCCGAGCGCCGCCGCGCGGGTCCCGGTCGCCACGGTCTCGGCGTCCTCGCGGCCCGGTTCCCGCAGGTGGGTGTGCAGGTCGACGAGGCCGGGCAGCGCTATCAGGCCGGTGGCGTCGAGCACGGTGGCGCCGGCCGGGGCCAGGTCCTGGCCCATTTCGGTGATCTCGCCGCCCGCGATCCGGATGTCGGCCGGCTCGCCGCCGGCGATGGCGGCGCCTCTGATCAGCCACGCCTGCGCCTGGCTGGCGCGGTTGCCTGTGTCGCGGTTGTCCGTGTTTCGATTGTCTGTGTTGCTGTTATCAAATGCGTTGCTCACGCGTTCTCCTCCGCGCCGCCAAGCAGCAGGTACAGCACCGCCATGCGGGCGGTGACCCCGTTGGCCACCTGGGCCACGATCGTCGACCGGGGCGAGTCGGCGACCTCGGCCGCGATCTCCACGCCACGGTTCATCGGGCCCGGGTGCATGACGATGGCGTGCTCGGGCAGCAGCGCCATCCGCCCGGCGTCGAGCCCGTAGCGGCGGCGGTACTCGCGCACGCTCGGGAAATAGGCGGCGCTCATTCGCTCCTGCTGGACACGCAGCATCATGATGACGTCGCTCTTGGGCAGTTCGGCGTCGAGGTCGTAGCTGATCTCGCAAGGCCAGCCGCCGACGGCGAACGGCATCAGGGTAGGCGGCGCGACCAGCGTCACCTCGGCGCCGAGCGTGCTCAGCAGCAGCACATTTGACCGGGCGACACGGCTGTGCAGCACGTCGCCGACGATCGTCACCTTCACCCCGTCGAGGCCGGCTCCCCGCTCGCCGGGCCCGCGCAGCCGCTGCCGCATCGTGAAGGCGTCGAGCAGCGCCTGGGTGGGGTGCTCGTGAGTGCCGTCGCCGGCGTTGATCACGCTGCCGGTCACCCAGCCGGCCAGCCGGTGCGGCGCGCCCGAAGCCGGGTGCCTGATGACGATGGCGTCCGTGCCCATCGCCTCCAGGGTCAGGGCCGTGTCCTTGAGGCTCTCCCCCTTGGCGACGCTCGACCCCTTGGCGGAGAAGTTGATCACGTCGGCGGACAGCCGCTTGGCGGCCGCCTCGAACGAGGTCCGGGTGCGGGTGGAGTCCTCATAGAAGAGGTTGACCACCGTCCGGCCGCGCAGCGTCGGCAGCTTCCTGATCGGCCGCTCGGCCACGCTGGCCAGCTCGGCGGCGGTGTCCAGGATCAGCACGGCCTCGTCGCGTGTCAGGTCGCCCGCCGAGATCAGGTGGCGCTTCACCGTGCCCCCTCCCCGGACTTGTCGGTCGCCTCGGGCTTCTCCGAGTTCTCGGGCTTCTCGGAGTTCTCGGCCTCGATTAGCATGCGCTCGCCGAGCAGCACGGAGTCCTCCCCGTCGGTCTCGTCCAGCAGCACTCGCACCACCTCGCGGTGGGAGGTCGGAAGGTTCTTGCCGACGTAGTCGGCGCGGATGGGCAGCTCGCGGTGACCGCGGTCGACGAGGACCGCGAGCTGGACGGCACGCGGGCGGCCGAGATCGCCCAGCGCCTCAAGTGCGGCGCGGATCGTGCGGCCGGAGTACAGGACGTCGTCGACGAGGACGACGACCTTGCCGTCGATCCCGTCCGGCGGGATCTCCGTGTGCTGCAGCGCGCGGGCCGGGCGCAGCCGCAGGTCGTCGCGGTGCATGGTCACGTCGAGCGAGCCATGGTCGACGGGGGCCCCTTCGAACTCCGCGATCCGGGCGGCCAGCCGCCGGGCGAGCGGGACGCCGCGAGTCGGGATGCCGAGCAGTACGGCTTCCTCGCCGCCGTGCGTGCGCTCCAGGATCTCGTGCGCTATGCGGCTCAGCGCGCGCCGGATCTCCTCGGGAGTGAGTACGGCCTTCCACCCCGCTCCAGGTTGCTGCTCGTAACCTGGCCCGGGCGTCATCGCGCACACCAGTCACGACCTCCTTCCCCGTCTCACTGGACGGTCCTTAAAGGATGCCTATCCCGATAACGGTACCAGCACCGACGCCACGGCCAGCGAGCGCACCAGGGGCCGCGCGGTCCCATATAGTGATCATCATTGATGTGATTTACATCACACTACACATACCCCACCATAACGGTCCGAGACCGTCCGGAAGCCCGCGGACAGTGGTCGCTAGCTCGGGAAAGCCGGTAGCGCTAGGGGTTGCGGGATTACGGCGGCGGGTACATAGCCATCCGGGAGGGCAAGGCCGGTTACCGGACGAGTTCAACCAGTTTTTGGCATTCGGCTTGACCTTGTCGCTCTCGCCGCCTACCGTCACTGTGCGTAACCGTTACCGTAAGCGACGACTGGCCGGGAAACCGAGGAAACATGCCATCTGAGTATGCCAAGACCCTGGGCGCGCGCTTGCGCGCCATTCGCACCCAGCAGGGGCTTTCCCTGCACGGTGTCGAGGAGAAGTCCCGCGGCCGCTGGAAGGCCGTCGTCGTCGGTTCCTACGAGCGCGGCGACCGGTCGGTCACGGTTCAGAAGCTCGCCGAATTGGCCGAGTTCTACGGGGTCCCGGTCTCGGAACTCCTGCCCGGTGACGCCGCCCCGGCGCCGATCGCGAGCGCTCCCAAGCTCGTGATCGACCTCGAGCGCATGAACCAGCTGCCGAAGGACAAGGTCGGCCCGCTCGCGCGGTACGTCGCCACGATCCAGGCCCAGCGCGGCGACTACAACGGCCGGGTGCTGTCGGTGCGGCACGAGGACCTGCGCTCGCTCGCCGTCATCTACGACAAGTCGCCCGCGGACCTCACCGAAGACCTGATCAGCTGGGGCGTGCTCGACGCGGACGCCCGCAGCACCACGATCGAGTCTTTCTAAGGACCAGTCCCGCTCAGACCCGGTCCCGGGACCAGAGTCACAGCCGCCCATCCGGCCCGCGCCGGGTGGGCGGCTTTTAACTTGCCGGGCGCAGCGGCAGTTGCGGCTGGCTCTCGACGCCGAGCGCCCGCTCGGCGACGCCCAGGAACGTGGTCGCGTCCCTGAGCAGGTCGTCGGCCTCGTGCGCGGACGCGGCCCGTGGCAGGCCGGCCTCGGCCGCCGCCCGCTTGGACGCGCTCGCGGCGAAGAACGCCGCCCACTCCACGAGCGCGGGCTCAACCTGCGGCAGCAGTTCCCATACGCTGCGCGGCCGCCTGCGCCGGCCGGTCGCCGGCTCACCGCGGGCCGCGACTATCGCGGCCGCCGCGCGCAGCGCGGCCAGGTGCGCACAGATGTAGCGCGTCCCGGGGTCCGCCTCGGCGCGCGCCTCGTCCAGCCCGCGCCGCGCGGTCTCCAGCAGGTTGAGCACCGTGCTGGAAACCCGGTGCCGCGGCCCGGTCATCTCGTCCTCCGTGGCCCTGCTTGCACGCGCCGGCACGTGGGTGCCAACCGCTCTCAGCGTGCCTGTCATGCCCGCACTCCTTTCCGGCTTGGCTGTCCTACAGGATCCGTCCCGCCGAGGTCCCCGTCGTGGGGACCGGCCGGGTGAAGCGCTTCCCCGCGCCCCGCCCGGCCAGCAGCCGGTCGCCTGAGGGGTCGCGGCGACCGGGATTCGCCACTCGTATATTCGAACACAGGTTCGCGCCTTTGTCTAGCTTTTGACAAACTCCCGTTCGAACGTTTTTGAAGTCACGTTCGAAGCTACACGGGGGGTCTGACATTTTGGGGGCACCGGCAGCGGGCGGAGGCGGCAGGGTGCGTTAGGGCTGGGGGTGGCGGGGGGCTTTTGTAGGGTGGACAGCGTGAGCTCCGAGGTTTCCTGGTTTTCCGCGCTGTGTGATGACGACTACGAGTTCCTGGGAGTGGCCGACCCGGCACTGCGGTCGAGCTGGGAGCACTGCCGGGACATCGCGCTGGCGGCGGAGTCCGCGGGGTATGACAACCTGCTGCTGCCGTCGGGGTACGCGATGGGGATCGACTCGGTCGCGTTCGCCGCCGCGATCGCGCCGCTCGTGCGGCGGATCCGGGTGCTGCTCGCGGTGCGCATGGGCGAGATGTGGCCGCCGCAGCTCGCCCGGCAGATCGCCACCGTCAACCAGATCCTCGGCGGCCGGCTCGCGGTCAACATCATCTCCTCGGACATCCCGGGCGAGACGCCGCTGGAGTCCGCCCGGCGTTACCGGCGGACGCTGGAGATCATGCGCGTGCTCCGCGACCTGCTCGACGGCAAGCCTGTCGAGACACGCGGCGAGTTCGTATCGCTGACCGTGGAGCCGCCGCGGATCGCGAACGGGTGCCCGCCGTTCTACTTCGGCGGGCTGTCCGAGGCGGCGCGAGAAGCCGCGGCGCAGGCGGCCGACGTGTTCCTGATGTGGCCGGACACGCTCGACGGGGTCGCCGGCGTGATCGGCGACATGCGGGCGCGGGCGGCGCGACACGGGCGGACGCTGCGGTTCGGGTACCGGGCGCACGTGATCGTCCGCGAGACCGAGGCGGAGGCCAGGGCGGCCGCCCGGCGGCTGCTGTCCCGCCTGGACACCGCGACCGGCGCGGCGATCCGGGCGCGTTCCCTGGACACGCGCTCGGCCGGCGTAGCGCGGCAGAACGAGTTGCGGGACACGGCCGACGACGAGGGGTTCGTCGAGGACAACCTGTGGACGGGGATCGGCCGCGCCCGCTCGGGCGCCGGGGCGGCCATCGTCGGCGACCCGGACCAGGTGCTGGCCAAGCTACGGGCGTACGAAGAGCTGGGGATGTCGGCGTTCATCCTGTCCGGCTACCCGCACCTCGCCGAGGCGGACCGGTTTGCGCGGCACGTGCTGGCGCGGATGGAGCACGGGCCGCTGTTCCCCGCCGCCCCGGCCGGTTAACGGCGGTCGTCGTAGGCGCGTCGGAAAGCGTCCCGTAAGCTGACCGTGATGAGCCAGACCGTGACATTCGCCGAGCTTTCGCCCGCCGAGTTCAGGCCCGCGATCAGCCAGTTCGTCGGCGTGTACGCAGCCGCGATGAACCCGCCCGACCGGATGCTCACCGGGCGCGAGTCAATACTGGAGCGGCACGCCGCCAACCCCGGTTTCCGGGCGCTCGCGGCGACCGTGGACGGCACGCTCGCCGGCTTCACCTACGGCTTCCACGGCCAGCCTGGCCAGTGGTGGCACGACATGGTGGCGGGGGCGCTGGCGCTGTCGCCGGCCGCCCCGGGTTTCCCGTGCGCAACGTCCTGGCTCGCCAGCTCCTTCGAGGTGGCCGAGCTCCACGTGCTGCCCTCCTGCCAGGGCGCCGGGATCGGCCGCGCGCTCCTGCTCCAGCTGGTCGACGGCCGGCCAGAGCAGACCGCCGTGCTCTCGACCCAGGACACCGAGTCGACCGCGCGGCGGCTGTACCGGGGCGTGGGGTTCACGGACCTGCTGACGGGGTTCCGGTTCTCCGGCGGCGAGCCGCCCTACGCGGTGATGGGCGCGACGCTGCCACTGCGGCCGGAACGGCCTGAGCGGGCCGGCTAGTGCCGTAGCCGTCTATGTTACGCCGACGCCTTTGAGCCGCTGTATCCGACGTACGCGGGCGGGCGTCCGCCGGTGTTCACGCTGGCCCAGCGGACCCTCAACGGCACCGACCACGCCACCCACCGCGAGCAAGCCGGCATGATCCGCCGCTACATCGCCTGGCGGAACCGCCGCACCGCCGATCCCCGCCTGCGCCGGATCGTGCAGCGGGCAAACACGGCCTGAGGCGGCATACACTGGCTGCAGGCGTGCGGGGCGCATCCGGTCCGCGGACAGGGCAGAGCCCACCCGGAACTGACCTTGAATTTATGGCCATAGAGCCTCCTTTCGGCCTGACGTAGCGGACCGCGGGCGATGAAAGGAGGTCGCAGTGGCGACCGCGCGTCTTCCCGACGACCCCAGCTTCGAGCAGCTTCGCAGGCAGGCGAAGGATCTTCGTGACCTGAGCCGGGCCGGCCTGCAGGGTGCCCTTTACCTGGTGGGCGCCCATCACCCCGACGGCCCGCACGCGGTGTCCCTAACGGGTGCGCAGTTCGTGGTGGCCCGGCACTACGGGTTCTCTTCGTGGGCCGCGCTCAGGCGGCACGTCACGACGATCGAGCGCTACCGCAGGGCGCCGGACGAGGTGGCCGAGGCCGCCCCCGGCCAGCCCGCCGACGAGTTCCTCCTGCTTGCCTGCCTGCGCTACGGCGGCGACGATGCCCCGGACCGCTGGCAGCGCGCCGCCCGGCTGCTCGCCGGGCATCCGGAGATCACCCGGACATCGGTGCACGCGGCCGCCGCGGCGGCCGACGCCGGCGCCCTGGAGGCACTGCTTCGCGAGGACCCGGCGCTGGCCAGCACCGAAGGCGGGCCGTACCGCTGGGAACCGATCCTCTACCTCGCCTACGCCCGGCACGACCCGTCGGTCAGCGAGGACGCGACCATCCGGTCGGCCCGGCTGCTGCTCGGCCACGGCGCCGACCCGAACGCCGGCTACCTGTGGCACGGGCAGATCACCCCGTTCACCGCGCTGACCGGGGCGCTGGGCAGCGGCGAGGGCGGCGAGGACGGCCAGCCGCAGCACCCGCACGGCCTCGCGCTGGCCAGGACGCTGCTGGCGGCAGGGGCGGATCCCAACGACGGGCAGGCGCTGTACAACCGGCAGTTCGGCAGCGACGACAGCCACCTCGCGCTGCTGTTCAGCCGCGGGCTTGGCAGCGGCAACGGCGGTCCGTGGCGGGCGCGCTTCGGCGAGCGGACCGACTCCCCCGCCGAGATGGTCCGGGAACAGCTACGGTGGGCGGTCACGCACGACATGCGCGACCGGGTGCGACTGCTCGCCGAACACGGCGCCGACCTGCGGACCCCGTTCGAGGCCGACGAGGACTGGCTTGTCAGGTGCGTGAACGCCTGCGACGGCAGGACCCCGGCCGGGGTGGCGGCGATCTGCGGCTGCTGGTCCGTGCTGGACTTCCTGACCGAGCATGGGGTTCCGCGGCCCGCGGCCGAGGGGGCGGACGGGCTCATCGCCGCCGCGCTGGCCGGAGACCGGCGCACCGCCGAGCGGCTCGCCGGGCACGCCGACGCGGCTCGTGCGCAGCGGCCCGGGCTGATCGTATGGGCCGCCAGCCGGCGCGCATGGCCCGCCATCCCGCTGCTGGCCGAGCTCGGCTGGGACGTGAACGCCCGCGCCCGGGCCGACTTCCCGGTGGAACAGGAATGGGAAACCGCGCTGCACCAGGCGGCGAGGGCTGGCGAGATCGACGCTGCGCGCATGCTCATCGAACTCGGCGCCGACCCAGGCATCCGTGACGCCCGGTTCGACGCCACACCACTCGGCTGGGCCGAGCACTTCGCCCAGCAGGCCATGGCCGACTACCTCCGCCCGCTCACCCCCGCAAAGTAGAATCCGGTCCGGCAACACTCGTTCCCGCTCGCACACAAAGCGGGCGAACGTTCTCTGCTACGGCACTAGCTAGTTCGCCGTCGCCCGCTGACGGCCGCCGTCGCTGTCGCCTTCGCCGAGGCCGAGCAGCTGATAGATCTCCCTGGTCGCCCGCGACCAGTTGAGCGTGTAGAAGTGCAGGCCCGGCGCCTCTTCCGCGAGCAGCCGCTCACTGAGCGCCGCCGCGTATGTCACGCCGATCTCGCGCAGCCCCGCCTTGTCGTCCGCGGCGTCCGCCGCCCGCAGCTTCTCCAGCAGGTCGGGCGGCACCTTGCAGCCGCCGAGCTCGAGGGCGCGCTCCACCACGCGCAGGCTGGTCACCGGCATGATCCCGGGGATGATCGGCACGTCGCAGCCGTGCCTGGTCACCCGGTCGCGCAGCCGAAGGTAGTCCTCCGGGTAGAAGAACATCTGCGTGACCGCGAAGTCCGCGCCCGCGCGGCACTTAGCGACGAAGTTCCGTGTGTCGGTCTCCTCGTCGGGCGAGCGCGGGTGGCGCTCGGGGAACGCGGCCACGCCCACGCAGAAGTCGCCCGAAGCCTTTACCAGCCGGACGAGCTCGTCGGCGTGGCTGAGGCCGTCGGGATGGGATACCCACTCGGCGTTCGGGTCGCCGGGGGGGTCACCGCGCAGCGCGAGCACGTTGCGCACGCCGACGTCCGCGTAAGACCCGATCACGTTCCGCAGTTCGGCCACGGAATGGCTGACGGCCGTGAGGTGGCCGACGGGGGTGAGCGACGTGTGCTCGGCGATCCGGCCGGTGACGCGCACCGTGCGGTCCCGTGTCGAGCCGCCCGCGCCGTACGTCACCGAGACGAACGTGGGGTTCAGCGGCTCGAGCTGCCTGATGGCCCGCCACAGCTGCTGCTCGGCCACCTCGGTCTTCGGCGGCATGAACTCGAACGAGAACGAGCGGCGGCCCGTGCGCAGCAGTTCGGAGATCCGCAGGGCACGATTCGCCCGGCCCCGGGCGACGCGCGCGGTGCGGGACGCCCGCGAGCCGGCGTGTCCTGGTTGGCTCGGTCCGTCCGGCAGACGGCGCGGTCGTGGCGGCATACGGCCCAGCCTAGTAGTGGTTGGCCCTAAAAAGCGAGAGCGAATTATGTGATCCCGCCACAAGCCTCGGCCGGCGGGCACGCGGAGGCGGCGACGGGGACCGGCGGGCATGCTAAGGACCGCCGCCTCGCTATCTGGGCGAGGGCGGCGGTCAGTCGGTCAAGTGCACGACGGGGGTGCTAGAAGGCGAGCGCCTGGGCGCGGCGGTTAACCTCCGTGCCCCGGTGCTTGCAGAGCGCCTCGATCGGAGTGCCCGGCAGCGAGTCGTCCGCCGTGAATAGCCAGCGAAGCGCATCTTCGTCGTCGAATCCGCAGTCGAAGAGCACGGTCAGCGTCCCGCAGAGCCCCTTGACGACCTGCGGGCCGTCGATGAAGGACGCGGGCACGCCGCGCTCCCCGTCGGGACGGGTCACGGCGATGAGCTTGCGGTCGCGGAGCAGTTGCTTAACCCGGCCGGCGGAAATCCCGAGCCGGTCGGCCGCGTCGGGGATCGAGAGCCATTCGCCGACGAGCGCGTCGGTCGCGGGGTCTATCTGTGCCACGACACCAATGTCCCACGTCCCGCGCTGTCCCAAACCAGAAACATTTATTACGGGCACGCCACCGACCGGTTACTTATTTTCAGCCTGGCGTTCGCGTCGGCCAAGCCGCCACACCTTGTCGTGGGGCGCCCTGATCGTGATGCGCTGTTCGGTACGGTCTTCCACGGTCCCTATCTGACCATGATCATGGGTGTTTCGCGGCGATATTCGCCACCATCGGCCCATGATCATGAAATCGCGTCGGGGGGTCGAGGCGGAGACCCGGGGGCGGGGCGCGCCGCCGAGGGGGAGACCCGGGGGCGGGGCGCGCCGTCAGGCGAGTGCCGATTTCAGCGGTATGGCGGGGTCGGCGACGCGGGCCCGGTCGACCACCGCGCGGCCGGCGATCAGCCGGCGGCCCTGCAGCATGTCGCGCGGGCGGCCCACCGCCAGGACCGCCGTCAGCCGATCGCCCGACAGCCAGCAGGCCGTCCACTCCTCCCCCGCCGGGTCGCCCCGCCAGACGAGTTCGTCCCCGGCGCCGTGATGGCCGACGTACTGGAGCATGCGGCCGAACTGCTGCGACCAGAAGTACGGGACCGGGTCATACGCTTCGGAGCCGCCCAGGATGTTCGCGGCCACGACCTCCGGCGCGTGCAGCGCGGTGTCCCAGTGCTCGACCCGTATCCGCGTGCCGAACAGCTCCGACCAGAACGCGGCGCAGTCCCCCACCGCGTAGACGCCGGGCAGCGAGGTCCGCAGCCCGGAATCCACCGCCACCCCGCCCGCGGGCACCCCGTCCGCGAGCGCCACGCCCGAACCGTCCAGCCAGCCCACCGCCGGCCGCACGCCGATCGCGGTCACGATCTCGTCGGCGGCCAGCCACTCCCCGCCCGCCAGCGCCAGCCCGCCGGCCTCGACTGAGGCCACCGGCGTGCCCGTCCGCAACTCCACGCCGGCGTCGGCGTACCAGCGGGCCGTCTGCCCGCCGACGTCGGCGGGCAGCGCGGCGGCCAGCGGCACCGGCCCGGCCTCGACGACGGTCACCGAGACCCCCGCCGCCACCGCCGCCGTCGCCAGTTCCGCCCCGATCCAGCCCGCGCCGACAATCACCAGCCGCAGGTCCGGCCGCAGCCGCGCGCGCAGCGCCAGCGCGTCATCATACGTCCGCAAGAACCGCTGCCCCCCCGGTCCCGGCAGCGCGCCCGGCAGCGCGCCGGTCGCGATCACCAGGTGGTCGAAGGCGTATTCGCCCTGCTCGGTCAGCACGGTGCGGCCGTCGAGCCCGGCCGCCGCCTCGCCGGGCCGGAACTCCGCGTCCAGCGCCGCGAAGTCCGCCTCCAGCGACGGGTCCACTCCCTCGGTGAGCACCGTCTTCGACAGCGGCGGCCGGTCGTACGGCGCCCGGTCCTCGGCACCGAGCAGCGTGATCCGCCCCGCGTAGCCTCGCTTCCTGAGCTCTGCCACCGTCCGCAGGCCGGCGAGACCGGCGCCAGTCACCAGGGTGCGTTCTGGATAAGTCACGACGGACAAGCGTAAGGGAGTCAGCGCGACCCCTGACAATATGATTAAGCACCCGGACCCATCGCGGGGCGGGCCGTAAACTCGACACCGATGGAATCTGTTCTCGCGGACGCGCTGATCGGCCGGGTGCTCGACGGCCGGTATCTCGTGCGGTCCCGCATCGCCCACGGCGGCATGGCGACCGTCTACCTCGCCACCGACGCCCGGCTCGACCGGCAGGTGGCGCTCAAGGTGATGCACGCGGACCTCGCCAGGGACGCGGAGTTCGTGACCAGGTTCATCGGTGAGGCCAAGTCCGTCGCCCGGCTCTCGCACCCCAACATCGTCGCCGTCTTCGACCAGGGGTCGGACGGCCACTACCCGTACCTGGCGATGGAGTACGTGCCGGGGCGCACGCTGCGCAGCCTGCTGCGGGAGCGCGGCTGGTTCCCGGCGGACCAGGCGCTCGAGGTCATGGACCCGATCCTGGCCGGGCTCGCCGCCGCCCACCGGGCCGGGATGGTGCACCGCGACGTCAAGCCGGAGAATGTGCTGCTGACGGCGGACGGGCGGGTCAAGGTCGTGGACTTCGGGCTGGCGCGGGCGCAGGCGGCGTCCGGGCAGACCAGGGTCGGGCAGCTCATCGGCACGGTCGCCTACATCGCGCCCGAGCAGGTCACCGGGGGCGTGACCGACGCCCGCACCGACGTCTACGCGGCCGGCGTGCTGCTGTTCGAGATGCTCACCGGCCGGCAGCCGCACACCGGCGAGTCCCCGCTGGCCGTCGCGTACAAGCACGTGAACGAGGAAGTGCCGCCGCCGTCGGCGTTCGTGCGCGGCCTGCCGCCGGGGCTCGACCAGCTGGTCCGCGCGGCGACGAGCCGCGATCCGCGGCAGCGGCCGGCCAGCGCGGACGCGTTCCTGCGAGCCGTGCGGTCGCTGCGGGGCCCGGCCGCCCTCGACGGCGCGGCGGGCGCGGACGTCGCGGTCACCTCCTGGCAGGAAAACTTTCCCCCGAACGGTGCCCTGGTGTCTCCGCACGACACCGCACCCGCCGGCGGCTCGCAAAGCGGCCACACGATGGTGGTCGGCACGGGATACCTGGCCGATGCTTACGGGGCTGACGGTTCCGGTTCCGGTTCCGGCGGCGGGCGCGGCGGCCGCGGCTATCACGGGCACGAGCCGTTCCTGCAGCGGTGGCTGTTCAGCAGGCGGCTCGCGTTCGTACTGGCGGGCGGAGCCGTGGTGCTGGCCGCGGCCTTCGGCGGCTGGTGGTTCGCGTCCGGGCGGTACACGCCGCTGCCCCGCGTGACCGGCGAATCGGAGGCGAAGGCGGTCGCCGCCCTGCGCGCCGACGGGTTCAGCGCTCAGGCGGGCACGCCGGTGATCGACAACAACGTCACCAAGGGATACGTGATCTCCGCGTCGCCGTCCGGGCGGGCCGTCAAGGGCGCGACGGTCATGCTCACGGTCTCCGCCGGGCCGCGGATGATCTCCGTGCCGTCCGTCACCGGGCAATCGCTGCCGGCCGCGCAGGCGCTGCTGCGCAAGGCGGGCCTGCGGGTGGCCGGCACGCCCCGCAAGGTCGCTTCCAGCACGCTGGCCGTCGGCACCGTCGCCGGGACCACACCGGCCGCGAACACCTCGTGGCCGCAGACCCGTCCCGTGCGCCTGAACGTCGTGGCCGGGATCCCGCTGCCGCCGCTCGTCAACCAGAACATCGGCGACGTGCAGAGCTGGGCCGGCCAGAACAACATCGCGCTCAACGTCCAGCAGGCGAGCAACAGCGCGGCGGCCGGCACGATCATCAGGCAGTCGGTCCCGGCCGGCACCCCGGTGGCGCCGGGCACGACGGTCACCGTGCAGGTGTCGAGCGGGCCGCCGGAGGTGCAGATCCCCGGCAACCTGACGGGCGAGAAGTTCGGCCAGGTGCAGCAGCAGCTGCAGCAGCTGGGGTTCCAGGTGAACGCGCACCAGTTCGGGCCCGGGCAGCGGGTCATCGCGATCAGCCCGACCGGCCAGGCGCCGCGGGGCAGCGCGATCGACGTGTACTACGGGTTCTGATCAGGTTCTAGACAGGTTCCTGGACGCTGCCGCCATGCCGCTCATCGGGTCGCACGCGACCGTCACCGGCGGGCTGGCCACGGGCGGGCTCGCGTACGCCGCCGCGGTTGACGCCGAAGTCATCCAGGTCTTCGTCTCCAACCCGCGCGGCTGGGCGGTCGGGGCCGGCGACGCGGTTCAGGACGCCCGGCTGCGGGACTCCGGGCTGCCCGTGTTCATCCACGCGCCGTACCTGATCAACGTGGGCTCGGCCGACGACGTGATCGCCGGCCGGTCCTTGGCGGCGCTGTCCCACGCGCTGCGCCGCGGCCGGGAGATCGGGGCGCGGGGGGTGGTGGTGCACACGGGTTCGGCGCCTGGCGCTGACGGCGCCCGGGGGGCGCTACGGCGTGTCGCCGCTCTGCTGCTGCCGCTGCTCGGCGAGCTCCGCGACGACGACCCCGATCTGCTGCTCGAGCCGATGGCCGGACAGGGCAGCATGCTCTGCGCCCGCGCCGCCGACCTGGCGCCGTACCTCGCCGCGCTGGAGTGGCATCCGAAGGCCGGCGTCTGCCTTGACACGTGTCACCTGTTCGCCGCGGGGCACGACCTCACCGCGCCGGGCGGCGCGGCCGCCGCGCTTGACGAGATAGCGCGGTTCGCCGGGCCAGGGCGCGTGCGGCTGGTGCACGCCAACGACTCGCAGCTGCCCCGCGGGTCGTGCCGTGACCGGCACGAGGCGATCGGCAAGGGGGCGATCGGCGTGGAACCGTTCCGCTCGCTGCTGGCGCATCCGCTGCTGGCCGACGTCCCGTTCGTCGTCGAGACGCCAGGCGGCAAGGCCGGGCACGCGCGTGACATCGCGCTGCTGAAGGAACTGCGCGACACCTGAGCCGGCTTCTGTCTGCCTGACCGCAGAAAGGGGCGTTATAGCGCCCTTTTCTGCGATCAGAGAACGCTAGTCCGGGCGGTACTCCTGGGCGGTGGCGGCGAGCTGCTCGGCGATCTCGTCGGCGTCCAGCCGCATTTCGATCTTCCGCAGGTCGTCGATCTTCGCCCGCGTCTCGACCCGCTTGGGGGTGAGCAGCGTGCAGCAGTCCTGGTCGGGCAGTTCGGAGATCGCCAGCGTGCGGATCCGCCGCGCCTCCGCCATGATCTCGGTCTTGTCCAGGCCGATCAGCGGCCGCAGGATCGGCAGCGAGACCGCGTCGTCGAGCGCGGTGATGTTTTGCAGCGTCTGGCTGGAGACCTGGCCGAGGGAGTCGCCGGTGATCAGCGCCTTGCCGCCGAGCCTCCGGGCCAGTGCCTCGGCTGTCTTCAGCATCAGCCGCCGCTGGGCGACCACCTGCAGGCGGTCTGCCCCGGACGAGGCGAGCGCCTGCTGCGACTTGCCGAACGGCACCACGAACAGCCGCGTGCTCCCCTGGAACCGGTCCAGGCCGCGCGTCAGCGCGTACGCCTTGTAGATCGATTCCGGCCCGGTTAGCGGCATGCCGGAGAAGTGGATGAACGAGCAGCGCAGCCCGCGCCGCATCATCCGGTAGGCGGCCACCGGCGAGTCGATGCCGCCCGACATCAGCGCGAGCGCCTTGCCGCTCATCCCGACCGGCAGGCCGCCCTGGCCGGATTCCCCGCCGGTGAAGACGAACACCTCGCGCTGGTCGACCTCGATGAACACCTCGGTCTCCGGGTGCTTGAGGTTGACCGGCAGTCCGTGCGCGGCCTGCACCTCGCGCCCGACGAGCACGGCGAGCTCGGACGACGTCACGGGGAAGCGCTTGTCCCGCCGCCGCGGCCGCACCGCGAACGGTCCCGTGGTCCCGGCGGTCAGCTCGATGGCGGCCGCGACCGTCGCCTCGGGAGTCTTGGCCACCCGCAGCGCGCGGCACACCCGGACGATGCCCGGCACGTCCGCGACTCGCTCGGCGACCGCGTCCACCACCTTGGCGTGCTCCGACTCGGCGCGGTCCGCGCGCGGCACCCGCAGCACGAACACGCCCTCGCGGCGCAGCACTTCCGTTGACAGGCCGGCGCCCTTGAGCGCGGCCCGGATGTTGCGCTCGAGCAGCAGCTCGAACTGCTGGCGGTTGCGGCCTTTCAGCCAGATTTCGCCGACTTTGAGCAGCACGCACGGCTCGGCGGCGGCGGCCTGCTGCGCCGTCCCCGCAGCGCCGACGGGATCGGTAATGGACATCCTTCCAGTGTGCCAGTTGCCGGCCACCGTTCCGCCCGTCCAGGCGCAAAGATTCATTCCCCCGAACGCGCCGTGGTGCCTCCCGGCGGTGCTTGCCTCCGCGGGCGGTCACGACATAACGTGTTCCCGTGAACGCCGATGAGCGCGATGAAATCGCCGCATCCGTCGCCGCCCATGCCGAACTCGGCCCCCGCTACGACGGAGCGGTCGCCGAGGGACTCGTCGAGCGCATCGGCGAGGAGATCGACCGGCGGGTGGAGGCACGGCTGCGCGGCCTTGACTACCCTGCGCGCGGGCCGGAGGCGCCGCGGCCGCGGCCCGCTCCCCCGGCGCCGGCCCCCGCACCCGCCCGGTCGGCCCCGGCCGAGCCGGCGCACCGGCGCGGCAACGGGGTAACCGGGATGTTCCTCGGGCTCGGGTCGATGGGGCTGGGCGTCGGGGCCACCGCGGTCGTGGTGAGCCACCACGTGGCCAGCGCCGCGGCGTTCCTCATGGTCCTGCTGATCTGGGCCGCGATCGCGGTGATCAACGTCGCGCACGCGCAGCGGCGCTAGCGCGGCCGCGCGACTTGCAGAACCGGGTCAAGGCCGCGGCGTTCCGTGAGCGGCACGCCTGACCCGCGCCCCTCCCGCACCTGCCCCGGGCCTGCCCCGCGCCAGGAAAATCCGTTGCCCAGCGCCGAAAAACCTGCATAACCTGTATCGCTTCCTCTTGCTGGCCTGAGAACGGATTTGCCATGCCCTGGCGCGCCCTGTCCCGACGATTCCCAGTGCTCACGGTCCGTGACTTCCGGCTCCTGCTCGCCGACCGGCTGCTCGCCCCCGCGTCGGCCGGCTTCTCGATGGTCGGCGTCTCCTTCGCGGTGCTGAACCTCACCGGGTCCTCCGCCGACCTGTCGTACGTGCTCGCCGCGCAGATCGCCCCAATGCTCGTGTTCTCGCTGGTCGGCGGCGTGGCCGCGGACCGCTTCCCGCCGCAGCGGGTGATCATCGCGGCCAACCTGGCGATCGTGGCGGGCGAGGGCACGTTCGGCCTGCTCGTGCTCACCGCCCATCCCCCGCTGTGGTCGATGATCTGCCTGGAGGCCCTGACCGGCACCGGCATGGCCATGTTCTACCCCGCCTCGCAGGCGCTGCTCCCGCGGCTCGTGCCGGGCGAACTGCTGCAGGAGGCCAGCTCGATCAGCCGCCTCGCGATGAACGGCGGCCAGATGGCCGGCGCGGCGGCGGGCGGACTGCTGGTCGCCGCGGCCGGGCCGGGCTGGGCGATGACGATCTGCGGCGCCGGCATGACCGGCACGGTGCCGCTGATGCTCGCGGTCAAGGGGACCCGCGCGGCGGTCGCCGAAAAGGGCCCGGGCATGCTCCGCGAGCTACGCGACGGCTGGACGGAATTCCGCTCGCACACCTGGCTCTGGGTCATCGTCATGCAGTTCTGCCTGGTCATGATGGCCTGGTACGCGGGCTTCCAGGTGCTCGGGCCGGTGGTGGCCAGGCAGCATCTCGGCGGCCCGGCCGCCTGGGGGGCGATCACCGCGGCGGAGTCCCTCGGCTTCATCGCCGGCGGTCTCGTGTCGCTGCGGTTCACGCCGCGCAGGCCGATGCTGTTCGTCGTGCTCACGGGCGCCGCGATCGCGATCTCGCCGCTGTCCCTGGCACTGGCGGTGCCGCTCGCGGCGATCATCATGGTCGCCTTCGTGCTCGGGATCCTCACCGAGATGATGATGGTGCAGTGGACGGTGACGATGGCCACGTCGATCCGGCCGGACATGCTGGCCCGGGTCTCGTCCTACGACGCGCTCGGCTCGATGATGGCGATGCCGCTCGGCGCGCTGATCGCCGGGCCGGCGGCCGCCGCGATCGGCGTGCCGCGCA
>DASZKN010000328.1:0-3823 GCA_035552855.1 Trebonia sp. | reverse complement strand
GTACAGGACGGCTGTCTGGCCCTTCGCGACGGCCCGGGCCGGGGCGTCCAGCTGGATCCGGAGCCGGTCACGGCGGGCGTCGTCGGCCGGCTCCCGCCCGGGCGCGTGCGGCCAGACCGTGGCGTGGTGCACCTCGCCGTGCGCGCGGATCTGGACCAGGCAGTCACGCGGCTCCGCCGGTGGGGTGCAGCCGCTCCATACCGGCCGTTCCGCGGTGATCTCCCGGACGTCGAGAGCCTGCGAGGGACCAACGGTGACGGTGCCGGACACCGGCTCGATGTCCAGCACGTAACGCGGCTTGCCATCCGGCGCCGGGCGGCTGGTCCGCAGCCCCCGCCGCTGGCCGACGGTGAACGCGTACGCGCCGTCGTGCCGGCCAACCACCCGGCCGGCCTGGTCCAGGATGTCCCCGGGCGCCCGGCCCAGCCTGCTCGCGAGGAAGCCGCGGGTGTCGCCATCGGCGATGAAGCAGACGTCGTGGCTGTCCGGCTTGTCCGCGACGGCCAGCCCCCGGCGGGCCGCCTCGGCCCGCACTTGGTCCTTGGTGCTGTAGCCGAGCGGGAACATCGCGTGCGCGAGCTGATCGCGGGTGAGCACGGCGAGCACGTACGACTGGTCCTTACCAGCGTCGGGGCTGCGCCGCAGCAGGCCGCCGTCGAGCCTGGCGTGATGCCCGGTGCAGACCGCGTCGAAGCCGAGGGCGAGGGCCCGGTCCAGCACCGCCGCGAACTTGATCTTCTCGTTGCAGCGCACGCACGGATTCGGGGTGCGGCCCGCCGCGTACTCGGCGACGAAGTCCTGCACCACGTCGTGATCGAACCGCTCCGCCATGTCCCAGACGTAGAACGGGATACCGATCACGTCCGCGGCGCGGCGCGCGTCGCGAGCGTCTTCCAGCGTGCAGCACCCCCGGGCACCGGTGCGGTAAGAGCGGGGGTTCGCGGACAGCGCGAGATGGACGCCGGTCACCTCGTGGCCGGCGTCGGCCGCCCGGGCGGCGGCCACCGCGGAATCGACGCCGCCGGACATCGCGGCGAGCACGCGCAGCTTCGGCACGGTTCCGAGGGTATTCGCGGTCCGCGGGTGACGTTGCCGGCCCCGCGGCGCTCCGGCCCGCCACGCCGTGGGATTTGCCGGCCCCCGGCGCCCCGGCCCGCCACGCCATGGGACTTGCCGGCCCCCCGGCGCCCGGCCCGCACGTTAGCGGGCGCCGGCCCGGCGGGCGCGGTCGACCGCCTCGCCGATCACGGCGCCGAGCGCATCAACGTCGGGCTGCGCCGAGGTATGCCCGAGGCTGAACCGCAGCGAGCCCCGGGCTCGGGCCGCGTCGGCGCCCATCGCGAGCAGCACGTGGCTGGGCTGGGCGATCCCGGCGGTGCAGGCGGAGCCGGTGGAGCAGGCGATGCCCTTGGCGTCGAGCAGCATCAGCAGCGCATCGCCCTCGCAGCCGGGGAACGAGAAGTGCGCGTTTCCCGGCAGCCGGCCCGGGCCAGGCGCGTCGCCGTTCAGCACCGCGTCGCCGCAGGCGGCCCGGACCTGGCGGATCAGGTCGTCGCGCAGGCTGCCGACGTGCTTGGCGTGCTCTTCCCAGTGCGCCGTCGCAAGCTCGATCGCGGTGCCGAACGCCGCGACCGCCGGCGTGTCCAGCGTGCCCGACCGCACGTCCCGCTCCTGGCCGCCGCCGTGCAGCACCGGCACGGGCTCGACGCCGCGCGCCAGCAGCAGCGCTCCCGCGCCGACCGGCCCGCCGATCTTGTGGCCAGTGACGGTCAGGGCGTCCACGCCGGCCTCGCCGAAGTCGACCGGCAGTTGCCCGACCGCCTGTACCGCGTCGGTGTGGAACAAGACGCCGTGCTCGCGCGCGACGGCGGCGAGTTCCGCGATCGGCTGCACGGTGCCGACCTCGTTGTTCGCCCACATCACGCTGACCAGGGCGGCATCCGCGGGGCCGTCGGGGCCGGATTCGAGCGCGGCCCGCAGCGTCTCGGGGCGCACCCGGCCGACCGCGTCGGCCTGCAGCCAGCACACCTCGGCGCCCTCGTGCTCGGCCAGCCACTTCACCGAGTCGGTCACCGCGTGGTGCTCGATCCCGCTGGCCAGTATCCGGCGCCGTCGCGGGTCTGCCTGCCGGACCGCCCAGTACAGTCCCTTGACCGCGAGGTTGTCGGCCTCGGTTCCGCCGCTCGTCAAGATCACTTCGCTTGGCCGCGCGCCGACCGCGGCGGCGATCTGCTCGCGCGACTCCTCGACCACACGCCGCGCCCGGCGGCCGGCGTTGTGCAACGACGACGGGTTCCCGAGCCGGGAAAGCTCCGCGGTCATGACCGCTATCGCCTCGGGGCGCATCGGGGTCGTCGCCGCGTGATCGAGGTAAGCGGTGACCCCGTCCGGCGTTGCCGGACTCGGGGCCGTGCGCCCTCCCCCGGCCGTTTCCAGGTATGCCATGACGGGCTAAGCCTAGTGCTCGCGGTCTACTGTGCGGCGGCGGGAGCGCGGGGGCTCATGGCGGTGGTTCCGCGCGCGGGCGCGCAGAAGGACCCTGCGCGCCCGCGAGGTGCGCGTGTCGCGGTCTCAGCGGCGCTTCTCGATCTCCTCGGTGAGCTGCGGCACGATCTTGAACAGGTCGCCGACCACGCCGAAGTCCGCCAGTTCGAAGATGGGCGCCTCGGGGTCCTTGTTGATCACGACGATCGTCTTGGACGTCTGCATCCCGGCCCGGTGCTGAATCGCGCCGGAGATCCCCACCGCCATGTACAGCTGGGGGGAGACAGTCTTGCCGGTCTGGCCGACCTGGAACTGATGCGGGTACCAGCCGGCGTCTGTGGCGGCGCGGGAAGCGCCTACCGCGGCGCCGAGCGAGTCCGCCAGCTTCTCGATCAGCGCGAAGTTCTCCGCCCCGCCGACGCCGCGACCGCCGGACACCACAATCGATGCCTCGGCGAGATCCGGCCGCTCTCCGCGTTCCTCGGTGACCCGCTCGGTGATCTTCGCCGCCTTAGCAGCCTCCGGGAGGGTGACGCTGATGGGCTGCAGGTCCGCCGCGGCGGGTGCCGCCTCGGGAGGGGTCGAGTTGGGCCGGACCGTGATCACCGCGGCGCCGGACCGCACCCGCGAATGCACCGTGATGGCGCCGCCGAAGATGGACTGCTCGGATACCAGGCCATCGCTCACGCCGACGGCGTCGGTGATCACGCCGGAATCCGTCTTGACCGCCAGGCGCCCCGCGACTTCCTTGCCCTCGGGCGTCGCGGCCAGCAGCACCGCGGCCGGTGACTTCTCGGCGACAAGCTGCGCGAGCACCTCGGCCTTCGGCGCCACCACATAGTCCTCGAGCTCGGAGTCCCCGGCCACGTAGACCGTGGCCGCTCCGTACTCGGCCAGGGTTTCGCGCCCCTTTTCGGCACCGGCGCCAACCCAGACGGCGGCGGGCTCGCCGAGCTGCCGGGCGAGCGTCAGCAGCTCGCTGGTGACCTTCTTGACCTCTCCGCCGGAGTGCTCCGCGAGGACCAGGACCTCAGCCATCTCATTCTCCTCAGTCCGTGACCGCCCCGGCCCGAGGGGAGGGGGCCACGCTCAAACCGCGCCGTGGCGCGGGACGTCTTCCTGCTCTCAGATGAACTTCTGTGACACGAGGTACTCGGACACCTTGACGCCGCCGTCGCCCTCGTCCTTGACGGTCGTCCCGGCCTGCCGGGGCGGGCGGTCGGCGAAGTCGGTCACCTCGGTAGGCGCCGCGGCGAGCCCCACCTGGGCCGGGTCGATCTCCGCTTCCTCCAGGGTGAGCTTGGTCACCGGCTTCTTCTTCGCCGCCATGATCCCCTTG
>DASZKN010000327.1:0-5568 GCA_035552855.1 Trebonia sp. | reverse complement strand
ATCGTCCATGCGGGTCACTCATCGGGCCTCCCGCCGCCCGATGGCACGCCGCCCATAGCCCGGTGTGCTGGCATCACCCAACTAGCCAACATCAAGGTAGAAACGCCACCTTACTCCCGCCGATATCATGGGCGGCCACGTCGACGCAGCCGAAACTCGCGGGGAGGCAAGGAAGGCGAGCGACACGAAAGCCACCGCAATCAGGCTAAACGAGTGCCACAGTTTTCGTTCCAATTACTACAAACTGTCACGCACCGCGACAACGGGTGAGTGCCGTCCGGCATGTCCGCGTCGTCGAGTCAATGTTGCGGATACCAGCGCGCGGACTGGCGAATCTGGCGTTCGCACCGGGTGCCGCGCCGCGCGGGCCAGCCCGGTTGCCGCCAGGGACGCACGGGTACTGCTGCTGTCAGACTGTGTGCGGGACACCGGTCGCGGAAGGGACGTGCGCTGAATGGCCGGAGGATGGTTCGAGACCGTAGCGGTCGCGCACCGGCGCGCCAGGAAACGGCTGCCCAAGTCCGTGTACGGCGCGCTCGTGGCCGGCGCGGAAGCGGGGCTGACCGCCGGCGACAACGTCGCCGCGTTCGCCGAGCTGGGGTTCGCGCCGCACGTCGCGGGGCTGTCCGCCACGCGGTCGCTGTCGACCACGGTCATGGGGCAGGAGATCTCGCTGCCCGTGCTCATTTCGCCCACCGGCGTGCAGGCCGTGCACCCGGACGGCGAGGTCGCGGTCGCACGTGCGGCGGCGGCGCGCGGCACCGTCATGGGGCTCTCGTCGTTCGCGAGCAAGCCAGTCGAAGAGGTGACCGCCACCGGTGCGCGGACGTTCTTCCAGATGTACTGGGTGGGGACGCGCGACGACATGGCGGCCCGCATGGAACGCGCGCGGGCGGCGGGCGCGGTCGGGCTGATCGCGACGCTGGACTGGTCGTTCTCGTTCGGCCGGGACTGGGGCAGCCCGCGCATCCCCGAGGCGATGACGCTGAAGGAGATGATCCGGCTCGCCCCGGAGGCGCTGTCGCGGCCCGCGTGGCTCTACGGCTGGCTCAGGACAGGGCGGATTCCCGATCTGACCGTGCCGAACCTCCCGGTCCGTGGCGAGCCGGCGCCGACGTTCTTCGGCGCGTACGGCCAGTGGGAGCAGTCCGTGCCCCCGTCCTGGGACGACGTGGCGTGGCTGCGCGCGCAGTGGGGCGGCCCGTTCATGCTCAAGGGCGTGACGCGGATCGACGACGCGAAGCGGGCGGTCGACGCGGGCGTGACGGCGATCTCGGTGTCCAACCACGGCGGCAACAACCTGGACGGGACACCGGCCACGATCCGGTTGCTGCCGGACATCGCCCGGGCGGTCGGCGACCAGGTCGATGTGCTGCTCGACGGCGGCGTCCGCCGGGGCGGCGACGTGGCGAAGGCACTGGCGCTCGGCGCCCGCGCCGTGCTGATCGGGCGCGCGTACCTGTGGGGCCTGGGCGCGAACGGGCAGGCGGGCGTGGAGAACGTGCTCGACCTGCTGCGCTCGGGCCTGGACCCGTGCCTGCTCGGCCTCGGCCACTCGTCGGTCAGCGAGCTTTCGCCGGCCGACCTGGTGATCCCCGGCGGGTTCACACGCCGCCTGGGCGCGTGACCGGCCGGGCCGGGCAGCCATCGCGATGATCACCGGGTCGAACAGGCCGGTCGCGTACTTGGTGGCGTTGGCCGCCACGAGCGCGACGACGGCGGCCAGCAGCAGGGCCGGTCGTCCTGTCCCGCGCGGCGACCACCAGCCGCGCGGACGTGGCCAGCAGGAACAGTGCCATCGCGTCGAAGGTGGCAGCGACCCGAGGAACTGCGTGGAGCCGAGGCCGGCGTACAGCGCGGTCGCGAACAGTGCCGCGCGGCGGCCGAACAGGCTGCGCGTCGTGCCCCACAGCAGGCAGGTGACGCCGAGCATGAACGCGAGCGACAGCAGCCGGGCGGCGGTCAGGCCGCCGAGGACGTCGGCCAGGCCGGCCAGCGGCGGGTAGAGGACCGGGGCGCCGGAGAAGTACGTGGCGTAGCCGGGCACCGGCGTCCCGGTGGTGAGGTGCCAGAGTGCGCCCGCGATCTCACCGGCCAGTTCCGCTCGTCACACTTAAACCCCCAGGTCAACGCTGGGGCGCACGGGAAACAGTGGCACCAGCGGGTATCAGGGTAACAGAATATAGCCATGCAGTTACAAATGGTGAGGAAAGCGCTAAAGTTGCCTGCCTACTTCACGTATCGGCGCAGCTTAAAGGGCATGAGCCCCGATTCCAGCTGCACTTTCAGGGTCATCTTGGATTCGCCCTCGGTGCGGTCCGCGAAGTGGACCGGCAACTCGACGATCTTGAGACCGCGCTTGAGCGCCCGGTAGTTCATCTCCACCTGGAAGCTGTAGCCGTTGCTGTGGATGTCCGGCAGCCCCATCGCCCGCAGCGCGGAGGCGCGCCAGATCTTGTATCCGGCCGTGACGTCCCGGATGCCGATCCTCAGCAGCGCCCTGACGTAGGAGTTCGCGAACGCGGACAGCCGCTTGCGGTACCAGGGCCACTCCGCGCCCACGCTCGCGCCGACGACGTAGCGCGAGCCGATCACCACGTCGGCTTGCGCGGACAGCAGCGTGCCGAGCATCCCCGGCAGGTACCCGGGACCGTGCGACAGATCGCTGTCCATCTGCACCACGAACTCGGCGCCGGCCTCGATCGCGCGGGTCATCCCGTCGATGTACGCCCGGCCCAGGCCCTCCTTGCCCGCCCGGTGCACGACCGACATACGGTCGGCGCCGTAGCCGACGGCCAGTTCATCGGCGATCCGGCCGGTGCCGTCAGGCGAGTTGTCATCCACGACGAGCACGCGGAGGCCTGGCAGCGGAAGCTCGAAGAGCGCCGCCACGATGACGGGGATATTCGCCGCCTCCTGGTACGTCGGCAGGACGACCGTGACCGCGGCCGACCGCCACGGCTCCGGGAGTTCGACGGCGCGGCCGGAAAGCGCCTGCCCCTCGTCCTCGCGCAAGTCCACGTCTCCCCCTACGGGATGGCAATCGGTATCACCGGGCTAGCAAGCCGTATATGACTATTACCCGCAAGTGAAACTCGTGGCGGCCGTTTACCGGGAACTCATGGCAAACGCGCAGCTCCGGCTCGCCGCCCGGCTGCTTTTGGACACAGGCGCCCGGCCGGCGACAATCACCTCAGGATTACCGACGAAAGGTGCGCGATGCCTGTCTTCGAAGACGGACTAGCCGCGACGCCGCTCCCGGGCGGCGAGGGCGCGGAGACCGACGTGCTCATCGTCGGGTCCGGCCCGGCGGGCGGTGCCGCCGCGGCGCGGCCAAGCGCGCCGCCCTCGTGAAGGCGATGGAGCTGAAGAACTACGAGTTCAACGCGCACGGCGTCGACATGGGGCAGTTCTACGAGTCGACCGCGATCGTCGGGGACGGCTCGGTGAAGCCGCCGCCGGCCCGCGGCCCGGAACTCTACTTCCAGCCGTCCACTGTGCCCGGCGACCGCCTGCCGCACGTGTGGGTGGGCGAGGCCTGGGCGGAGGCCGCCGCGAAGGCGGGCGCGGAACTCGCCGTGCCGCTCGAGACCGTGGTCATCGGTCCGGGGCGCGAGGTCACCGACATCTATTACGACTGGGCTCGCATCCGCGAGATCGACGAGGACGGCGCCCTCCTCATCCGGCCGGACAAGCACATCGGGTGGCGCTCGATGAACCTGCCGCCGGACCCCGAGAGTTCGCTGCGCGCGGCGCTGCGACGGCTGCTGAGCAGGTGACGGCGATTAACGGCATGCGCTTCATCCACGACAGCCTCCCGCAGCGGGTCTGCTTCGGATCCGGCCAGGCGGGCGAGCACCTGGCGCGCGAGGTCGCCGGCCTGGGAGCGGCCCGCGTAATGGTGATCGCGAGCAAGCGGGACGCGGACCTGGTCGCCAGCATCACCGATGGCCTGCCGGTCGCGCTCCGGCACGACGAGGTGGTCATGCACGTCCCCGCCGAGGTCGCCGAGCGCGCCCGCGCGGTGGCGGCCGCGGCCGCCGTGGACGCGGTCGTCAGCGTCGGCGGCGGCTCGACGACCGGGCTGGCCAAAGCGATCGCGCTGACATCGGGGCTACCGGTGATCACGGTCCCCACGACGTACGCCGGCTCGGAGGCGACCGCGGTGTGGGGCCTGACCAGCGGCGGGACGAAGACGACCGGCACCGACCCGAAGGTCCTGCCCAGGGTCGTCGTCTACGACGCCGCGCTCACGCTGTCGCTCCCCGTGGGCCTCAGCGTCGCGTCGGGGCTGAACGCGCTCGCGCACAGCGTCGACGCCATGTGGGCGCCGAACGCCGACCCGGTCAACGCCGCGTTCGCCGCCGAGGGAATCCGCGCCCTCGCCGCCGGCCTGCCCCTGGTGGCCGCGGACCCAGGCGACCTCGGCGGCCGCGAGGACGTGCTCTACGCGTCGTACGTGTCGGCGGTGGCGTTCGCATCCGCGGGATCGGCCCTGCACCACAAGATCTGCCACGTGCTCGGCGGCAAGTACAACTTGCCGCATGCGCAGACGCACGCGACCGTGCTGCCCTACGTGCTTGCCTTCAACGCGCCGGCCGCGCCGGCCGCCGAGCAGCGGATCGCGGCGTCGTTCGGAACCCGGAGCGCACTCGCGGGCCTGCAACGGCTGCGCGCGACGCTCGACGCCCCGCGGGCACTCGCGGACTACGGCTTCACGGCCGCGGATGTCCCCGCCGCGGCGGCGGCGGTCCTCCCGTCGGTCCCGCCGGGCAACCCCCGCCCGGTCACTCTCGGGGACCTGGAATCCCTCCTGGACGCGGCCCGCACCGGCGCCACCCCGTGACCGCCCGCGAAGGCTTTTTTCGTCACGTAAGAGTTTTGCCGAATAGCGACAACAAGTCTCCGTGATCATCGAACCCGAGTAGCGGACCGACGGGCAGGCAGCAGGGACCGTTAAGGATCTACGCGGTGCTCGGCCTGCTCGCCGACGCGATCGTCCGGGCGCTGGAACGGTACCTGCTGGTCTGGCGCCGCGGCTTCCAGGGGGCATGAGCCATGGCCCACGAAAACCTCGCGGCGCTCGGCAAGGGCGTCACCCGCGCGTTCGGCGACCGGGAAGTGCTCCGCGGCCTGGACATCAGGCTTGCCCCGGGCGAATTCGTCGCGCTGCTCGGCCGCAGCGGCACCGGCAAGAGCACGCTGCTGCGCATCCTCGGCGGCCTGGACGCCGGCTACGGCGGCGAGGTGCTCGTCCCGCGCCGTCGCGCGGTGGTCTTCCAGGAGCCGAGGCTGCTGCCCTGGCAGCGGGTGCTGCCCAACGTTTCGCTCGGTCTCAAATCAATTTCCCCTAACGGACGCTCCTGGCTCCATGAGCAATGCCTCGCTGCCCTGCGTGAGGTGGGCCTCGCCGATCACGCTCGCGCGTGGCCGGTGACTCTCTCCGGCGGCGAGGCGCAGCGGAAGTCGCGCACCGCGCGGCTGGGCCGCGACCCGGAGACGATAAAGATCCTGCCGGGCATCGTCCCGGTCATCGGCGGCACCGAGGAGGAGGCGCGACGCAAGGAC
>DASZKN010000326.1:0-3347 GCA_035552855.1 Trebonia sp. | reverse complement strand
CTCCGCGAGGCTCGCCACCCCGTCCGTCAGGCTGGTGTGCGTGTGCAGGTCCCCGCGAAGATCATTTTCCTCAACGAGCCGTGGTATCTCCCCTCGTACCGCCGTCTGCACTTCCCCGGTGTCCTCCCGCATGGGCGGCGGCATCCAGTCCATGCCCAGTTCCCGGTAGACCTCTTCCTCGGTCCGGCTGACGATGAGCGTCTCGTCCCGGAAGAGCCCGTACTCCGACAGCTTCAGCCCGGCGCGGACGGCGATCTGCCTCGTCGCGACGTTGTGCGCCCGTGAGCCGGTGAAGTACTGCAGGGCGGCGCCCCATACGTCGGGCCGGACGACGCGCAGGTCGGCCTGGAGGCCGCTGTCCGTCCGGACGGACGTCTTCGCGGGACCGGAGACGATGACCTCGGGCGCGAGATCCCGGAAGGCGGCCATGATCCGCGCGGCCTGGTCCTCGCTCGTCGCGGTGGCGAGGATGTCGACGTCCCCGATCGTCTCGCGCATCCGGCGCAGCGACCCGGCGTAGGCGACGCGCTCGGTGAGCGGCGACAGCGCGCCCGTGATGGCGGTCGCGGTGTCCATGGCGACGTTGAGCGGCACCCGGCCGGCGGTCATGACCGAGAGGCCGCGGATGAGCCGCTCCTCGGTCTTGGCGCCGAAGCCAGGCACATTCCGCAGCCGGCCCTCTTGCAAGGCGGCTCGCAGCTCGGGCACGCCGCCGATGCCGAGGTCCCGGGCCAGGGTCAGCGCCCGCTTAGGCCCGAGGCCAGGCACTCCGGTGAGCTCGCGGACGCCGGGCGGGATCTTGGCGCGCAGTTCCTCCAAGGCGGCGATCCCGCCGGTGCGCTGGTACTCGGCGATCTTGCCGGCGATCGACTTGCCGACGCCGGGAATCCGCGTGAGCGCGGTCTCGCTCAGCGCGGTGATGTCGTCGGGATACCCGCCGACGGCCTTGGCGGCCTTCTCGTAGTTCCGCGCCCGGAACGGGTCGCCGCCCGTGATCGCGACCAGCTCGGAGTACTCCCGCAGCAGTGCCGCCACGGCCTCGTTCGCCCTAGTCATGCCCCCATTGTTCCCCGGCCCGGCCCGCCGCCACCCCGCCGCAGCGCCCGAGCGCCATAGGTGCCGAGTTGGGCACCTGCAAACGATTGCGGCCGGGCGGCGGGACCAGGTGGTGCTGGCGACGAAGTTCGGGCTGATCACCCACCGGGACGGCGCGCCGCACCGCACGATCGCCAGCGACCCGGCCCGCGGCGACCGCTACGCGGACATGTCGCCGCTGAACGGCTGATTACTCCCGGGCGAGGGAGAGGCCGAGCGACGCGAACTGCTCGAACGGCCGGTGGTATCCCCGCTCGATGTGGTGCACGCCGTGCAGCGTGGACGGCAGGTCGGCGACGGACGCGGCGAGCACCGCCGAGAACCCGGCCCGGACGTCGGGCAGCGTCACCTCGGCGCCGCGCAGCTTGGACACGCCGCGGATGACCGCCGAGTGCATCGCGTTGCCGTCGTGGAAGCGGCACGCCGGGCCGCCGAGGCAGGCCGCGAAGACCTCGATCTCGCAGCCCATCTTCTGCAGCGCCGGCACGTACACCAGCCGGTTCTCGAAGACGGTCTCGTGCAGCACCGACATCCCCTCGGCCTGCGTGAACAGCACCATAAGGGGCTGCTGCCAGTCGGTCATGAAGCCGGGGTGGGTGTCGGTGTGCACGGCGGCGGGCCGCAGCCCGTCGGGCGCCGACGCCGTGATCCACTCGTCGGTGATGTCGAACTGCGCGCCCATCCGGGCCAGGGTCGTGATCGCGGTGACCAGCCGGTCCTGCGGGCAGCCGTGCACTCGCACCTCGCCGCGGGTGATCAGGCCCGCGACCAGGTAGGAGAACGCCTCGAGGCGGTCGCCCGCCAGCCGGGTTTCGGCGCCCTTGAGCTTCTCGACGCCCTCGATGACGATCCGGCGGTCCGGGCTGAGCTCGATGTGGGCGCCCATCCGCTGCAGGAACAGCGCCAGCTCGACGACCTCGGGCTCGGTGGCCGCGTTGCGCAGCACGGTCTTGCCCTCGGCGAGCACGGCGGACAGCAGGATCGTCTCGGTGGCGCCGACGCTCGGGTACGGCAGCGTGATCCGGGTGCCGCGCAGCCGGGCCGCCCTGGCGGTGATGCCGGTCGGGCCGTGCTCGATCTCCGCGCCGAGCGCCTTGAGCGCCGACACGTGGAAGTCGACCGGCCGGCGGCCGATCGGGTCGCCGCCGACCAGCGGCACGAACGCCTCGCCGGCCAGGTGCAGCAGCGGGGCGAGCATGAGGATCGGGATGCGGTTGAGCCCGGTGAACGCCTCGGGCACTTTAGGGAGCACCTGGTCGCCGGGGGCGACCGTGACCTCGCCGTCTTCGCGGCCGACGTGGAAGCCGACGGATTCCAGCATGGCCGCGGTGATGTCCACGTCCCCGACCTGGGGAGCGTTGCGGATCACGCTCGGCCCGTCGCCAAGCATCGCGGCGACCATATGCTTGGTCACGGCGTTCTTGGAGCCGCGGACCGTGATATCGCCGCGCAGCGGCCCGGACGGTTCGACCTTCCACGTGTGCGTACCTGACTGGGCCGTTTTGCCGGGCGATAGCTCTGTCACGGCGTTCACGATATGCGGCATGCGTCCCGCTGGTGGCTGATCGGCACAGACGGCCCTGCCCGGACCTATCCGGGCCTACCCGGGCGGGCGCCGCCGGCCCGTTAGTTTCCTGGCGACAAGGGCCACGACGATGACGGCGGCGGGCCAGGAATTCCGCTGCCCGGCCGGGCGTGTCGCGGCGGGCTGGGTGGTGGCCGGGGCGGCGTTGGCGAGCGCGGGCGCGGCGCCGAGCGGCGGCCGCTCGCCCTCGGTCAGGCGGCCGCCCGTCGCCAGCCGGAACAGGAGCACGAACGAGGGCACGATCGCGATCACGATGATGCCCACGATGACCAGCAGCGACGCCAGCGTCCCGGCCGGCGCCGCGGTGCCGGCGATCGTGCGGCCCGGCGGCAGCACGTCGGGGTACTGCGCGACGGCCCAGCCCCACACGACGGCCGCGACCGCGAGCGCCGCCAGCGGCCGCACTGGCTTAACGATGTCGAGCAGCAGCAAGACCAGCACCGCCACCCCCGCCACCACCGAGATCACGACGAACGGCAGCCCGCGGCCCGACGTCAGCTCGGTGAACACCGGCCGGGCCGTGGTCCGCAACTCCGCCATCGTGACCGCCGCCAGCACGCCGGCGGCCACGCCGGCCGCGATCGCGCGGCGGGTGAAGTACCGGCGCAGGTCGTGCTGGCCGTCGCGCTCGCTGTCGACCGCGAGGTAGACGGCGGCCAGGTAGGCG
>DASZKN010000325.1:0-7331 GCA_035552855.1 Trebonia sp. | reverse complement strand
GTTCAACCTCGACGTGGCGCTGCCGGAGATCGCCCGTGTCCTCGTCCCTGGCGGCGTGCTGGCCGGGCTGTGGAACAGCGACGACGACCGCGTCGAATGGGTGGCCGGCCTGCAGGCGGGCCACCCATTCGACGCGGTCGTCGTCGCTGTTCCACAGCCCGGCCAGCACGCCGCCAGGGACGAGGACACGGGCGATCTCCGGCAGCGCCACGTCGAGGTTGAACCAGTGCAGCGACTGCCCGCACAGCACCGCCTGCACGGACGCGTCCGGCAGCGGGATGGACTCGGCGCTGCCGCGAACGGCGGGCACCCCGGGCAGCCGCCGCCGCAGCTCCGCCAGCATGGCCTGGTCCGGCTCGACGGCGGTCACCGCCGCGCCCAGCTCCGCGAGCTGTGCGGTGAGCTTGCCCGTGCCCGCGCCCAGGTCGAGCACGCGCGGCCCCGCCCCGCCGGCCCCCGCCGCCCCGGTAGCACCAGCCGCGACCGGGACCAGGCACCACCGCACCGCGTCCGCCGGGTAGCCCGGCCGGTGTTCCGCGTACGCCGTCGCGGCCGCGCCGAACGACGAGCCGCGCCGCCGCCTTTCGTCCTCTTCCACGGGCGCCTACCGTACCCGGCGCCCGTGGCGCAGCACCCGGCGCACCCGCAGGCTCGCGTCGGCCACGACCATGTCGGCGGGCGTGCCCGGCGTCAGCATGCCCGGCCCCTCGCGCCCCAGCACCCGCGACGGCGCCACGCTGGCCGCGCGGACCGCGTCGGCCAGCGGCACGCCGGCCGCGCGGGCGGTGGCGACGACCTGGAGCAGGCTGCTCGTGCCGCCCGCGATCGCGCCGCTGTCGGACGTCAGGCGCGCCACGCCGTCGGCCACCGTGACTCGCTGCGGCCCCAGGTCGTAGGTGCCGTCGGCCATCCCGGCGGCCGTCATCGCGTCCGTGATCAGCACGACGCGGCCGGGCGCGGCGGTCGCGAACGCCAGCCGCGTGAACCCGGCGTCGACGTGCACGCCATCGGCCACGAGTTCGACGCTGGCCTCGTCGGCGGCCGCCGCGACCAGGGCGGCGGCGACCGGCCCGCTCGACCGGTGGTGCAGCGGGGGCATCCCGTTGGCGAGGTGCGTGACGAGCCCCGCGCCGTCCAGCGCCGCCAGTCCCTCCGCCATCACGTCGTACGTGGCGTCGGTGTGACCGAGGGAGACGATCACCCCGGCGGAGCGAAAGAGGTTGATGAGGTCAGTCGCCCCGGGACGTTCGGGGGCCAGGGTTACGACTTTGATCGCGCCGTCGGCGGCGGCCAGCAGGTCCGCGGCGAGCGCGGGGTCGGGATCGCGGATGAACTCGGGGGCCTGCGCGCCCCGGCGCGCCCGCGACAGGAACGGGCCTTCGAGGTGGAGGCCGAGCAGCTCGCCGGCGGCGACGAGCGGGGCGAGCGCGCGGACCTGGCTGAGCAGCACATCCGCCGGAGCGGTGACGAGGCTGGCGATGATGCCCGTGGTGCCGCGCGCCGCGTGGTGCGCCGCGACGGCGCGGGCCTGCTCGGGGTCGGTCGTCGTGAACGTGTGCCCGCCGCCGCCGTGACAGTGGATGTCGATCAGGCCGGGGAGGATGACGTCGTCGGTCGGCTCGCCGCCGGCCGCCGCCGTCACCTCGGTGATCAGGCCCTCGTCGGACACGGTCACGACGCCGTCGGCCAGCCCGGCGGTCGGGATTCTTCCGCGAATGTGCATTACTCAAGGATGCCCAACCCGCAAGATCGCACAACCATCCGGGTGGCACTGTCGTCTTCAGGTATGACCGCAACAATCCGGGGCAAGAATGCTACGGAGAGTGACTGAGAAGATGTGGGGGCATCATGAACAAGACAGTTCGCCGCCTGACCGCCGCCGGTGCCGCGCTCGCCGCGCTCGCCGGCGGATCGGCCGTCTGGGCGACATCGTCTTCCGCGGCCGCCGCGGCGCCTGGCTCCATCGGACGGTGCGGCGCCGGCCAGCTGTCGGTCTGGCTGAATGCCTCGAGCGAGAACGGCGCCGCCGGCTCGACGTATTACAACCTGGACTTCACCAACACCAGCGGCACCGAATGCCACCTGTACGGGTACCCGGGCGTGTCGGTGATCGGCGCCAACGGCGGGCAGCTCGGCGCCAGCGCCCAGCGCAACAGCGTGATCCCGGCCCGGTACGTCAACATCGGCCCGGGCCAGACCGCGCACGCGGTGCTGCGCTACGCGGACGTCCAGGTGACATCGGGCTGCAAGCCGGCCGCCGGCGCGTTCCTCAAGGTCTATCCGCCGGACGAGAAGGGCTCGCGGCTGGCCTTCTTCAGCCTGCCGTCCTGCACGACGGGCGCCGGCTACCTGCAGATCGAGCGCGTGCAGCCCGGTGTCTGACTAGGCTGTTCGGGTGCTGGACACCTCGGCCCCGAACCTCGCGCGCGCGTATGACTACCTGCTCGGCGGCGGAGCGAACTTCGCCGCCGACAGGTCGCTGGCCGGGCGCCTCACGGCCCTGTACCCGCGCGCCCCCGAACTGCTCTCTAGCTCCCGAACGTACCGTGCCGACTCCCTCGCGGATATCGCCGCGCGCGGTATCCGCCAGTACGTCGACGTCGGCGCGGGCCTGCCGACCCGGCCTAGCACGCACTCGGTGGTCCGCGGCGCCCGTGACGCCCAGGTCGTCTACGTGGACAACGACCCGGCGGTCGTGGAGCACACGTCCTCGCTGGTCCCGCCGGGCGTACGGGCCGTCGAAGGCGAGCTGGCGGAGCCGGAGGCGCTGCTCGACGGGCTCGACCTCGCTCGCCCGGCGTGCCTCGTCCTGACGATGGTGCTGCAGGTGCTCGACCCCGGGACCGCGCGGGCGGTGACGGGGGTGCTAGTGCGGGCGCTGGCCCCCGGGAGCCATGTGGTGATCACGGTGGGCGCGGGGGAGGAGGGGCGGCTGCCCGACGCCGTGGCGCCGGGCGGGTTCACCGCGGATGACATGGCGGCGTTCTTCGCCGGGCTCGACCTCGTCCCGCCCGGAATCACCCAGGGCCCCGTGCTGTGCGCGACCGGGATCAAGCGCGGTGGGTGACGTGGCGGCTGAGCCGTCCGGGGTCGCGCCGTCCGGGGTCGCGCCGGCCGAGGTCGCGCCCGGCGTGTTCGTCGCGACCGCGGAGCGGTACACGACCACGACGACGGTAATCGCCGGCGCGGACGGCGGGTGCCTGGTGGTCGACCCGGCCGTCACGCCCGCGGACATGGCGGCGCTCGCCGGGTGGCTCGCGGCCCGCGGGCTGCGGCCGGTCGCGGGGTGGTCGACGCACCCGCACTGGGACCAGGGTGCTGGTGGCGGGGGATATGTGCTCCGACGTCGAGATCCCGCTGCTCGACCTGGAGTCGGCCGACCCGCTCGGCTCGTACCGGGCGGCCCTGGACCGGCTGGCGTCGGTGGCCGGCGTGCGGGTGGTGGTGCCGGGACACGGCCGGCCCGGGGACGCGGCGGCGTTCCGCTCCCGGCTCGCGGCCGACGCCGCCTACCTCGACGCCCTCCCGCGCCCCCCTGCCGCCTCAGCGGCCGCCGACTTCTCAGCCGCAGCCGACTCCTCAGTCGCCGCTGCCGTCACCGACCCCCGGCTGGCCGCCGCGCCGGACTGGCTGCTGGCCGACCACGCCCGCCAGCTGGCCTTCGCCATGCAGCGGCCGGCGCCCGCCGCACTCTAGCAACATGCGCCACGCATGTCACAGCCGGTGCCTTGCCGCTAGCTCTGCTTCTTCTCCAGCAGGAAGACCGGGATCTGCCGGGACGTCTTCTCCTGGTACTCGGCGTACGGCGGGTAGGCGGCCACCGCGCGCTCCCACCAGACGGCGCGCTCGTCGCCGCTGATCTCGCGAGCCGTCATCTCCCACTTGTCCGCGCCGTCCTGCACTTCGACGTCGGGGTGGGCCTTGAGGTTGTAGTACCAGAGCGGGTGCTCGGGGGCGCCGCCCTTGGACGCGACCGCGAGGTACTTGCCGTCGTGCTCGACTCGCATCAGGGGCGTCTTCCGGATCTTGCCCGACTTCGCACCGCGGTTGGTGACGATAACCACGGGCAGCCCGGTGTCACGCAGCGTGGTGCCCTTGGCGCCGCCGCTGCCCTCGTACTCCTCGACCTGGTCCCGGACCCAGCCGGCCGGGCTCGGCGCGTATTCGCCTTCGATAGCCATGGCACTATCCAACACGGTGGCGTGCCACGGTCTTCCGGTGACCACCCCGCAACGATCACAGTCGCAACACGTGTTGCTTTGTCGGGTGCGTAGGCGGCACCGCGGAAGCCAAGCCGCCGGGCTACACACGATCCGAAGGAGAACTGCTCTGTCGGGACGGCGAGATTCGAACTCGCGATCCCCGCGCCCCCAGCGCGGTGCCCTGAACCAAGCTAGGCCACGTCCCGTCGCCGACCGGAAATCCGGCTGGCTCACATACCTTAGCGCATGTCGGCCCCCGTTCCGAAACGATGCGCCAACGCGGCGCGACAAGGCACGGCAAGGCGCGGCAAGGCGCGGCAAGGCGCGGCAAGAGACGGCAAGGCGCGCGAGACGAGCGTGTCGGCAACCAGTCGCGGGGTACGTGCGTTGTCTCAGTACAAGGGGCATGCTGGATGACTGACGGGTACGAGCGAAGAGGCGGGATACGTGGGGCGAGGGAACGGCTGGACCGCGGACGACGTCGATGGCTGCACCCAGCCCCGGCCGTACCCGGAGGCGCCCGCGAGAGCCCCCCGGCCGCGCCAGGCAGGCCCCGTCAGCCGCAAGCGCCCGGTCAGCCGTAAGCGGCGCGTGCTCAGGCGCCTGATATTCACGGTGGCGACGCTGCTCGCCCTGGTGCTCATCGCGATCGCGGGCCTGCTGCTGCTCACGCCGTCCGCGGGCCTGGCCACGCAGCTAGCCGCGCAGCAGGCCAAAGAGCACGGCATCGCCTACCCGGGGCCGCCCGCGCCCGCGAGCTTCACCCGCCCGCTGGTCGCGACCGAGGATCACCGGTTCTACTCCGAGCCCGGCGTGGACCCGTTCGCGGTGGCGCGGCTGATCCAGAGTCGGGTCACCGGCAACCTGGCCAACCAGGGCGGCGCCACGCTCGAGCAACAACTCGCCAAGCTGCTGTACACGCCCGGCCGGTCCGGCGTTACCGCCGAGATCAAGCAGGTCACGCTCGCGTTCAAGCTGACCTTTACCTATAGCAAGGCCCAGATCCTCGACCTGTACTCCGAAGTCGCCTACTACGGTCACGGCTACTACGGCCTGGAGGCGGCGAGCTGCGGTTACTTCGGTCATCCGGCGGCGGATCTCACGCCGGTGCAGGGCGCCATGCTCGCCGGCGTGGTCAACGCGCCGACCACCGACGATCCGATCGACAACCCGGCGCAGGCGCACGCGCGGCTGACCCACGTGATCGGGCGGATGGTCGCGGTCGGCGACATCTCCAAGGCCGCGGGCGCGAAGCTGATCGGCACATCGCTCGGGATCGTTCCCCGCGCCGGCGCGGGCTGCCGATAGCCACCACAACAGCGCCAGCACGAGAGCGCCAGCACAACAACGGCGCGCCGGTCACTGCCGGCGCGCCGCGAGAAAACCAGAAGGCTTACAGGCCGCTGATGGGGCCGGTCGTCTCCACGGCCAGCGACTCTGCCTCGCCCGAGGGCGGCTGCGCGAGGAAGACGAACTTGCGGTAGGAGTACAGCCGGAACATCGTGGCGATCCCGATTCCGATGACCGTCGCGAGGTTGTAGGAGAACGTGTCCTTGAACCCGAGGCCGTCGTAGACAGCGTCGACGACGCCGACCTGGATCACGATCCCGACCGCGTTGAGCAGGATGAACGTGATCGACTCAGTCCGCAGGCCCTTGCCCTTGCGATGCTTGAAGGCCCAGTACCGGTTGCCGACGAACGTCACCACCGTGGCGATGCAGTAGGCGATGATCACCGCGGTGAGCGCGCCGACCCTCAACCCGGAGTGCAGCCCGTTCTGAACACCCAGCTGGACTACAAAGCCGATAATGCCCACGATGCCGAACTTGGCGACCTCGTGTACCAGTATCTGGAACTTGTAGTAGTAGTCGCGGATGAGACTCAACTGGCTAACCCTCTCGCGTTGGTCCCCGTCGCACCGCGAGTCTGCCGCGGCACCGTGACGTGTCGTACATTACCCGTTTCGTCCAGCTGCCCGCCGATAGACCCGGGAAACACCACCCGGGAAACACCACCCGGAAAACCATTCGGAAACCATCGATTCGCGCGGTAGTCTCCATCAAGTGCCTGAAGTCCTCGTCCGTGCCCGTGGCCTCGCGAAACAGTTCGGCAGCTTTACCGCGGTGGACGGTATCGACTTCGACCTCTACCGAGGCGAGGCCTTCGGGTTCCTGGGCCCGAACGGCGCTGGCAAGTCCTCCACCATGCGGATGCTTGGTTGTGTATCCCCCCCGACATTGGGTGAGCTTACCATTCTCGGCGGTGACCCGGTGCGCGACGGGCCGGCGATTCGCGCGCGTCTCGGCGTGGTCCCCCAGGAGGACACGCTGGACGTGGAGCTCACGGTCCGGGAGAACCTGCTGATCTACGGCCGCTACTTCGGCCTGCCGCGCGCCGTCATCCGGGCGCGCACCGCCCAGCTGCTCGACTTCGTCCAGCTCACCGACCGCGCGGACGACAAGGTGGACCCGCTGTCGGGCGGCATGAAGCGGCGCCTCACGATCGCGCGCTCGCTGATCAACGAGCCCGACATCCTCATCCTCGACGAGCCGACCACCGGCCTCGACCCGCAGGCGCGGCACGTCGTCTGGGACCGCCTCTACCGGCTCAAGCAGCGCGGCGTCACGCTCATCCTCACCACTCACTACATGGACGAGGCCGAGCAGCTCTGCGATCGCCTCGTCGTCATGGACCACGCGCAGATCGTCGCGGCGGGCACCCCCCGCGAGCTCATCGACCGCTACTCGACCCCCGAGGTCCTCGAGCTGCGCTTCAGCCCGGAGACCCACGAGCAGGCGGCCGAAAAACTAAAGGACATCTTCGAGGTGCGGCCCGGCGAGCATCGATTTTCCGCCGGGCCGGAGCCGGGGGGCTCCGGGGGGTCGGCCCCCCGGGCTGGCACAGAGGTGACCGCCGATCGCGTCATCCTCTATGTCGCCGATGGTGACGAGGCGCTGGCGCGTGTCCGCGAGCGGGGAGTCGAGCCGCGCACGTCGCTGGTGCGGCGCTCCACGCTGGAAGACGTGTTCCTGCACCTGACCGGCCGGCGGCTGATCGACTGATGGCCGCCGTCCCCGCCCCGGTCCCCGGCGACTGGCAACTGACCGTCCGCGCGCTGCGGTGCTGGCT
>DASZKN010000324.1:0-3488 GCA_035552855.1 Trebonia sp. | reverse complement strand
TGCAGACGACCTCGTTGACCGCGGGCAGCCGCCGCCTGGTGATGCCGGAGGCGACCATCTGCGCGTCGCACAGCACCGGGGCGCCGCCGAGCAGCGCCGCCCGCGCGGCCCGCACCACGCCGTCGCTGTACCCGACGTCGGCGGGCAGGTCGGTCATCCCGCAGGAATGGATCATCCGCACGACGACCCGCGCCACGTCAGCGGGAAAGCGCGCGAGGTCGGCCTCGGACCTGATAGCGGCAAACGACCGGCGGTAGATCTCCGCGCCGTCGCGAACGTAGTCAAATTCCGGCAACCTGGTATCCCTCGCTTGTGGCGGTCACGTCGATCTCGGTGGCGGCGGGCCGCCCGCAGTGCCGGCCGCAGCCGCTGACGTGCACGACCCGTCCCGGCCAGCGCGCCGCGAACCCGGCCGCGTCCGCCTGCACGTCCGCCAGCGCGCTCGCGCATCCCGGCCGCCCCGCACAGGCGGTGACCCGCAGCCAGGGCGACCCGTCGTCCGTCCCGAACCCGAGCCCAGCCGCCCCGCGCAGCACCCCGGCCGCGTCGGCCTGGTCCGGCAGCACGACGCTGCGCCACGGCGTGACCCGCGCCGCCCGCCCCGCGGCGCGGTCCGCGACCCAGGTCAGCTGCGCCGCGGTCAGCCGCCCAAGCGGAGCGATCAGCACGGCAGAACAAAGACCATCATCCCGAACGAAAGCCGCTGACTCGCCTGTGCCCGCGGTCTCGCGCGCGACGAGGCCAACGGGCCTGGCGCCTGTCGCTGTGCGACGTTCCTCCGGTGCGGTGGCCAGCCCGAGCCAAGCCGCCACCACGGCACGCGCGCGCTCGGCGCCGTCTGGCAGGTCGGCGACCCGCCAGGCAGTCCCCCCGAGCTTCGCCCGCAGGTCGAGAAACGCCTCGGCGAAGGCAAGCATCACGTCCGCTACCTGGCCGACATCGTGGACGGCGAGCCCGTTCACGACGGCCCCGTTGGCTCGAGCCGTCGCGACGACGTCGGCGCCGAGCCCGGCCACGTCACCGCGCCCGTCATCGATGGCGAACAGGAAGCGCCCGGGCAACTCCGCGAGCCGTGGCCGCGCGCAGAGCGCGGCATCGAGGGCGCGGACGATCCCCGTCAGGTCAGGTCCCCGGTCTAGCCCGGCGAGCGGCGAGGCGAGCATGTTCCTTACCCGGTCATGGCTGAGCGACGGCAGCAGCCCCGCCTGGAAGAGTTCACTGGTCAGCGGGCCGGCGGCGGCCACCGCCAGCCCGCGCAGCTGTACATTGCCGCGGGAGGTCAGCTCAACGCGCCCGTCGCCAAGCTCGCCAGCGAGGCGCGCGAGCGCCCGCAGCTGCTCCCCGGAGGCCAGCCCGCCAGGCAGCCGGACCCGCGCGAGGAACCCGTCGGCCGCCTCCGCGAGCCGCAGCACGCCAGGGCAGCGGTCCGGCCCGGAGCGGCTGCTCACAGAGCTCGTCTCTGGCACGCCCGGATTGTATGCCAGCGTCAGGCACCCACCCGACCCGGTGGTGGCCGGTTGACGGGATCCGACGAGCGCGGATACCGTCGCTGCTGCGTGACGGCGACAGGAACCTGGTGAGAATCCAGGACGGTCGCGCCACTGTCAGCCGGCCGCGGCAGCGGGCCGGCGGAGTCAGGCACTGCGCCGTCGCGACGCCCGGTCAAGTAGGGACGCTGGATCCCGAAGGAGGCTCACCGCACCGTGATCGTCTTGCTGTCCACCTCGGACACCGACCTGCTCTCTGCCCGCGCGAGCGGCGCGGGCTACCGGCTCGGCAACCCCGCCCGGCTCGCCGCGGACGACGTTCCTGCCCTTATTGACGGCGCGGACGCCGTGGTTGTCCGCATCCTCGGCGGGCGGCGGGCCTGGGCGGATGGGCTCGACGCAGTGCTGGCCTCCGGCGTGCCGGCCGTCGTGCTCGGCGGCGAGCAGGCGCCGGACGCCGAGCTCATGGAGCTGTCGACGGTCTCGACGGGGATCGTCGCGGAGGCGCACGCGTACCTGGCGCACGGCGGCCCGGAGAACCTGCGGCAGCTCGCCCGGTTCCTGTCGGACGCGATCACGCTAACCGGCGAGGGCTTCGCCCCGCCCGCCTCCATGCCCCTCTGGGGAATGCTCGACCGCCCGGCCGACCCCCTCCCCGTGGACGGGCCAGGACCGCGCCCGGTCGTCGCCATCCTGTACTACCGCGCCCATCACGTGGCAGGCAACACCGGCTTCGTGCACGCGCTGGCCGACGCGGTGACGGCGGCGGGCGGGCGGCCGCTCCCGGTGTTCTGCTCGTCGCTGCGAACCGCCGAGCCTGCCCTGGTCGACACGCTGCGCGCCGCGGACGCGATCGTCGTCACCGTGCTCGCGGCGGGCGGCCTCGTCCCGGCGGCCGCCGGCGCGGGCGGTTCCGACGAGGAATGGGACGTGGGCGCGCTCGCCCGCCTGGACGTGCCGGTCCTGCAGGGCCTGTGCCTGACTTCCTCCCGCGCCCAGTGGGCCGGCCGCGACGAGGGGCTGACCCCGCTGGACGCCGCCACCCAGATCGCGATCCCCGAATTCGACGGCCGTCTCATCACCGTCCCCTTCTCCTTCAAGGAGACCGGACCCGACGGGCTGACCAGCTACGTCCCTGACCTCGAGCGGACCGCGCGGGTGGCGGGCATCGCCGTGAGGCACGCGGTCTTGCGGCACGTTCCGGCGGGGGAGCGGCGGGTCGCGCTGATGCTGTCGGCGTACCCGACCAAGCACGCCCGCATCGGCAACGCGGTCGGCCTCGACACCCCGGCCTCGGTCGTCGCATTGCTCGCCGCGATGCGCGACGCCGGCTACGACATCGGCGGTGCGGAGCTACCGGGCGTGGCCGACGGTGACGGCGACGCGCTCATCCACGCCATCATCGCCGCCGGTGGGCAGGACGAGGACTGGCTCACCCAGGAGCAGCTCGCGGGCAACCCGGTCCGGATCCGCGCGACGGACTACCTGGCCTGGTTCGCCGCCCTCGACCCCGGCCTGCGGGAGGCTGTCACCGGTCACTGGGGCGACCCGCCAGGTGAGCTGTTCGTCGACCGCAGCCGGGACCCGGAGGGCGAGATCGTCCTGGCCGCGCTGCGCGCTGGCAACGTCGCCGTCCTCGTGCAGCCGCCGCGCGGGTTCGGCGCGAATCCGGTCGCGGTCTACCACGACCCCGACCTGCCGCCCAGCCACCACTACCTGGCCGCCTACCACTGGCTCCGTGAGGACTTCGGCGCGGACGCCGTCGTGCACGTCGGCAAGCACGGCAACCTGGAATGGCTGCCGGGCAAGACCGCGGGGATGTCCGCCGCCTGCGGCGCGGACGCCGCGATCGGCGACGTACCGCTTATCTACCCGTTCCTGGTCAACGACCCGGGCGAGGGCACGCAGGCCAAGCGCCGCGCCCACGCCACCCTGATCGGCCACCTGGTGCCGCCCATGGCCCGCGCCGAGAGCTACGGCGACATCGCCCGGCTCGAGCAG
>DASZKN010000323.1:0-22544 GCA_035552855.1 Trebonia sp. | reverse complement strand
TAGCGCCCTCGCCGGCGTCCCGCGGCACGTCGAGTGCGCAATCGCCCCTGTAAGAACGCGGTCGTTTGCGCACTCGACACGTTGCCGACGGCTCGCGATGGGAACCCGGCCCCGGGGAAGTCGCATGCACGTCCGCTTTCTGGGCAGTAACGGTCACAGAATGTATTAACCGTTATGACTGGAGTGAACGATGCTACGAGGGCGACGGGGAACGACGCGTGATTCCGCTCCGATACCCGGCCAGCGCGCGGAGGACGCGACGCCGCCGGACGGCGCCCGCAGCGACGCCACCCGCGACGACGTAGAGCACGCGCCGGGAGCGGACGCCGGCCCGCCACCGGTGCCGGCCGCGCCGCTGGCCCCGGCGCCGCAGACCGGCGCGCCCACGCCTGTCGATCCGGTGGCCACGATGGGGCCGGACCAGGGCGCCGGCACCGGTCCGGGCAGTGCCGGTCCGGGCAATGCTGGCACGGGCAATGCTGGCACGGGCGCCGCGACGCAGGGTGACACCGCGACGCAGGGCGACACGGCCGCGCCCGGCGCCGCTCCCGCGCAGGGGGGCGTCTCTGGTCAGGGCAACACCACCGCCCGGGGGGACACCAGCGCGCCGCAGCCGGGGGCCCACGCCCGCGGTTCCGAGGCGCTGCCGCAGCACAAGATCCACCGGACCAGGACCAGCGGCACGTGGGCGGCCATCTGCCTGTTCGCGCTGGTCCTGCTGCTCCTGCTGATCTTCATCCTGGAGAACGGCCACACGGTGGACGTCAGCTACTTCGGCGCCCACGGGCACCTGCCGCTCGGCGTCGCGCTGCTGCTCGCCGCCGTGTGCGGCATCCTGCTCGTCGTGTTCGCGGGCAGCGCGCGGATCATCCAGCTGCGCGCGACCGCCCGCAAGCACCGCCGCGCCGACGCGAACGCCCGGCAGGCGCCGAAGGCGCGGCGGTAGCCAGCCGGATCAGCGGAAGCCGGCGACCGCGTGCGGCTCGTACGGCTCCTCCAGGTAGGCGACCTCGTCGTCGTCGAGCGTCACGTCGACGGCGGCGAGCGCGTCGGCCAGGTGCGACGGCTTCGTCACGCCGACGATCGGCGAGGTGACGGCCGGGTTGCGCAGCAGCCAGGCCAGCGCCACCTGGGCGGCCGATAGCTCGCGCTTGGCCGCGACCTCGAGCACCCGGTCGACGATGACCCGGTCCTCGGCGCGGTACAGGCTCTTGCCGAACTCGTCGGTCTCGGCCCGGGCGGTCACCGCGTCCCATGGGCGGGTGACCCGGCCGCGTGCGAGCGGGCTCCACGGGATAACCCCGATCCCCTGGTCCGCGCAGAGCGGAAGCATTTCGCGCTCTTCCTCCCGGTAGATCAGGTTGTAGTGGTTCTGCATCGACACGAAACGCGTCCAGCCGTGCAGGTCAGCTAGGTACAGCGCCTGGGCGAACTGCCAGGCGTGCATCGAGGACGCGCCGATATACCGGACCTTCCCCGACTTCACGGCGTCGTGCAGCGCCTCGAGCGTCTCCTCGACCGGCGTGCCGTAGTCCCACCGGTGGATCTGGTACAGGTCGATGTAGTCGGTCTGGAGGCGCCGCAGCGAGGCGTCGAGTTCGGCGAAGATCGCCTTACGGGACAGGCCCGCGCTGTTCGGCCCCGGCCGCATCGGGTTGAAGACCTTGGTCGCGATCACGACTTCCTCGCGCGGGACGAGGTCTTTGACCGCCCGGCCGACGATCTCCTCGCTGCTCCCGGCCGAATACACGTTGGCGGTGTCGAGGAAGTTGATGCCGCCGTCCAGCGCCTGCTTGATGATGTCGCGGCTGGCCGCCTCGTCCAGGGACCAGGCGTGCGAGCCGCGGTCCGGCGCCCCGAAGCTCATGCAGCCGAGGGTGATCACCGGGACTTCGAGGCCGGTCTTGCCAAGTTTGACGTAGCGCATGACACCCAGCATAACTAAACGCTCAGTTCCGAAATTAATCCGGGTAGGCGGGAAGAGACACCACCGTCGTTTAGTTAAAACTAGTCGCACAGTTTCGAAACGATGGGAGACACGGAACACATGACTACCACCACCCAGCCCGCGAAGGCTTCCGGTGAGTTCCTGATCGGCGGCGAGCTCCCCGTGACCCGCCTCGGCTACGGCGCGATGCAGCTGACGGGCCCCGGCGTCTGGGGCGACCCGAAGGATCCCGCCGAGGCCGTGCGCGTGCTGCGCCGCGCCGTCGAGCTCGGCGTGAACTTCATCGACACCGCGGACGCCTACGGCCCGTTCGTGGCCGACCGGCTGATCAAAGAGGCGCTGCACCCCTACCCGGCCGACGTGATCATCGCGACCAAGGTCGGGCACACGCGCCAGGGCCCCGGCCAGTGGACCCCGGTCGGGCGCCCCGAGTACCTGCGCCAGCAGGCGGAGCTGAACCTCCGGCACCTCGGCCTCGAGCAGCTCCCGCTGCTCCAGCTGCACCGGGTCGACTCGCGCGTGCCGCTCGAGGACCAGGTCGGCGAGCTCGAGAAGCTGCGGGAGGAGGGCAAGGTCCGCTACATCGGCCTGTCCGAGGTGACCGTGGACCAGGTCAAGGCCGCGCAGCGGGTCGCCCCGATCGCGACCGTGCAGAACCTGTACAACCTGGCGAACCGGAGCGCGGAGGACGTGCTCGACTACAGCGCGAGCAGCGGGATCGGCTTCATCCCGTGGTTCCCGCTCGCCACCGGCGAGCTCGCCAAGCCGGGCGGCCCGCTCGAGGGACTGGCGACCAAGCACGACGCCACCCCGTCCCAGCTCGCCCTCGCCTGGCTGCTGCACCGCTCGCCGGCCATGCTGCCGATCCCGGGCACGTCGAGCGTCGCGCACCTGGAGGACAACGTCGCCGCCGCGCGCATCCCGCTGTCCGACGAGGAGTACGCCGGCCTGGAGGCCGCGGTCAGGTAACGGCGCTGATTCCAGGATTGACCGCCACCGGGAAGTCTTTTACGTTGTTAACGATGTCCGATTCAGACGTGGTCGTCGTCGGCGCCGGGTTCGCCGGCCTCTACATGCTGCACGAGCTGGGCCGGCTGGGGCTGACCGCGGTGGCGTTCGAGGCCGCGGACGACGTGGGCGGCACCTGGTACTGGAACCGGTATCCCGGCGCGCGCTGTGACGTGGAGAGCCTGGCCTACTCGTACTCTTTCTCCCCAGAGCTGGAGCAGGAGTACGAGTGGACCGAGCGGTACGCGGCCCAGCCGGAGATCCTCGGGTACGCGCGGGACGTCGCCGACCGGTTCGGGCTGCGGCGCGACATCCGGTTCGGCACCCGCGTGACGGCGGCCAGTTACGACGAGCCGTCCCGGACCTGGCGGGTCCGCACCGACCGGGGCGACGACGTCACGGCCAGGTTTCTCGTCATGGCCACCGGGTGCCTGTCGGCCGCCAAGCCGCCGGAGGTCCCGGGGCGCGCCGACTTCCGCGGCCCGACCTATCACACGGCGCGCTGGCCGCACGAAGGCGTCGACTTCACCGGGCTGCGGGTCGGCGTGATCGGCACCGGGTCATCGGCCGTGCAGTCGATCCCGCTGATCGCGGAGCAGGCGGCGGACCTGACGGTCTTCCAGCGGACGCCCGCGTACTGCGTGCCGGCCCGCAACCGCCCGCTCGAACGCGCCGAGGTCGACGGCCTGAAGGCCCGCTACCCGGAGTTCCGGCGGTCCCTGCGGGAGTCCTGGAGCGGCATCCCCAGGCCGGTGCCGACCCAGTCCGCGCTCGCGGTATCCGACGAGGAGCGGACCGCCGCGTTCGCGAAGGCCTGGGACGGCGGCGGCCTCACCGGCATCAGCGCCGCGTTCACCGACATCGGCACGGACCTGGCGGCCAACGACACCGCGCGGCTGTTCTTCCACGACAAGATCCGCCAGCTCGTCAGCGACCCGCGTACAGCGGCCGACCTGTGTCCCTCCTATCCGCTCGGCACCAAGCGGCCCTGCCTCGACACCGGCTACTACGAGACCTACAACCGGGACAACGTGCACCTGGTCAGCCTCCGGCGGACGCCGCTGGTCGCGGTCACGGCCCGGGGCATCCGCACGTCCGCGCGCGAGTACGAATTCGACGCCATCGTCTACGCGACCGGCTTCGACGCCATGACCGGCGCGCTGACCGGCGTGGACATCCGCGGCCGAGCCGGCGTGACGCTCAGGGAGGAGTGGCACGCCGGCCCGCGGACCTACCTGGGGATCGCGTCCGCCGGCTTCCCGAACCTCTTCATGATCACCGCCCCCGGCAGCCCGTCGGTGCTGTCGAACATGCTGGTCTCGATCGAGCAGCACGTGGACTGGATCGCCGGCGCGCTCGGCTACCTGGGCGCCCGCGGGCTGCGGGCGCTTGAGCCGACCAGGCAGGCGCAGGACGCGTGGGTCGCGCACGTCAACGAGGTGGCGTCGGGCACGCTGTTCCCCAGGGCCAACTCCTGGTACATGGGCGCGAACGTGCCCGGCAAGCCGCGGGTGTTCATGCCGTACGCCGGCGGCGTCGGCAACTACCGGGCCACGTGCGACGAGATCGCGGCGGCCGGCTACCGGGGTTTCGCGCTGTCCGCCTGACCGCTGGTGAAATCCGGGCGGGCGGGCCTAGGGTGAAATATGCCTCCGACCGGCCCGGCCAGCGATCCCGCCAGCCTGGATGAACTCCGCGCGCTCCAGCTCGAGCGGCTGCGGCGCACGTTGCGGCACGTCTACGAGAACGTGCCCTTCTACCGCGCGAAGTTCGACGAGGCGGGCGCGGATCCCGCCATCGCCGCGCTCGCCGACCTGGCCAAGTTTCCGCTGACAGCCAAGGCCGACCTGCGCGACAACTATCCCACCGGGCTGCTCGCCGTGCCGCGGGATCAGATCCGGCGGATCCACGCCTCCAGCGGCACCACCGGCAAGCCCACCGTGGTCGCCTACACGCAGCGTGACCTCGACGTGTGGGCGGAAGTCGTCGCCCGCTCGATCAGCGCCGCCGGCGGGCGCCCCGGGCAGCTGGTGCACATCGCCTACGGCTACGGCCTGTTCACCGGCGGGCTCGGCGCCCACTACGGCGCCGAACGGCTCGGCTGCGCGGTCGTCCCCGCCTCCGGCGGCGCGACCGCCCGCCAGGTGCAGCTGATCGCCGACCTGCGCCCGGAGATCATCATGGTCACGCCGACCTACATGCTCACGCTGCTCGACGAGTTCGAGCGGCAGGGCCTCGATCCGGCCGCCTCGTCGCTCCGGGTGGGGATCTTCGGCGCCGAGCCGTGGACGGAGGCGATGCGCGCGGAAATCGAGTCCCGCGCGGGCATCGACGCCGTCGACATCTACGGGCTGTCGGAGGTGATCGGGCCCGGCGTCGCGCAGGAGTCCGCGGTGACCAAGGACGGGCTGCACCTGTGGGAAGACCACTTCTACCCGGAGATCGTCGATCCCGTCAGCGGGGACCCGCTGCCCGACGGCGAGCGCGGCGAACTGGTGCTGACGACCCTCACGAAGGAGGGGATGCCCGTCATCAGGTACCGGACCAGGGACCTGACGCGGTTGTGGCCGGGGAGTCAGCACGCACCGTTCCGGCGAATGGAGAAGGTGACCGGGCGCAGCGACGACATGATCATCCTGCGGGGCGTGAACGTGTTTCCCACGCAGATCGAGGAGATCGTGCTGCGCGTGCCGGGCCTGGCGCCGCACTTCCAGCTGCTGCTGACCCGGGAGGCGCGGATGGACCGGCTGACCGTGCTGGCCGAGGGCCGGCCGGACGCCGGCCGGGCCGCGCTGGACGCGGCACCGGCCCTGATCACCGACGCGGTCAAGGACACGATCGGGGTCACGGTCGCGGCCGAGATCGTCGAGCCCGGCCGCCTCGAGCGGTCGACCGGGAAGATGCGGCGCGTGCTCGACCGCCGCGGTCTTTGACCGTCGGAGTAGCCGTTGGGGTAGCCGAAAGCGCGGCCGCGAACGCTCCCGCTAAGCCGCGGTCGCGCGGTCAGCCGCGGTCGCGCGGTCAGCCGGCGCGGTTACCGGCCAGCCGCCGGTTTGGCGGCGATCGAAGGTTCCTTGTTCAGCTCGAGCGGCCTGTCGTAATTAGAAATTAAATTACCGGCAGCGGGTTAAAAACTTTCGGTTTCGAATTGTGATAGCCGCAATTTCCCGCCGCCCGCTTGATCGAGGAAGAGTGTGTCATAGCGCCCCTTTCCTCGATCAAGACGGCCGACCACACCGGCTGGCGCGGCCTCCTCCTGGCTCACCGGCTCCCTCCCGCGATCTTCAGGTTGTAGACGCGGCCCGCGTTCCCGGCCAGCACCAGCGCCGCGGTCTCCTCGTCCGGGCAGAGCCCGGCCACCGCGCGCGCGTTCTGCGCGATGCCGGGGATGCCAGGCCAGTCCGTGCCGAAGATCATCCGCCGGGTCAGCCTGGCCCAGTTCTGCCGCGCGTAATACTCGGGCAACCGCCGCGGCGGCAGCCCGGACAGCTCGATCCACACCCGGTCGTGGGCGAGCGCGAGGAACGCCGCGGCGTCGTACCACCAGCCCCGGCCGCCGTGCGCCAGCACCAGGGTCAGCGCCCGGAAGTCCCGCAGCACGTCGTCGAGCATCACCGGGTCGCCGAAGGTGTTGTTCGCGCCCGCGAAGGTCGACGTCCCGCAGTGCACCACGACGGGCACGCCGGCCGACTGGCAGACCTCGTACGCCGGGTACAGCGCCCGGTCGTTGGCGACGATCCCCGCGTGCACCGGATGGATTTTCAGTGCGATCGCGCCCAGGTCAAGCTGGCGGCGGACCTCTTCGTCGACCGGGTAGTGGTAGTGCGGGTTGACGTTCGCGATCACCTTGATCCGCTCGGGATTGGCCGCCGCGACGGGCAGCATGTCCTCGATGACCTGCAGGCCGGTCACCTTGGGGCTGTACTCGCACATCAGCAGGCCGGCGTCCACGCCCTCGGCCGCCAGGTAGGCGTCGAACGCGGCGGGCACGACCGTGCCGTCCGCGTCGTACAGGCGGCTCACCACGCCGGGATCCCCCGCCTGGAGCCAATCCCGCTGGCTGAGCTTCAGCGTGGGCAGCCGCGCCGCGTGGATGTGGGCGTCGACCAGCGGGAGTCCGTCGATCACGGGCGCGCACCGTCGGCGAGCACCGTCGCCGCCAGCTTGCGCAGCTCGACCCGGCGGATCTTCCCGGTCGCCGTCGTCGGGAATCCCTCGGTGAACACCACCGCGCGGGGCCGCTTGAACGACGGCAGCCGGGCGCGGCAGTGCTCGATCAGCTCGGACTCGGTGACCGGTCCGGCGCCGGCCTGCCGGACGACGTAGGCGACGGGCTTTTCCAGGCCGTCGGCGTCGGGCGCGGCGACGACCACGGCCTGCGCCACGGCCGGGTGCGACAACAGTTTCTCCTCCAGTTCCATGGGCGATACCCAGATCCCGCTGGCCTTGATCATGTCGCCGGTGCGGCCCAGGCAGGCGTAGTAGCCGTCCTCGTCCCGCACGTAGGTGTCGCCGGTGCGCAGCCACTCTCCCTGGAACACCTGCCGGGAGGCCTCGTAGCGGGACCAGTAGCCGGTCGCGGTCGACGCGCCGCGGACGAACAGCGTGCCCGGGTGCCCGGCGCCGGTGATCTCCTGGCCGCTGCCCTCGTCGATCAGCTTGAGGTCGTAGCCGGGCACGGCGACGCCGGTCGTCCCCGGTTTCACCGCGCCGGGCCGGTTGGACAGGAAGATGTGCAGCATCTCGGTCATGCCGATCCCGTCGAGGATGTCCACGCCGAAGTGCCCGGTCCAGCGCCCGTACAGGGACGCGGGCAGCGCCTCGCCCGCCGACGCGGCCAGCCGGACCCCGAGGAGGGCATCGGGTCCGAGGCCGGACCGCAGCATGTTCGCGAAGAACGTGGGCCCGGCGAAGAACAGCGTCGCCCCGTACTTGACGGCCGTCGCCGCGATCAGGTCCGGCTTGGACGGCGCGGCCACCAGCACGGCGGCCGCGCCGGCCGACAGCGGGAACAGCACCGAGTTGCCGAGGCCGTACGCGAAGAACGCCTTGGCGGCGGACAGGCACCGGTCGCCGGGCCCGATGCCGAGCACCTGGTCGCCGTAGGTCTCGCACACCTCGCGGACCGACGCGTGCCGGTGCATCGCGCCCTTGGGCGTCCCCGTGGTGCCCGACGTGTAGAGCCAGAACGCGGGCGAGTCCGGATTCGTGTCGTAGACGCGGTCATCCGGGGCCGCGGTCGCGAGCTCGTCCAGCTCGGCCTCGCCGAGCACCGCCAGCAGTTCCGGCGCGCCCGCCGCGGCCGCCTGGGCCACAGCCGCGAACTCGCGGGTGATCGCGAGCAGCCGCGCCCGCGAGTCACGCAGCAGCGCGGCGACGTCGTCCGCGCGCAGCATCGTCGAGACCGGCACCGGGACGGCGCCGATCCGCATCGCCGCCAGGTACATCACGACGAAATGAGGCGAGTCCGCCATCACCATCAGGACGCGCTGCTCCGCCTGCAGGCCGGCCGCCCGCAGCCCGGCCGCCGTGCGGCGGACGCGGTCATGCAGCTCCGCGTAGCTGACGTCGCCGGCGGGCCCGGTCAGCGCGACCCGCTGCCCGTCGCCGGCGGCCAGCCGCCGGTCGAGCAGGTACTCACAGGCGTTGAAAAGCTGCTGCGCCATCCCGGGCCGCCTCCGCTGTCTCGCCGTTGTCAGGCCAGGTGCACGTAGTCGTAGTCGAACGGCTTGCCGTTGATCCCGTTGCGCGGCGGGGCCAGCCAGGCGGCGATCTTGCCACGCTCGTGGACCGGTTGCATCAGTGACCGGACGAACGCCTTGTCCGTGTCGGTCGGCAGCCATTCTCCCTTGCGGCGCTCCCATTCCGCCATGGGGACCGGCTGCCCCGACGGGGACGCCTCGATCCCGGCGAACGCGCCGACCCGCCGGTTGAACGCGACGTGCGGCAGCGCCAGCCGGTGCGGCAGCTCCGCCTGCTCCAGGATCTTGTTCCAGCGGTTGACGCCGCTCTGGCAGTCGCTGATGTACTCCCGCCGCAGGTCCGTGTTCAGCCCGGTCAGCGCCGCGACCTCGGTCTGGGCGATCTCCCCGTCGATGAGCGCGTCCACCATGATCCCGTCGTCGGTGAGCACGTGGTCGTCCTTGCGGCGCTCCTCGAGCCAGCGGCCCTTGAGCCCGGCGCTGTAGTAGTTGGCCACGTTCGTGGACGTCTCGCCGCCGAACAGGTCCAGCGACACGGAGAAGTGGAAGTTGAGGTACTTCTGGATGACCGGCAGCGGTATGACCCCGCGGCCCGCGACGTCGTCGGTGTCGTTTTCCACCATCACCCGCGCGGTCCGTTCCACCACCCGGTCGACGCCGGTGGTGCCGACGAACATGTGGTGCGCCTCTTCCTTGAGCATGAACTCGCACGTCCGGCTCAGCGGGTCGAAGGCCGACTCCTTCAGCGTGCCGAGCTGGTACTTGCCGTCCCGGTCGGTGAAGTAGGTGAACATGAAGAACGACAGCCAGTCGGGCGTCTCCTCGTTGAACGCGCCCAGGATGCGGGGCGCGTCCTCGCTGCCGGAGTTGCGGCGCAGCAGTTCCTCGGCCTCCTCGCGGCCCTCCCGGCCGAAGTGGGCTTGCAGCAGGTACACCATCGCCCACAGGTGCCTGCCCTCCTCCACGTTCACCTGGAAGAGATTGCGCAGGTCATAGAGCGACGGCGCGGTCGCGCCGAGATTGCGCTGCTGCTCGACGGACGCCGGCTCGGTGTCGCCCTGGATGACGATCAGCCGCCGCAGCTCGGCGCGGTACTCGCCGGGCACCTGCTGCCAGGCGGGCTCGCCCTTGTGCTGGCCGAAGGCGATCCGCCTGCCGGGATCGCGCTCGGCGAGGAAGATGCCCCAGCGGTAGTCCTTCATCGGCACGTGCCCGAAGTGGGCCCAGCCCTCGCGCCCCACGTTGACCGCGGTGCGCAGGTAGACGTCCTGCGTCGGCAGCGCCGGACCCATGGTCTGCCACCAGGTCAGGAAGTCCGGCTGCCACGATTCGAGCGCCCGCCGCAGCCGCCGGTCCTCGTGCAGGCTGACGTTGTTCGGTATCTTCTCGGCGTAGTCAGGGGTGGACATGCTGAGTCAGACTCTCTTCCGGTCGAAGTCGGCGCGCTGCCCGGTGCCGTACTTGCGCAGCGCGCCTTCGGGGCCCGAGGCGTTCGGGCGGTAGAAAATCCAGTTCTGCCAGGCGGTCAGCCGCCCGAAGATCTTGGTCTCCACGGTTTCCGGCCCCGCGAACCGGTAGTTCGCCTCCAGGCCGGTCAGCGCGTCGGGGCTGAAGCTGGACCGCTCCTCGACCGCGAGCCTGACCTCTTCTTCCCAGTCGATGTCGTCCGGCGCGAACGTGACCAGGCCGAGCGCCTCTCCGCCGGCCGCGTCCAGCGGCTCCCCGGCCCGCTTCTCGACCGCGGCCAGCCCGTCGGGGTCGCCCAGGTAACGGGTCCGCAGCCGGGTGAGCCCGTTGCCCATCGGCAGCGGGCCGTTGTTCATCGCGCCGGCCGTGATCGCCGCGGGGGCGGCGTCCGGGGCGACGTCTTCGAAGACACCGGACAGCATGTAGGAGCGGTCGGCGGCGAGCGCCAGCTCGAGCAGCGACCCGGCGAAGCACGAGCCCGGCTCGATCAGCGTGATCAGCGACCGGCTCGTCACGTCGAGCCGCTTCAGCGTCCGCTTGAGGTAGAGCACGATCTCGTTCGCCAGCCAGTCCGCCGCCTGGTTCGCGAGCAGCAGCTCGTCGTAAGCGAGGACCCCGCCCGCGTCGCCCGCGGTGCGCAGCAGCCAGGTGCCGAGCAGCGGCTCGTTGGTCCGCAGGTCGAGGATCAGGTCGTCGAGCTCGCGGGTCATGGCCAGCGGCCAGCAGGCCACGCCGAGCGCGTGCACTCCGGCCATGTCCGGCGGCGGCCCCGTTTCCGGGCCGCGCACCGTGATCTCGGCGACGCCGCGCTCGTGATCGAGCGCGGCGGACACGTGGGTGTAGCCGATCTCGCTCGCGGTGCGGTTCTTGGCGAGCGGAGTCAGCTCGACGCCGGTTTCCGGTCCGGGCAGGCGCGGGGATCCGGCGGCAGTCAGCCGGGCGCGTTCGGCAACTTTGTCCTGCCACTGGGCGCGGGGAGTCACTTCGTCGACCAGCTTCCAGCTCACCGCCTTGCGGCCGCCGATCCCCTCGGACTTGGTGGCGAAGTAGTCGGCGAGATCGCGGCGGACGTGGCGCTTGTCGGTCACGCGCGTGAGGCCGCCGGTGCCGGGCAGCACGCCCAGCAGCGGCAGCTCGGGCAGCGACACGACCGAGGAGCGGTCGTCAACCAGCATGATGTGGTCGCACGCGAGCGCGAGCTCGTAGCCGCCGCCGGACGCGGTGGCGTTCAGCGCGGCGATGTAGACCTGGCCCGAGTTCGCGGTCGCGTCCTCGATCCCGTTCCGGGTCTCGTTCGTGAACTTGCAGAAGTTGACCTTCCACGGATGGCTGGCGGCGGCCAGCATGCGGATGTTCGCGCCCGCGCAGAACACCTTGTCCTTGCCGCTGGTGAGCACCACCGCCTTGACCCCGGGGTGCCCGAACCGCAGCCGCTGCACGGCGTCGTAGAGCTCGATGTCCACGCCGAGGTCGTAGGAGTTGAGCTTCAGGTCGTAGCCGGGGACGAGGCCGCCCCGCTCGTCGACGTCCATGATGAGCGTCGCGACCGCGCCGTCGACGGACAGGCGCCAGTGCCGGTACCGCGCCGGGTCTGTCCGGAAGTCGACGGCGGTCGCGCTTTCGGCGGCGGCCTCATGCGTCATGACTATCATGCTCTACTGAATATCGACGGCCCGTCAAGACTTCGTAGCATTTCTGGCCGGCCGGGCCGGGGCCGGGAGCCGGGCCGGGCGACTTGCGCGCGAGCCAGCCGGGAAGGTGCTAGCTGGCGCCGTTGAGCCGCTTCCACTCGCGGCGGGCGTCGGACAGCCACTGCTCATGCCGGTCGGCGAAGAGCCGTGCGGCCCGCTCGCCGCTCCACTTCGCCGGGAGCAGTTCGCGGGGCAGCGCCGGGTCGATCGACGGGAACCGCCGCCACGCGTGCACCAGTTCGAGCTGCCGGGCCAGCACGTCGCTGGGCGTCGGCGCCCGGAACTCCGCGTTGAACCGCTCGTACTCGGCGTCGATCAACGGCAGGTCCCACGCCTCCGCGACCATCGACTTGACGTCGCCCAGGCCGGTCCGCTCGCCGGTGAAGACGTGGGCGCCGTCCCCCATCCCGGCGTCGCGCAGGACCCGGACCGCCTCCTGCTCGCGGTCGGCGTGCGGGCTGATCCACAGGCCCGCGCCCAGCGAGCCGAATCCCGCCCAGCTCAGCCGGGTCCGCACCACGTGCCGCGCGCCGCGGTCGCTTTCCGGTATGCGCGCGTGCACGAGGACCCAGCGGCCGTCCCACTCCGGCGCCGGGCCGAACGAGTAGATGCGCTCCGCGCCCTCGGTGAGCAGCGTGCGCGCCGCGGGCGTGAGCTGCCAGCGGGTGCGGCGGCCCTCCTTGCGGCCCGCGAGCCAGCCGGCGTTGCTCGTGCGCATCAATGCCTGGCGGGTGGCCTTCTCCTGGACGCCGAGCCGGTCGAACACCGCCAGCACCGCCGAGGTCCAGGCCGTCCCGTCACCGGGCAGGACGTACTCCCCCAGCAATGTGAGCATCATGGCGCGCGCGCTCGGCGAGCCGCTGGCGTGCCGGCGGGACACTGTCGGCCGCACTGGTTCCACGCAGCGCCTCCATCCGGGATAGGTGCGCAGGATAGCGGGTTTCCATGATCATGGGTCATTGCGGGCGCTATATGACACACCCGTTGACCCATGATCATGGACTTAATACCCCGCAGGGCAGGCGTGAGCGGCTGTTAGTGAGTGATCGTCCCGAACGTCACCGTGTTGCCAGCCCACGCGAACGACTGCCACTCCACGTGGCCGCCAGTCGTCGTGGCCGCGACCATATCGTGGCCGCCTTCGTAGATCCCGACGTGATAGACGTAGCTGTTCGGGTTGCTCGAGTCATGGAAGAACACGAGGTCACCGCCCCAGGCTCGCGCCTTGCTGATCCGCCGGAACTCCCTGAACTGCGAGTTCGCCGTGCGCGCGATCGCCTTGCCGAAGTGGCGGTACACGTACTGGGTCAGGCCGGAGCAGTCGAAGCCTGCCCGCGTGCTCCCCCCGTAGCGGTACCGAATGCCCTCCAGGCCCTTCACGTAATTCGCCGCCCGCATGTCGAACGATTCGGTGCGCGCGGCGGCCTTCGCCTGCTGCGCCCGGACGGTGACTGCCTTCTGCTGGCTCGCCGACGCCACCGCCGCGTGCGCGGTGCCCGCCCCGACGCCCGCGGCGGCGCCCGCCGCCGGGACACTGATCGCTATCGCCGTTAGCGTCGCCTTGGCCAGCCTGGTGCGCCGCATCCTTAGGCGCCTCCCGCTCGCTCGGCGCAGACCCGGATATGAGTATGGGACTCCATAGCGAACTCGTGAGATGACATTTTCCCCACCCTTCTCGCGGTGCTTACGCCATTCGGCGTAGCGACATTTCTGGACATGCCGCCGTACTTGCGTACCATCACGCAGCCGCGCATGTCAGGCGATAACCGATATTTAGATTCTGTCCCTCATGTCTGATCACGGGACGGTAACTACCTTTCGGCCGGCTCCCGCGAACCCACGTTTTCGCAGGTCAACCGCTGTGCAATGAGGGTCAGGACAAACGTTGTCATGATCGATGAGGGTGTGACCTATATCACATCACAAACGGATGTAAGCAATTAAGCACCCACTGTTACCGGACCGTGATTGGGATTCCGACGGGACCCGAGCGTGCTCGACTCCGCATTCGGGCACGCTCTAGCGGCACCGGTTGCGCAATCGGGTGCGCCCGAGACGGGCGTTCGATGCGGGCGCGGGGCGCGGCGCCGGTCCCCGGCACAGGCGGATATCGGCTTGCGCCGACGGCGGCGGGCTATGCATACTGACGGAGTCCTAGCACCGGCAGACGGAGACTGATTTGAAGCCCTGAGGTCGATCTTCAGCGCCGCGCTCGTCCGAGCGCGTGCCCGACCTCATCGCGGAGCTATCAGCCATGTCACCGGCGATCGTCTGTAACGCGCTCACTTTTTCCTGGCCCGACGGCACACAAGTGCTCACGGACCTGACCGCGGCCTTCGCCCCCGGCCGGACCGGCCTGATCGGCGTCAACGGGTCCGGCAAGTCCACGCTGCTGCGGCTGATCGCGGGCCGGCTGACGCCGTCCGCCGGCAGCGTGACCGTCACGGGGACGCTCGGCTACCTGCCGCAGGATCTCACGCTCGACGCGACCGCCCCGGTCGCCAGCCTGCTCGGCATCGCAGCGAGACTGGACGCGATCAGGGCCATCGAGAACGGCGACGCTTCCGCGGCGGCGTTCGACGTGGTCGGCGACGACTGGGACATCGAGGACCGCGCCCGCGCCGAACTGGGCCGGCTCGGCCTCGGCCACGTCGGCCTCGGCGATCCGGCGGCCCGGCTGTCCGGCGGCGAGGCCATCATGACCGCGCTGACCGCGTTGTTCCTGCGGCGCCCGGACGTGATCCTGCTCGACGAGCCGAGCAACAACCTCGACATCGACGCGCGCCGCCGGCTTTACGACGCCGTCGCCGGCTGGCCGGGCGTTATGGTGATCGTCAGCCACGACCGCGAACTGCTCGCCCGGGTCGACCACATCGCCGACTTGTCCGGCGGCGAGCTGCGGATGTACGGCGGCAACCTGGACGACTACGAGGCGCAACGCGCGGCCGAGCAGGCCGCCGCCGAGCGCGCGGTCACCGCCGCGGCCGCCGGCCTGCGCCGGGAAAAGCGTGACCTGCTCGATGCGCAGGTCAAGCAGGCGAGCCGCGACCGCATGGGCCGCCAGCTGGCCGCGTCCGGCAGCCTGCCGCGCATCGTCGCGGGCGGCCGCAAGCGCAAGGCCCAGGAGAGTGCGGGCAGGTCCCGCGAGGTGCACCTGAAGCGCATCGACGCCGCGGCCACCCGGCTGCGGGGAGCCGCGGACGCGGTCCGCGGCGACGCGGAGATCCGCGTCAGCCTGCCCGGCACGGCGGTACCCGCCGGGCGCACGGTGCTCACGGTGACCGGGCTGGACGGCCCGTGGCACCCGGCGGGGCAGCCCGCGGTCGATCCCGCGGTCGATCCCGCGGTCACGGACGACGGCGACCAGGGCGCGAACCCGGCCGCGATCCGCGAGCTGATCGTCCGCGGCCCCGAGCACATCGCGCTCACCGGCCCCAACGGTGCCGGCAAGACGACCCTGCTGCGCGCCGTCACCGGCCAGCGCACTCTGCCGGGCGTGACCGCGGCGCGGGCCGGGGTGGTCGGCTACCTGCCGCAGCGGCTCGACATCCTCGACGAGTCACTGACCGTGGTGCAGAACGTCATGGCCAAGGCGCCGGCGGCCACCCCGAACGAGGCACGCGCCGGGCTGGCCAGGTTCCTGTTCCGGGGCGCCCGGGCGGACCAGCGGGCGGGCGAGCTGTCGGGCGGCGAGCGGTTCCGCGCGGTTCTCGCGGCGCTGCTGCTCGCGCAGCCGCCGCCCCAGCTCCTCGTCCTCGACGAGCCGACGAACAACCTGGACACGGCCTCGGTGCGCCAGCTCGTCGACGCCCTGCGGTGCTACCGGGGAGCGATGATCGTGGTGAGCCACGATGGACCGTTCCTGAAAATGATTGACGTGAACCGCTGGCTGCGGCTGGACCGTGCCGGGCGGCTGGCGGAGGGGGATCCGCTGTGAGTCAGGCCGCCGCGCCCAGGCGCTGGCCAGCGCGGCGCGCCGCGTCGAGCGCGGCCGCCCACCAGGCGAGGTCGTCGAGCATGACGCCGGCCGCGGCCCGGCTAATCGGGCTCACCGGAGGGTTCGAGCATTGGGTAAGTTTCGCGTGCAAATAGCACCTGGAACTAACCCAATAAAAAAAGTATTCGCCTTGTGGTGGCGGTAGTGGCGCAAGGGATCACGTTCCGGGCGGTGACGGACAAGCCGGTGGCGTTCACGCACTCGTGCGGGCACGACCTCGAGTACGCGCCCGTCTGCCGTCAGTGCGGCGCGGAGGTCACCCCCGACGAGGTGGAGATGCGGGTGCTGGCCCCAGGCTGGACCCGTCAAGGGCCCGCCTAACGCACCCTGCCGCCTCCCCGCGGTTCACCCTCCTGTCTGTCATTCACCTACGTGGCCCTATTCTCATCCGCCGCGATTCTCATCCGCCGCGGCAACCTGGAAGCTTTTTACGGTGTAAGCCTTTCATCGCATAGGTACATCAAGTCTTCGTGATCATGGCCAGCGGCCCTGGATGCGGCGGCGAGGACGCCGCGGCGCGGGGCTGGCGGCCGGCGGGCGGGGCCGGAATGTCAGACCCGCGCGTTATGCCTGTGTCATGAACTTCACGATCACTCCCGACGTGCCGTTCTCACTGGCGGCCGCGGCGGCGTTCGGCTTCGGGCCGCGGGCCGCGGGGCCGGCACCGGACGGCAACGGCATGCGACTCGCGTTCGTCACCGACGACATGGCCCATCACGCGAGCGCGCACCTGACGCAGGACTCAGGCGGCACTGTCCACGGCGACATCAGCACCGACGCAGACCCCGAGGCCGCCTGGCGGCAGGTGCTCCGGATCCTCTCACTCGACCGGCCGGCCGCCGGCTGGAGGGCGCTGGGCGCGCGCGACCCGGTGCTCGGCCAGCTTCAGCGCGACCACGAGGGGCTGCGCCCGGTGCTCTTCCACTCGCCGTACGAGGCCGCCGCCTGGTCGATCATCAGCGCGCGGCGCTACCGCGGCCAGGCCATGGCGATGCACGACCGGATCGCGGCCGAGTTCGGCCGCACGTTCACGGTGGCCGGGGCGGAGGTCCGGGCGTTCCCGCTCCCCCACCGGCTGCTCAAGGCCGAGTCGCTGCGCAGCGTCGCGCCCGAGCGGGTCCGGTGGCTGCACGCGGTGGCACGGGCCGCCCTGGACGGCGCGCTCGACCCGGCGCCGCTGGCCGGGATGGAACCCGACCGCGCGCTCGCGCACCTGCGGGAACTGCCCGGGATCGGGCCCGCGTACGCCACGCTGATCCTGGTGCGGGCGGCCGGTGTCGCCGACACGCTGACGTTCGCCGAGCCGCGGCTGCCGGAGTACGCCGCGCACTTCTACGGCCTCGGTCCCGGCCCGGTCCCGCCCGCGGAGCTTGCCGGCATCGCCGAGAGCTGGCGGCCGTTCCGCACCTGGGCCGCGGTCCTGCTCCGCGTGGCGGGCGACCGGCTCGGCCTGCCGGTCGCGGCGTCACCGACGACGTCACGCGCCGTCGGGGCACACGCCGTCGGGGCACACGCCTAGCGGCGCACCCCTCATGGCTTGCGGGCCACGCCCACGTAGAGCGGCACGTCGTACCGCGGGTCACCGGCCTCCGGCCGCCACTCGGGGGCCGTCACGAGGCCGGGCTCGACGAGCTCAAGACCCTCGAACCAGGCGGTGACCTCGGCGCGGGGCCGCAAGGACACCGGGGTCGAAGAGAGCTGGTTCCACCGCCGCTGGGCAGTCACGAGGGCCTCGTCCAAGTCGCTGGCCGGCTGCATGATGACCAGGTAGCTGCCGGCGACGACGGCGTCCATCAAGGCGGCGAGGATCGACTGGACCTCACTGTCAACTTCGATGAAGTTCAGCAGGTCGACGAGCACCACCGCGACCGGCTGGTCGAAGTCCAGCGTCTCCCGCGCCTCGGACAGGATCTTGCCCGGATCCCGCGCGTCCGCGTCGATGTAGCTGGTGGCCCCCTCCGGGGCCGACCGCAGCATCGCCCGGGCGTGCGCGAGCACGATGGGGTCGTTGTCGACGTAGACGATCCTGCTCTCGGGCGCGATGTCCTGCGCGACTTCGTGGGTGTTGCCCGCCGCCGGGATGCCGGTGCCGATGTCGAGGAACTGGCGGATGCCGGGCTCCGCGGCGAGGCTGGCCACGGCGCGCCGCAGGAAGGCGCGTGACGACAGGCCCACGAACTCCATCACGGGCGCCGCCGCGATGAGCTGTTTCGCGGCCTTGCGATCCGCGTCGAAGTTGTCCCGGCCGCCGACCAGGTAGTTCCAGACCCGCGCCACATTAGGGGCGCTGGCGTTGATCTGGGCCGCCTTGACCGGGCGAGTCGTGCCCTTGAGCCAGTCGTCCGTCACGCTCGCCAACCCCTCGCCGGTTGTCGCAACCCCTCGCCGGTTGTCGCCTGTCCCGTACCGAATCCCGCCGCGATCGCCGGCCCCACGTCCCGCAACGCCGTGCCAATGGCAACGCCGTGACATGACAACACCATGACCTGACGACGCGCGACCCGCACTGCATTCTTATCACACACCGAGACGGCATACGGAGATTAGCTGTCGACAATCGTAGGTATAACTACCTAGGCTCTGTCCCGGGACGGTAGGCACCCGGGGCGGACGACCGCGGCTGGCGGCCGCGGCGGGTCAGCTAGCCACGGAACGGCGCGCCGGTTACCTTGGCCGCGATGCCCGTACGGTCAAGGTACGGCGTGATGCCGCCCAGGTGGAAGGGCCAGCCCGCGCCGAGAATCATGCACAGGTCGATGTCCTCAGGAGCCGCCACTACGCCCTCGTCGAGCATGATCCGGATCTCCTGCGCGAGTCCCTCCAGCGCCCGCTGCAGCACCTCCGGCCCGCTGGACGGGTGCGAGCCGCCGGCCAGCGCCGCCAGGATCTCCGGGTCGACGGAGAAGTCCGCCTGGTAGATCGACGTCTTCCCCGACTCCACGAGCGCGCGCAGCTTCGGCGACACCGCGAACCGGTCCGGGAACGCGGCGGCCATCGTCTCCGCGACGTGCAGCGCGATCGCCGGCCCGACCAGCTGCAGGAGCAGGAACGGCGTCATCGGCAGGCCCAGCGAGTCGGCCGCGTGCTCGGCCACCTCGAACGAGGTGCCCTCGTCGACGGACTTGGTGATCTCGCCGAGGAACCGGGTCAGCAGCCGGTTCACCACGAACGCCGGCCGGTCGGCCACGATCACGCAGTTCTTCTTCAGCGACTTGCCGACGGCGAGGGCGGTCGCCAGCGACGCGTCGTCGGTCGCCCCGCCGCGCACGACTTCCACCAGCGGCAGCACCGCGACCGGGTTGAAGAAGTGGAACCCGACGACCCGCTCCGGGTGCGCCAGCTTCGACGCCATCTCGGTGACCGACAGCGAGGACGTGTTGGTCGCCAGGACGCACTCGGGCGCGACGATCGCCTCGACCTCCGCGAACACCTGCTGCTTGACGTCCATCCGCTCGAAGACCGCCTCGATGACGAAGTCCGCGTCCGCGAAGCCGTCCTTTGACGCGGTGCCGGTCACCAGCGCCTTCAGCCGGTTGGCCTCGTCGGCCGAGATCCGGCTCCGGCCGAGCAGCTTGTCGATCTCGCCGTGCACGTGCCCGACGCCGGAATCCACCCGCGCCTGGTCGAGGTCGGTCATGACCACCGCCACCTTGAGCCGGCGCACGAACAGCAGCGCGATCTGCGCCGCCATCAGCCCCGCGCCGACGATGCCGACCTTGGTCACCGGCCGGGCGAGCGACTTGTCGGGCGCTCCGGCCGGCCGCCGCGCCCGCTTCTGCACCAGGTCGAACGCGTACAGGCCGGCGCGCAGCTCATCGCTCAGCAGCAGGTCGGCCAGCGCCTCGTCCTCGGCGGCGAACGCCTCGTCACGGCTCCGGGTCCGGGCGGCCGCCACCAGGTCGAGTGCCCGGTACGGGGCGGGGGCGGCGCCGTGCAGCTTGCCGTCGGTGATGAACCGGGCGGCGCCGACCGCGGCCTCCCACTCCTCCGGCGTGCCCGCGGGCTCAGCGGACGTGCCCGCCGGCCGCGCCACTGTCTCCGCGCCGGTGAGCACTCCGGCCGCCCAGCGCAGCGACTCCTCCAGGAAGTCGGCCGGCTCGAACATCGCGTCCGCGATGCCCAGCGAGAACGCTTCGGTGCCGCGGATCATCTTGTTCTGCGCCAGCGCGTTCTCGATGATCAGCTTGAGCGCGGGCGCGGGGCCGATCAGCCGTGGCAGCAGGTAGGTGCCGCCCCAGCCGGGGACGAGGCCCAGGAAGCACTCGGGGAACGCGATCATCGGCACGCCGGAGGAGATCGTCCGGTACGTGCAGTGCAGCGCGACCTCGAGGCCGCCGCCGAGCGCCACGCCGTTCATGAAGCAGAAGGACGGCACCGGCAGCTCGCCGAGCCGGCGGAACACCGCGTGGCCGAGCCGGGCGATCGCCAGCGCCTTGTCCCGGGTGCCGGCCAGCGCCGCGCCGTCCAGGTCCGCGCCGGCGGCGAGGATGAACGGCTTGCCGGTCACGCCCACGGCGGTGATCTCGCCCGCGGCCGCGCGCGGCGCGATCTGGTCCAGCGCCTCGTTCAGCGACAGCAGGCTGCGCGGGCCGAACGTGCTCGGCTTCGTATGATCGAACCCGTTGTCCAGCGTGATCAGGGCTAGCGTCCCCGCGTCGCCGAGATCGACGTCGCGGACGATCGCCCGCGTCACGACCTCGCCGAACTCCGGGATGTCGGCGAGGCCCAGCCCGGCCAGGGAGGCCGGCACCTCGGCGGTGGTAGTGGGCGCGGTGGTGGTGGGCGCGGTGGTGGTGGGCGCGGTGGTGGTCGGCTCGCTCACTTGTCGCCCTCCCAGGCAGTGTTCTCCCAGAGCACGGTGCCGCCCATGCCCATCCCCACGCACATCGTCGCCATGCCGTAGCGCACGTCCGGCCGCTCGGCGAGCTGGGCGGCGAGCTGGATCATCAGCCGCACGCCGGAGGACGCCAGCGGGTGGCCGAGCGCGATCGCGCCGCCCCAGGGGTTCACGCGCGGGTCGTCGTCGGCGATCTTGAAGTGGTCGAGGAACGCCAGCACCTGAACCGCGAACGCCTCGTTGATCTCGATGAGGCCGATGTCGTCCATCGTGAGGCTGTTGCGGGCGAGCAGCTTCTCGGTCGCCGGGACCGGGCCGATGCCCATGACCTCGGGCTCCACGCCCATGAACGAGAAGTCGACGAGCCGCATCTTGGCCGTCAGCCCGAGTTCGGCGGCCACCTCCTCGGCGGCGATGACGCAGCCGGTCGCGCCGTCGTTGATGCCCGAGGAGTTGCCCGCCGTCACCCGCCCGTGCGGCCGGAACGGCGTCTTCAGCGCGGCCAGCGACTCCACGGTGGTGCCCGGTCGCGGCGGCTCGTCCCTGGCCGCCCAGCTCCAGCCGAGCTCCTTAGTGCGGATCGCCATCGGGACCAGGTCCGGCTGGATCTTCCCGGCGGCGTAGGCGGCGGCTACCCTGGCCTGGCTGGCGGCGGCGTAGGCGTCCGCGCGCTCCTTCGTGATGGCCGGGAACCGGTCGTGCAGGTTCTCCGCCGTCATGCCCATGAACAGCGCCGACTCGTCCACGATCTTCTCGGAGACGAAGCGCGGGTTCGGGTCGACGCCCTCCCCCATCGGGTGCCGTCCCATGTGCTCGACGCCGCCCGCGACGGCCACGTCGACGGTCCCGAGCGCGACCGAGCCGGCGACCGTGGTCACCGCGGTCATCGCGCCCGCGCACATCCGGTCGATCGCGTAGCCGGGCACCGACACCGGCAGCCCCGCCAGCACCGCCGCGGACCGCCCGATCGTCAGGCCCTGGTCACCGATCTGGGTGGTGGCCGCGATGGCGACCTCGCCGACCCGTTCCTTCGGCAGGTTGGGGTTCCGCCGCAGCAGCTCCCTGATGACGCGGACCACCAGGTCGTCCGCCCTGGTCTCGGCGTAGATCCCTTTCGGTCCTGACTTGCCGAACGGCGTGCGCACGCCGTCCACGAAGACCACATCGCGTGCCCTCATCGGCCACCTTCCTCGTCGCGCCAGCCAACACGAACATATGCTACTCGCTAGTAACCTACGCGGCGAACGCCCCTGGCGGAAGAACTCGAGCAGCCGCGCGAGCGGCCACGTGTTGATGACGTCGTCCGGCGTCAGCCATCCCCGCTGGGCGGTGCCGACGCCGTACGGCATGTTGCCGAGGTCGGGGACGGAGTGCGCGTCGGTGTCGATCGCGAACTTCACGCCGGCGTCCCGGGCCGCCCGGATGTGGTCCGCCGGCAGGTCCAGCCGAGCCGGCGACGCGTTGATCTCCAGCGCGGTCCCGGTCCGCGCGCAGGCGCGGAACAGCTCGCCCAGGTCCACGTCCACCGGCGGCCGCCGGCCGATCTTGCGGGTCAGCGGGTGCCCGAGGACGTTGACGTACGGGTTCTCGCACGCCGTGATGAACCGCCTGGTCATTTCCTTGCGACCGGCGTCAAAGTGCGAATGCACGGACGCGACGCACATGTCGAACCCGGCCAGGAAGTCCGCGTCCCAGTCCACCGAGCCGTCCGGCGCGATGTTCAGCTCGGTGCCGTGCAGCAGGCGGACAGGCGATTCGACGCGGCGCAGCTCGGCCCGCTGCGCCAGCATCTTCTCGTCGGTCATCCGCTGCATGAACAGGTTCGGCGCGTGATCGGTGACCGCGTAGTACTCATGCCCCCGCCGCTCCGCGGCCGCGACCATCTCCGCGAGGC
>DASZKN010000322.1:0-9468 GCA_035552855.1 Trebonia sp. | reverse complement strand
CGCGCCGTCTTCCCGGCCGCCGGCACGGACCTGCTGCTGCGTGCTTTCGCGGTCGCCGACCACTATCACAGGGGACAGTTCCGCAAGTCGGGCGCGCCCTACATCACGCACCCGCTGGCGGTGGCGATGCTGCTGGCCGGGATCGGAATGGACACGACCACGCTGGCCGCCGCGCTGCTGCACGACACGGTCGAGGACACCGACCTCCCGATCGGGCAGGTCAAGGCGGAGTTCGGCGCTGAGGTGGCGATCCTCGTAGACGGGGTCACCAAGCTGGACGGCGCCAAGTGGGGCGACCGGGCCGAGGCCGAGACGTTCCGGAAGATGATCGTGGCCGCGTCGATCGACCTGCGGGTAATCGTGATCAAGCTCGCCGACCGCGTGCACAACATGCGCACGCTGGCGCACCACCCGAACAAGGAGAAGCGCGAACGGATCGCGCGCGCCTCGCTCGAGCTTCTGGTGCCGTTCGCCGAGCGGCTCGGGCTGTACGTATACCTCCGTGAGATGGAAGACCTGACGTTCGCCGTCCTGGAACCGGAGGCGCACGACAAGGTGCGGTCGCTCGTCCGCGCGACGGCGGCCGGCCGCGCCGCGTACCTGGCCGCGCTGCTGCCCCGGATGCGCGCCGAACTCGGGGCGGCCGGGCTGCGCGCGCGGGTCGAGGCGCGGGACCGGCACCTGTACTCGGTGTACCGGGACCTTCCCGGCGGCACGCTGCGGCCGCGGAACGCGGTGCGCGTCGTCGCCGTGATCGACGGGACCGAGGCCGACTGCTACGTCGCGCTCGGCGCGCTGCACGCGCGCTGGCGGCCGTTCGAGCCGCGGTTCCGGGACTACGTCGCGATGCCCAAGAACAACATGTACCGGTCGCTGCACACCTCGGTGATCGCGGACGACGGCGAGATGATCGACGTGATCATCCGCACCGCCGCCATGGACCGGGTCGCGACGTTCGGCGTGGCGGCGCAGATCCGGGAGGCCGCCGGACGGTCGGGACAGGTGAGCGCGGACGTGGCCCGCCGGGCGGACCTGGAGTGGCTGGCCCGGCTGCTGGCCTGGCAGCCACTCGCTTCATCGCACGAATTCCTCGACGGCATGCGCACGGACCTCGGCGGGGACCGGATCCTCGTGTTCACGAGGGAAGGCCGGCCGGTCGCGCTGCCGAACGGGTCCACCGCGGTGGACTTCGCCTACGCGGTCGACCCGGAGACCGCCGGCAACGCGGCCGGCATGCTGGTCAACGGCATGCGCAAGCCGATGTCGAACCGGCTGGCGCACGGGCAGGTCGTGGAACTGGTCACCGGGTTCGACCCGGGGCCGCCGGAGTCCTGGCTGTCGATCGCGCGCACCGGCCAGGCGAAGGCGCATATCCAGCAGGCCATCGCGGGGCGGACGGCCGAGGCCGCGTCGGCCGCGGGCCGCGTCGCGCTCGCCGAGGCGCTGGCCGCTCGCGGCATGGACCTGCTCGACCTGGAAGGCGACGGCACCGCCGTCAGCGTCTGCCGCCGCCTCGGCTACAGCGACCTGGACGCCTTGTATGAGGCGCTGACAGGCGGCGCGGTGCCGCTGTCCACGCTGCTTACCCACCTGTCGGGGTAGGGGCCCGCCGCTACCGGGCGGGCTACCGGGCGGGCTCGGGTTCGGCGGGCAGTTCGTCGGAGAGGGCCGTGAGGTGACTGATCAGCGTGATAAGCACGTCCTTGGAGGACTCCCGTCGTCGCGCGTCGCAGTCGACGATCGGCACCGCCGCCGGGAGCGCCAGCGCCTCCCGCACGCGGTCCAGCGACGGCTGCGGACGGCCGGGCTGGTTCGGCGGCGGCGGGCTGTCGAACCGGTTCACCGCCACGACGAACGGCATCTTGTGGTACTCGAGACGGTCGATCGCGTACCAGGAGTCTTTGAGCCGCCGCGTGTCCACGAGCACAACCGCGCCCAGGCTGCCGGCGAACAACTGGTCCCACAGGTACCAGAACCGCTCCTGGCCAGGCGCGCCGAACAGGTAGAGCACGTTTTCCGTGTCCAGCGTGATGCGGCCGAAGTCGAAGGCGACCGTCGTCGTGGTCTTCTGCCGCACCGGGCTGTCGTCGTCGACGCCGCGGCTCGCCTCCGTCATCACTTCCTCGGTGCTCAGCGGCTGGATCTGACTGACCGACCCCACCATCGTCGTCTTGCCGACGCCGAACCCGCCAACGATGACGATCTTCAGCCCGTGGCTGGCGGTCTGCCGCAGCGGCGAGCGGGAGTCATCGGCCGGGTCAGAGTTTCTGGAGCCCAAGGAGCACCTGCTTCAGCATTTCGCGGTCTGGTAGTTGCATGCCCGCCGGGCCCTGCGCGGCGGCCTTCCGGTTCGGCCCGGCCAGGGGGTGGCGAACGGTGATGCTTCCCGTGTCGAGGAGGTCGAGCAGCAGGACCTTCACGACGCTGACCGGCAATCCGAGGTCGGCCGAGACCTCCACGACCGCCGTCGGGTGGCGGCAGGTGCGCAGGATCCTGACGTGCTCGGACTGCATTCCCGGCGCCGGGTCGCGCTCGCTGACGATCAGCGAGACCAGGTCAAAAGGATCATCATCCCCGAGCGTGCGGCCATGGGTGACCGTGTAGAGCCGGTCGGGGGTCTCGCGATCGATGGCCCGGGGGCTCATGGCACCTGGCTCGCTCGCGGCTGCCGCGGCGGCGCCGTCAGGTAGCCGCCGATCTGCTCAACTAGCTCGCTCATGTTGTGGCCGATCAGCCCGACGTCCGCGTCCTCGCCGGCGACCACGGCGAGGTGGGCGCCCTCACCCGCCGGGATGATCAGCAGCACGCCGCCGGGGAATTCCGCCATGGACTGTCCCGAGCCGAGTCCCGACCCGAACTCGGCCGACGCGCTCAGCGACAGGCTCTGGATGCCCGAGGCGATCGCCGACAGCTGGTCCGCCTTGTCGACGTCGAGTTCCTGGGTGAAGCACAGCCGGAGGCCGTCCTTCGACAGCACGAGCACATGGCGGACCGAAGGCGTCCGCACCCTGAGGTTCTCAAGCAGCCAGTCCAGGTCGTGGTCGTGATCCTTGGCGTGCGCGGACTCTGCGGTGGTCATGGCCATCCCATCAGTTGTCATTCGATGCATCCCAAATCGAGGACGAGCCCGTGGCCGGGGACGGGCCGCTGCTCGCGGAAAGGCCGGTGCTCTCGGAGGGATCGGCGGTCTCGGCCGGTTCGGCGGTCACGTTCGGGCCTGTGCCCGCGGACTGGCCCGCCTGGCGGAACGCCGCGAACCGCGAGCCCACGGTGCGTGCCTCCCGCGTCGGCTGGCCGGCGGCCGGAGCCGCTGGCGGCCGGGCCGCGGCCGCCAGCGTGCGGCCGCGTGGCCGGACCGGCAGGTCGTCGGGCTGGTCGGGGTCGCCGTCACGGGCGACGTCCGCCGTCTCCTGGAAGGCGGGCCGCTCCGGTTCGCTGGCCGCGGGAGCGTAGCCACCGAAATCTTCGCCGGCCGCGGCCCGCGGCTGCGCGATCAGGGCGCGCGGGATCATCACGACCACGCCGGTGCCGCCGCGCGAGGAAGGCCGGAAGTTGACGCTCAGCCCGTACCGGGTGGCGACGCGGCCGACGACCGCCAGCCCGAGGCGCGTTCCCGGCAGCGTGGAGAGGTCGAACGGCTGGGCAACAAGGCCTTCGGCGCGGGTGCGTTCGCGCTTGCGCATGCCGAGACCGCTGTCCTCGATCGTGACCACCACGCCGGCGTCCTCGTCCTCCACGTAGACATGGACTTCGGAGCCGTGCGCGGAGAAGGCGGCCGCGTTGTCCATGAGCTCGGCGAGCGCGTGCATCACGCCTTCGGCGGCATAGCCCGCGACCGCGGCCGTGCTCGTGGAGTGCGGCCGCACGCGCTGATAGGCGTCGATCCGCCCCATGGCGCCGCGCAGGACGCTTTCCATCGGGATCGGCTTCGTCCACCGGCGGCCGGAGCGACCGCCGGCGAGCAGCGCGATGCTGTCCGCGAGCCGGCCCATCTGGGACACGCGGTGGTCCAGCTCCATCAGGTCCGCGAAGACCTTGTCATCGCCGTGCCGCTGTTCCATCTCCCGCAGTTCGGAGAGCATCCGCGTGGTCTGCGCCTGAACGCGGGCGGCCGCGTTGGCGCAGGCGGACATCGCGGACGCGCCACGGCGCTCGGCGGCGCCGACCTCGTTCACCATCGTGTCCAGCAGGCCGGCCAGCACGCGGGAGCTGGGCTGGTTCAGCTCCGCGAGCACCGTGTCCGCGGACTCGCCGGACCTGAGCCGGCTGATCGCCGCCGGCACCGTCGTGCTGGCCATGGTCTCGGCCTCGGCCTCGACGGTCGCGCGGTCCGCCGCCGCGATAGCGGCGTCGCGCTGCCCGACGGCGGCCTCGCCGAGCGCGTCGGCGAGCACGCCTTGCACGGAGGCCAGCAGGCTCCGCACCGGGCCGCTGGCCTGGCCGGCCAGCCCGGCGAGCGCGGACTCGGCGTCGGCGCCCGCCCTGACTCGCTGCGCCAGCTGCGGCAGTGTGTCCCGCGCGAGCTCGACGAACTCGCGCTCGAGCCGGCCGACCTCACGATCCGCGCGGGCGGCACGCGCGACCGAGCGGCGAGCGCTCTCGGCGTAGTAGACCGCGGCCGTGACGGCTATGACGATCACGCCGGCGGCGGCGGCACCGCCGCCGGCGACGAGCGCCAGCGCCGACTTCGACGCGGCCAGCAGCGCGGCCGTCAGGCAGGCGCCGGTGACGATCACCGAGATCACGCAGGCCGTCAGCGCGCGGGCAGCCGCCGAGCGCTCTTTTCCGGGCTGGACGGGCTCAGTGGAAAGATGTGCTGACATTCGGTCAGGTCCTCGCGGGCAGGGGGCAGGCGGACATAGCCGGGCCACGGGACGGCCGCTGGGCCAGTTCGCGGCGAGGCGGGGGCACGCGCAAAGCTTCTCCAGCGAATCGAAGAAGATCTATATTGATAGCAATACATGCTTCGGCGGCAACCCGCGGGAAGGATAACCAGCCGTACGAGACAGCAAAAGCCTATCTAACACCCCTACAACCGTGACGCCAGAGCGAAGACTTTGTGCTAGACGAAGAGAATTTATCGCATAGCTGCAAAAACTCTACGGAATGCAGAATTCTTACTCGATCATGGAACTGCGGTGACCGCGGTGACCGCGGTGGCCGCGGTAATTAACCCGCCCGTCCCGCGGCAGGTAGCCGCGCCGTAGCGGCGCCGGAGCGGCGCGGAAGCAGCGGGCCGCGGCCGAGGCCAGCAGACCCGGTGCTCTATGCACGGCAGTGCCTGCTGCGTACGCTCTTGGGCATGACCAAAGTGGCCGTTTCCTGACAATGACCGCGAGCGAGCACAACGACCTCGGCCCGCTGCTCGAGCGGCTCCGGGAACTCATCGATGAGCATCAGTTCACCGTGGTCCCCGGGATACCGGCCGGCGGCCGGATCGTGGACCTGTCCGCGCGGATGCCCTTTGACAAGCTGTGCGACCTGATCGTCGCGACGAAGCCGCCCCGGCTCTACGTGGTGGAAGGTGACAGGTTCCGGGCCTTTCCGAACCGCGCGCTCGACCGCTTCCGCACCGATAAGGAACTGCTGCGCGAGCTGCGCCGCATGTACAAGGGGACGGACGGGCGCAAGAAACTGCGCTGGCGGCGCGGCCGGGACCGGGCCACGCGCATCCTCGCCCTCCGCGAGCGGCTGAACCGCGCGGAAGCGCTGCACGACGGCAAGGTCCTGCACATGGCCGTGGCCTTCGTGACGGACGACGACGTCATGCACTACTGGTCAGCCCGCACACGCTGGCCGCAGCTCGAGTGGATCGGCAACGAGCTGACCGGCCTGATCTTCGGGCTGCTGCCGCCCGACGAGGAGTAAGGGTTAACCGCGAAAGGACCGTTACTGGTCGTCGCGGCGGTTGTTCAGCGTCATGCCCATCATGATCTGCCCGTAGCCGGGGCCGTCGTCTTCGTCGTCGTCTTCGTCGTCGAGCATCCCGGCGACCGCCGTCACGTCGACGTCTGCGGCCCCCCGCTGAGTGGACGGCCGGCGCGAGACCTGATCGAACGCGCGCCGCCGAGCAGCTTCCTGCTGCGCGGCGGCCGCTCGCCGCGCCGCCTCCTGCTGCGCGGCGACCTGCTGCGCGGCGGCTAGCACGTACGGCTGCATCCACATGAAGAACTGGATCCAGGCCGAACCGGTCGTCGATGTCCACCGTTCCGCGGACATCTCGCGCACGACGCGCACCAGGGCATGAGCCACCGTCACGTACTCGGACGAGGGGAAGCCCTCCGCCTGGTTCGTCGAGCCGAGCCAGTACAGGCCCTCGAAGATCGCGTTCGGCGGCTGGTCGGCGAGCACCGTCCAGAGGACCGTGCGGACCATTCGCTCGCAGAACGGCCTGCCGGTACCCGGCAGTTGCCGTACGAGGCCCTCGATGTCCTCGTGCAGCAACTGGACGAACGTGCCCTCGATGTTCGCCAGCCTGCTAGCCGACGGCCGAATAACCTGCAGCAGGGCGGGATCGAGGGGCGGCTGCCCGGCATCGGCCGGGTTGTCGCGGATAAGTTCGCTGGTCATGCTGCATGCTCCTCTCCGCTGAGTATCCCGTCAGCCGTGACCGCGGCCGCGGCGGTCAGCCGCGACTGCTCCGCTCCGCACCCACGCCGGTCAGCGCACGCACCTGAATCCGGGCGAACCTAGCGTGGTCACTTTGCTCACGGTCGGTAACCGATCCTAGCCACCCGAGGAAGAATGCCAGCGGGATTGCCACAATCCCCGGGTTTTCCAGCGGGAAGAACGCGAAGTTGATGTGCGGATCGGTGATCAGCGACGGACTGGAACCTCCAGGGGAGCCGGAGATCACCGGCGAGAAGATGATCAGGCCTACCGAGATGATAAGCCCGCCGTAGATGCTCCACAGCGCGCCGCGGGCGGTGAACCGTTTCCAGAACAGCGAATACAAGATCGTCGGCAGGTTCGCGGACGCGGCCACCGCGAACGCGAGCGACACCAGGAACGCCACGTCGACGTTGCGGGCAACGATGCCGCCGATGACGGCGATGATGCCGATCACCACCGCGGTCAGCCGTGCGACCCGGACCTCAGCGCGCGGGTCGGCCTCGCCCCGGCGGAACACCCCGGCGTACACGTCGTGCGCGAACGAGGCGCTGGCCGTGATCGTCAGGCCGGCCACTACCGCGAGGATCGTCGCGAAGGCCACCGCCGCCACACCGCCCATCAGCAGTGTCCCGCCGAGCTTGTAGGCGAGCAACGGCACCGCCGAGTCGCCCTTGCCGGGCGCGGCCAGGATCGTCTTGCCACCCACCAGCCACATCGCGCCGAACCCGAGCACTAGCGTGCAGACGTAGAAGATGCCAACCAGCCAGATGGTCCAGACGACGCTGCGGCGCGCCTCCCGGGCGTTCGGCACTGTGTAGAGGCGCATGATCAGGTGCGGCAGGCCCGCCGTGCCGAGCACGAGTGCCAGCGACAGCGAGATGAAGTTGAAATGCGCGGTGGTGCTGCCGCCGTACAGCAGTCCCGGGCCAAGCACCGCCTTGCCGGCCGGGCTGGCGCCGGCGGCGCGCGCGAGCAGGCCGGAGAAGTTGAACCCGGACCTGGCCATCACCCACAGGGTGATGATGACGGTCCCTATCCCGAGGATCGCGGCCTTGATGATCTGCACCCAGGTGGTGCCCTTCATGCCGCCGATCAGCACGTAGGAGAGCATGGCCGCGCCGACCACGGCGACCACGATCGCCTGCCCCGCCGTGCCGCTCACGCCGAGCAGCAGGCTGACGAGGCTGCCGGCGCCGGCCATCTGCGCCAGCAGGTAGAACAGGCTGATGATCAGCGTCGCGAGCGCCGCGGCGGCCCGCACCTTGGTGTTCCGCAGCCGCAGGTCGAACACGTCCGCCGTGGTGTAGCGGCCGGTGTTCCGCAGCGGGGCGGCGACCAGCAGCAGAACGAGCAGCCAGCCGACCAGGAAGCCAATGGAGTAAAGGAAGCCGTCGTAGCCGTAGAGCGCGATGAGGCCGGCGATGCCAAGGAACGACGCGGCGGACAGGTAGTCACCTCCGATGGCGATGCCGTTCTGCCAGCCCGTGAAGTTCCGGCCGCCGGCGTAGTAGTCGCTGGTGCTCTTATTCGTGCCGGCGGCCGTCACCACGATGACCAGGGTGACGATGACAAAGAACGCGAAGATCGCGATGTTAACGGCCGGGTCGCCGACGGTGCCGGACGCCAGGGCGCGGACGCCGGGCGCGGTACCGAAATGCCCGGCCTGCACAGCGGAATGCCCAGTCAACGCGTACGCCCCTCTTCAAGCCGTCCGCGCAGCCGCTCAGACTGAGAGTCGAACTTCCGCCTGCCCCACCGCAGGTACCAGGCCGTGACCACGAAAGTCACCACGAACTGGGAAAGGCCGAGGCACAACCCGACGTTGACCTCGCCGAACAATCTGGTGCTCATGAACCCTGGCGCGAACGCCGCGCAGAGTACGTAGAGGAAATACCAGCCGAGGAAGAGCACGGTGACCGGCACGACGAACTCGCCGAAGTGCCGCCGCAGGCTCTGAAACTCCCGGCTCGCGTGAACGACCTCATAAGCGCTGACCCGCCCGCTGGCAGACCTGGCTGACTGCGTGACAGACATCCCGTGCCCTCCCGGAAAGACATTCCCGCAGCACCCCGCCCATGGAGCGATCCCGCCCCGTGCCCACCTCAGAACCTACGCAGCCCGCTTGCGCAACAGGTTTGCATACGACAAGCAAGCACGCGGCTGCGACGAGCGGCGATCCACCGACGACAAACGGTCGATACCGCGCGACGAGCGGCGGACCTAAGACCGCCAGCCGGCCCGGAGAATTCTGTCCCGCAAGTCCCGTACGTGCCGGCGACTGACCGGCAGCGCGTGACCCGCGACAGTGACCGAATGGCTGCCGCCGACCGCGGAGAACTCGGTGACGTGCTTGAACGGTACTAGATAGCCTCGGTGTATCCGGATAAATCCGTAATCCGCCCACATTTCCGACAGCCTGGAAATCGGCATCCGAACCAGATGTGCTTCGCCATCCGCCATGTGCAGCCGCACGTAGTCGCCCTGCGCCTCCACCCAGCGCACCGACTCACGCGACACGAACCGGGTCCGGCCGCCGGTTTCCACCGGGATGGTGGCCGTCGGATCGTCGTTGGGGTAGCCCCCGCTGACCCGCCCGACGGCGAGCCCCGGAATATAGCCCGCGCTGTAGCCGCCCGGGGGCGCGCCGCGCGGCGCGCCCCCTCGGGTCAGCGCGCGGTCGAGCGCCGCGCCCAGCCGGGCACGCGCCACCGGCTTGAGCAGGTAGTCGCACGCGCCCACGTCGAACGCGCGCACCGCGTACTCCTCGTAGGCGGTCACGATCACGACGGCCGGCGGCGCGGCGAACTGACGGAGGACGCTGGCGATCTCCAGGCCGTTCACCCCGGGCATCTTGAT
>DASZKN010000321.1:0-3628 GCA_035552855.1 Trebonia sp. | reverse complement strand
CCTTGCCGAACCACGACCCCATCACGTCGGCTGCGTACCCGTTGAACGTACCGCCCGCCTGGCTCGGCGAGATGCCGGTGATCTTCACGTACTGCGCGTACACCGACGGGCTGGAGTAGAACGCCAGCCACTTCATCGCGGCCGCCTTGTTCGGCGAGGAGTTCAGCACCGAGAACGTCAGGTCGTCCTGCGCGTAGGCCTGATTGTCCGCGGCGGTGTTGCTGAACGGCAGCGGGAAGTAGCCGACCTGCAGTTTGGGGTTCGCCTGCTGGACGGACGCCAGGTCCCAGGACCCGTCGAGCAGCATCGCCGCGTCGCCCTTGGCGAAGTTACCCGGCATGGACTCCCAGGGAACGCCGGTGTAGTTCGGCTCGAGGTACTGGGCTATCGTCTTTTCCTCGTTCATGCCCTTGATGAAGTTCGGGTCGGTCCACTTGACCGTGCCCTTCATCAGGTCCGTGGCGAGGTCGCCGCCCGGTGCGCTCGGGTACATCAGGTCGGTCATCATCTCGTAGTACTCGAACTGCAGGTAGACCGCGCCGACGTTGCCCAGGGCGGTGTACAGCGGCTGTACGCCGTGCGACTTCAGCTTCGAGCACAGCGCCAGGAACTGGCTGTACGTGGTCGGCGGGGTCAGGTTGTACCTCGCGAAGACCTGCTTGTTGTAAAAGACGCCTTCCTGGTACTCACCGGAGACCAGGCCGTAGGTCTTCCCCTGGTAGGTCTCCGCGGCCTGCGCGGCCGAGGTGTAGTCGTTCAGGAAGGACTGGCCGTTCAGCGGCGCGAACGCGCCCGCCGTCGTCCAGTACTGGATCGGCGTCTCGTTCGACCGCGTCGCGTTCAGCGGCAGCGGCTGGAACGGCGTGTTGGCCGTGACGATGTCGGCGCTGCCCGAGTTGACCGTCTGCTGCAGCAGCGTCTGGTACGGGCCGTTCACGTTCGCCGCGGTCTGCAGGGTGACCTTGACGCCCGGGTACTTCTGCTCGAATTCCTTGTCAATCGCGGTGAGCGCGGTGACGGCGGGCGGGTTGACCCAGGTGATGATCTTGACGGAACCCGAGACTTTGCCGCCGGACGAACCGGACGCGCCCGACCCGCCCGACCCGCCCGACCCGCCGCTCGAGCAGGCCGCCACGACGGCCGCGACTCCGACCGCCAGCGTGGCGGTGGCGGCGGTTCTCAGCTTGCTATGCCGGAGCTTTCCAGCGATCATGCGCTGCTCCTTAAGGGACTTTTGGTGGTTAAGAGTTTCCCGGACTATCCGGACCGGCCACAGCCGGCCCCTTGTTGGCACTGGCCCATACCTCGGGCGGCTTCCCGGCCGCGGCCAGCAGTTCCGCGGCACCGACCCAGGCGGCATGGATGAGGGTGGCGCCGACCACGGTCGACGTGGGCGCCATCGGCTCGCTGACGCCGGCGACGGCGAGCGAGGCGTCACCGAGACGACCGCAATTGTCGAGCACATAGTCGGCGATGTCGAGCAGTTTGGGCAAGCCCGGCGCCGCGGGAACCGCGGTGGAATGCGGGACGGAGGTCAGCGCGATCACGGTAACGCCCTTGCGCTTGGCCTCCTGGGCGAACTCGACCACGAGGACGTTGCGGCCCGAGTTGGAGACCACCCAGCAGACGTCACCCGGCCCCCAGGGCAGGCCGTCGGTGAGCTCCCGGTAGTAGCCCGCCTTGTTCTCGAGTACGCCGAGCGCGTCTTCGTCGACGCCGGGACCGCGCGCGGTCATCTCGACGTTCCAGACCGGGTGCATCGTCTTGAGGCTGCCGGCCCGCCGGTACATCTCGTTGACGAGCGTGATGGAGTGACCCGCGCCGAACGCGTATATGGTCTTCCCGTCGCCGATAGCCGTCGCGAGCGCATTGGCCACGTCTTCGAGCACGGCGTCGTTACGGTCGAACGCCGTGCCGAGCAGAGCGAAGACGCCGTCTCGCCAGTCCTGTCGCGCACTCATCGGCAAATAGTTTCGTGTCGCCGAGTCTTCATGCAAAGATCTTACGATAAACGCCTCTGACGTGGGATTTCTTTACGCAAATGTAACAGGCGGCGTCTCGGCTGGCGACGGGCGAGCGACCGTAAGCGGCCGACAGGCGACCGCCCGCGGAGGTCAGCGGGCCGTCAGGGGGCCGGAGCGGCCCCGAGCACGGTGAGCGCCCCGCGCACGCCGCCGCCGCCCCGGCCGAGCGCGTCCCGCGCCGCCGTCGCCCCGGCGCCGGCCAGCAGCATGATCATCGCCACCCGCAAGTCGCCGTCGGCGGCGCCGAGCGCGGCCGCGCAGGTCTCCCGGTCCGCGCCGGTCGCTTCCCGCAGGATACGCACCTTACGGTCGCGCAGCTTGATGTTGGTGGCGCTGACCTCGACCATCAGGTTCGAGTAGGTCTTGCCGAGCCGCACCATGAGCGCGGTCGAGAAGCTGTTCAAGACGAGCTTCATCGCCGTGGTCGCCTTCATCCGGGTCGAGCCCGCGATGGCCTCGGGCCCGGTCTCGGGGACGATCGCGACCTCGGCCCGCGACAGCAGCGGCGACCCGGGGTTGCTGGTGATGACGGCGGTGAACGCGCCGCGCGCGGCCGCCGCCGACAGCGCGCCCGCCACGTACGGGGTCCGGCCGCTCGCGCTCAGCCCGATGACCGTGTCCAGCGGGCCGATAGCGCCCGCGGCCGCGGCGCCGAGCGCCTCGTCGTCCTCGGCGCCTTCCACCGCGCGGATCATCGCGTCGGCGCCGCCGGCCAGGTGGGCGACCACCATCCCCTGCTCCATGCCGAACGTCGGCACGAGTTCGGTCGCGTCCAGCATCGCGATCCGGCCCGATGAGCCGGCGCCGAAGTAGTGCACGCACCCCCCGCGGCGCACCCTGTCAGCCGCCTCGTCGACCACGAGGGCTAGCGCGCCGAGCACCCGACCGACCGCGCCGGGCACGCTCTGGTCCTCGGCGTTGAGCAGCCGGAGCACGTCGAGCGTCGGCAGGACATCGATGTCGAGGGTCCGGGGGTTGCGCTGCTCGGTCGGCGGTGCGGCAAGATCACCGGATAGCCCGTTACCGAGGTGAGATGAGAGCTCGAAGGAGGACGCTGGGACAGCATCCGCGGTGGCCGCGCTCGGCTCGTCAGGAGAGACGGTCATGATTGTTACGATATTACACGAGCGAGAAAGAATCCGTACATGAGTTACATGCCCCCTCCGCCTCAGGCGGCCGGTCAGCCAGACGTTCTTCCGCCGGGCATCCCCGCGCCCCCGCCGGGGCACTTCCTCGGCATCGACGCCGGCGGCAGTGCGACCAGAGTAGTGCTCTTGGCTGAACGGCAACTGAGCGGCCGCGTCGCCGCGCCCCCGATGAACGCGCTGCTGAGCACGGGCCTGGCCGAGCGGCTAGGCGGCCTGATCCCGTCCGGGGTGACGGCGGCCGGCATCGGCATGCCGGGCCTCAGGACCGCCGCGGACGCCGCTAGCCTCGCCCGGGCGCTGGCCGCCCGCGCTGGCTGCCGGGTGTACATCACCGGCGACGGCGAGACGGCGTGGCTCGGCGCGTTCGGCGGCGCCCCGGGGATCGTGGTGTTCGCCGGGACCGGCTCGGGTGCCACGGGCTGTGACGGCCAGCGCTGGGTGCGGGCGGGCGGACAC
>DASZKN010000320.1:0-8546 GCA_035552855.1 Trebonia sp. | reverse complement strand
CGCCCGACTTGTCCAGGTCGGTGAACGCGGCGGTGGCCCGGACCGCCTCCTTGCCGTCCCGCCAGAGGCCGGCCTGGGTGAACGCGGTGGTGCGGCCGGAGCGGATGACCTCCGTGGCGATGTCCGCCGGGCCGGGCGAACCGGGCCGCAAGTAGAACCCCGAGATCACGAGCGGGTCGGGGAACGTCGCCACCCGGCCCATCGCGCGGGTGAGCAGCGCGAGCATGTAGCCGCCGTTGACGCCGGCCATGCCGCTCCACCGGTCGGAAAGCTCGGCCGTGAAGGCCGGGCCGTCACCTGTCAGCCGCGTGGCGGCGTCGAATTCGAACTCGCCCACAGTGACTGGCGGCCCTACGCCAGCGTGAGGATCTCGTGACCGTCCTCGGTGACGAGGATGGTGTGCTCGAACTGCGCCGTGCGCTTGCGGTCCTTGGTCACCGCGGTCCAGCCGTCGGGCCAGACGTCATACGCGATCGTCCCGAGCGTCAGCATGGGCTCGATCGTGAACGTCATGCCCGTCTCGATCGTGAAGTCGTTTTCCGGGTTGTCGTAGTGCGGCACGACGAGGCCGGAGTGGAACGTCGTCCCGATCCCGTGCCCGGTGAAGTCCCGCACGACCCCGTAGCCGAACCGCTTGGCGTACGACTCGATGACGCGGCCGATGACGTTGAGCTGCCGCCCTGGCCGCACCGCCCTGATGCCGCGCATCATGGCCTCGTGCGTGCGCTCGACGAGCAGCCGCGACTCCTCGTCGACGGCACCGGCGAGGAACGTGGCGTTCGTGTCGCCGTGCACGCCGTCGATGTACGCCGTGATGTCGATGTTGACGATGTCGCCATCGCGGATCACGGTGTCGTCGGGTATGCCGTGGCAGATGACCTCGTTCAGCGAGGTGCACAGCGACTTGGGGTAGCCGCGGTAGCCCAGCGTCGACGGGTAGGCCCCGTGCGACACGAGGAAGTCGTGCCCGACCTGGTCCAGGTGGTCGGTGGTGACACCGGGCTTGACGTGCCTGCCGACCTCTTCGAGGGCCTGGGCCGCGATCTTGCCGGCCACCCGCATGCGCGCGATCGTGTCCGCGTCCTTCACATCGGGCTCGCCGAGGGCGGGGCGCTTTTTGCCCACGTACTCGGGGCGGACGATGCTAGCGGGGACCTGCCGGGTAGGCGAAATGCGACCCGGGTAGAGCAAAGTGGCCATGTCCTGCGAGTCTAGTCTGCATGGCCAACTCCAGCGAGCAGTGGTGGTTCTGCACCAAGCACAACACGGTAGAGCCCGTCGACACGCCATGCGCGGGCAAGGACCTGCTTGGCCCGTATCCGAGCCGCGAAGAGGCAGCTCACGCTCTCGACAAGGTCCGCGAGCGCAACCAGGAATGGGACTCGCGGGACTGACCGCGCCGCCTTGTCAGGCGGCCGTTAAGCCTAGCCCCGGAAGCTTGCGCCTAGGGCTAGGCTAAGTGTTGTGAGCAACGAATTGCCTGCGGCCGCCGAAGCCCGGATGGCCGAGATCCGGCGCACCGGGACGTGGGGCTCGGCGCTCTCGTCCGACGAGTTCGCCGCGATCCGCTCGACCGGGTTCGAGGCGGTCGGCCAAGTGCTCGGGGCGGCGGTCTACAACGTCGGTTACACCGGCGGGTACGGCTGCCCGGGAGCGTGGGGGAGCTACTCCCTGGCGTGGGCGCCGGCCGCGGGCACGCAGGTGTCGAGCCGGGGCGGCTACGGCTCGTTCGGGCCGATGGTGGAGACGCTGTACAAGGCGCGGCGCACCGCGATCAGGCGGATGGTCGCCGAGTGCACGGAACTCGGCGGGCACGGCGTGGTCGGCGTGCGGCTGACGATCGGCCCGTTCCCGGCCGGCGGCCTGGAGTTCAAGGCGATCGGCACCGCGATCCGGGCGCCCGGCGCGCCGCCGCTGAAGCACCCGTTCACGTCTGACCTGAACGGACAGGACTTCGCCAAGCTCGTGATGAAGGGCTGGATGCCCGCCGGGCTGGCGCTCGGCATCTCGATCGCGGCGCGCCACGACGACTGGCGGACCGTCGGGCAGACCCGCTGGGGTGCGGGCAACGCCGAGGTCAACGGCTTCACCGAGCTGGTCAACGACGCGCGCCACGACGCCCGGCAGCAGCTCGCGGCCGACGTGAAGCGGATCGGCGGAGAGGGCGTGGTCGTCGCCGACATGGACCTGCGGGTGCGGGAACGGGAGTGCCCGGCGCAGGAAGGCGGCCGCGACCACGTGGCCGAGGCGACGAACATCGGCACCGCGATCGTCCGCTTCTCGACTCGTAACGAGCGGCGGGGGTCCTCCCTCGCCATCATGTCGCTTGACCCGCAGCGCCGCCAGGCGGCACGGGTAAACATCGGGGCCAACAGGCGCTAGCGCGCCCGACAGACGTGAGGACGCATAAATGACCGACGCGACTGAGCTGAATGTGGCCGGGGTACCGCAGGACGCCATCAAGCGGCTCGCGGAACTGAGGCCGGGCAAGGCCGGCTCGATCTTCACTTCCGACCTCTCGGTGAACGAGTTCCTGCTGGTCCGCGAGGCGGGCTTCAGGCCGCTCGGGCTGGTGCTCGGCTCGTCGATCTACCACGTTGGCCTTCAGATCGCGCGCTGGAGCAAGAACCAGGAGCTCGACGTGCTCTCGCAGGCGATGTACCACGCCCGCGAGCTGGCGATGACCCGTATGGAGGCCGAGGCCAACGCGCTCGGCGCCGACGGGATCGTCGGCGTGCGGCTGGATGTGGAGATGAAGGAATTCGGCGCGGACATCGCGGAGTTCATCGCGATCGGCACGGCGGTGAAGGCCGAGCCGGGCGCCGGCGGCGGCGGGGTGAGCAACTGGCGGAACAACAAGAACCAGCCGTTCACCTCGGACCTGTCCGGCCAGGACTTCTGGACGCTGATCCGCGCGGGCTACGCGCCGCTCGGCATGGTCATGGGGACGTGCGTGTACCACATCGCGCACCAGCGGATGGGCACCAAGCTCGGCAACATCGGCCGCAACGTGGAGATCGAGCAGTTCACGCAGGCGCTCTACGACGCTCGCGAACTGGCGATGTCCCGCATGCAGGCCGAGGCGGAGGCGCTGCACTCCGAGGGCATCGTCGGGGTCCAGCTTCGCCAGCACAGCCACACGTGGGGCTCGCACACGACGGAGTTCTTCGCGATCGGCACCGCGGTCCGCCCGCTGCGCGATGACCACGTCATCGAGCGCCCGACGATGGTCCTCTCCCTGGACTAGCCGCGAGCGGACGCCGTTACGCGGTCGGGCCGCTGACCGCGTCGAGGAGGCGGGCCAGCCGCCCGCGCAGCGCGCGGACGCCGCGGCCCGTCGAGCGGCCGCCACCCGTCAGCGTCTCGTCGCGGATGCCGGCCGCGGCGGACACCAGGTGCTGTGCGCCGTCGAACGTCACGAGGCCAGGGGGGTACGGGGGGACGGGCAGGCCCCCCGTACGCTGGGGGATCCCGGGGGGTGCTCCCCCCGGGAGCGGCCGCCCGCCCGGGAGCGACAAAAACTCGTGGGCGAGTTCGTCCAGTTCCGGGTCGCCGCCGTCGAGCGCGAGGATCGTCGCGCCCACGTGCCGCGCGTCGTTCACCCGCTCAAGCAGCGGGGCCGGCGCGGCGTCCTCCGCGACCACGAACAGCGTCTCGCCCCGCCGCGCCGCCTCCAGCCGGGACAGCCCCACGGCCAGGTGGGGCGGCGCGCCCGGCGGCGGTGACCACCGCACCAGCGTCGGCGTCAGCTCCGCGATCCCGGACAGCCGGCTTTCCTCGTCCAGGTGCGCCGTCAGATGCCACGGCTCCTCGGCGGGCGTGCCCACCACGAGCAGGCCGCCGGGCGTCTTCGTCGACGTGCGCAGCGCTTTGCCGAGCACCCCGGCCCGCTCCAGCCAGCTTGAGTTCGCGAGCAGCGCACGCAGCGTAGCCACCTGATCCGCGTCCATCTATCCATGGTGCAACGGCGCGGACAAAGATGCACGGGCAATGGCGACGACAGGCACCACTGCCGTTAAGGGAAAAGGTTCAACGGTAGCTGTACTCGTCGGACGGGAATGTGCCCGCGGCGACATCCGCCGCGTATTCCGCCGCGGCGGCGCGGAGGGTGGCGGCGATGTCGGCGTAGCGCTTGGCGAACTTCGGTGAGCGGGGGGAGAGCCCGGCCATGTCCTGCCACACCAGGACCTGCGCGTCGCAGTCCGGGCCGGCGCCGATGCCGATCGTCGGGACACGCAGCGCCTCGGTGATGCGCGCGCCGAGCGCCGCCGGGATGCCCTCGAGCACGACCGCGAACGCGCCCGCGGCCTCGAGCGCCTTGGCGTCGTGCAGCAGCCGCTCGCCGTCCTCGCCACGGCCCTGCACCCGGAACCCGCCGAACGCGTATACCGATTGCGGGGTCAGGCCCAGGTGCCCCATGACCGGGACGCCGGCGGCGACGAGTTCCTCGATGTGGTGCGCGACCCGCGTGCCGCCCTCGAGCTTGACCGCGTGCGCGCCCGCTTCCTTCATGAACCGGACGGCGGTCTCCAGCGCGGCGGTCGGCGACGCCTGATACGAGCCGAACGGCAGGTCCGCCACCACCATCGCCCGCTTCGTGCCCCGGACGACCGCGGCCGTGAGCGGGATCAGGTCGTCCACGGTGACCGGGACCGTGGTGTCGTAGCCGAAGACCACGTTGCCCGCCGAGTCGCCGACCAGGAGTACCGGGATCCCGGTCTCGTCGAAGATCCCCGCGGTGAGCGCGTCGTAGGCGGTGAGCATCGGCCACTTCTCGCCGCGGGCCTTCGCGGCGGCGATGTCCCTGACCGTGACCCGGCCGCTGCGCTTGCCCCCGTACAGCGGCTCGGCCTGCCCCCGTGCTGCCTGCCGTGCTGACTGCACAGACTGTGCTGACGACATCGTCGAACCTCCAGAGCCTCGAGTCGCCCCAGTGGCGTACCCGGACACTCGATAATCGCACGCTAAGGGCGTGCGAGACTAATCGGGTGTCAAGTGATTTCTCGATTGACCTGGCGGCCGCGGACGCGATCGTGGCCGGCTACTTCGCCCGGGGCGCCGCGCCCGCGATCTCCTACGGGATCGTCCGCGACGGTGCCCTGGTGCACGCGGCGGGGTTCGGCGCGCGGGTCGCCGGCGGCCCCCCGCCGGACGCGGAGACGGTGTTCCGGATCGCGTCGATGTCGAAGAGCTTCACCGCTTCGTCGGTCCTGCTGCTGCGGGACGACGGGCTGCTGGCCCTGGACGACCCGGCGGAGAAGTACGTGCCGGAACTGGCCGACTGGCCGCCGGTCACGCCGGACGCGGACCGGGTGACGATCAGGCACCTGCTGACGATGACCGCCGGGTTCCCGACCGACGACCCGTGGGGCGACCGGCAGCAGGGCCTGCCGGCCGTCGACTTCGGCGCGCTGCTGGCCGGCGGGGTGTCGTTCAACTGGGCGCCGGGGACGCGCTTCGAGTACTCCAACATGGGTTACGCGATCCTGGGACGGATCATCACGGCCGCGTCCGGCTCGGAGTACTCCGAGTTCGTGCGGACGCGGCTGCTCGCGCCGCTGGGGATGGCGCGTACGGGGTACACGGCGGAGGAGTTCGGCGGTGTGAGCGCGCCCGCCGCCGCGGCGGCGGGAACCCCGCCGTCGGCCGAGGCCAACCTGGCGCAGGGCTACCGGCGCTCCGGCGGCAAGTGGATGCCGGTGCCGTACGAACCGTACGGGGCGTTCGCGCCGATGGGCGGCGTGTACAGCACCGTGCGGGACCTGGCGACGTGGGTGCACGGCTTCGCGCGGGCGTTCCCCCCAGGCGACCATGACGACCGCGGCCACCATGGCGACCATGGCGACGGCCATCCTCTCCGCCGGGCCGCCCGCCGGGAGATGCAGCTGCCGCAGGCCGTGACCGGCTGGAAGGCGCCGGTGCGGCTGCCCGGCGGCGGCCCGGTCCAGCCGGGATACTACGGGTTCGGGCTGTTCGTGGACGAGGACTCCGCGGTCGGGCGGATCGTGACCCACAGCGGCGGCTATCCGGGGTTCGGCAGCAACATGCGCTGGCACCTGCCGACCGGGCTCGGCGTGATCGCGCTCGGGAACGGCACGTACGCGTCGATGTCCTGGCTTGCCGGGCTGATCCTGGAGACGATCGTGCCGTCATCGCCCGCCAGCCACGTGGCCCTGGCCCCGGCGCGCGACCGCGTTGCCGCCGGCGGCCGCGTTGGTGACCAATCCGGCGGGGCCTGGCCGGAGACCGTTGCCGCGCAGGACGCGGTGAGCGCGCTGTTCGCGTCCTGGGACGACACGGCCGCGGACGCGCTGTGCACCGAGAACGTGGCGCTCGACGCCCCGTGGGCGGAACGGCGGCACGCGCTCAAACTGGTCCGGTCGCGGATCGGCGAGTTCCGCCCGTCGGACACGCGCGCGCCGGAGTCGGACACGCCGGCGCACCGCCGGTGGTGGCTGACCGGTGCGCACGGCACCGTGCAGGCGCAGATCCAGCTCAGCCCGCAGCGGCCGCCGCGCGTGCAGTCGATGCTGATCGCGGTGCCGCCGGCGCCCGGTTCCGCCCTCGCGAAAGCCCTCGACGCGGTCCTCGGCTGGATGAACGGCGGCGCCGCGGACTGGCCGGCCGCCATCCCGGTGGCCCCCGGCGTGGACACGACGCTGCTGAGCCGTCGGCTGCGGATGGCCGCCGCCTGGGCCGGCGACTGCCGGCCGGGCGCCTTCCAGGCCGGCGACGGCGCCGCGTTCGCGGCCGCCGAGCTCACCGGCGTACACGCCACTGTCACATTGTCGCTGCTCATCAACCCGGCGACTGGTGAACTCCGCCAGGCGGACGTCACGCTGTAGCGCGCGGAAACCTAGCGCGCAGAAACCTTCAGCGGCCCCGGAATAGATTCCGATACGGAACGGTTCCGTATCGATAGTGCGGCCGTGAGGCCCGTGTGTAGAGCTTTTTTCGCAGAGTCCATGAAGGGACCCATGGGTTTGATGGATGCACAGACGATTCAACGCAGGCGCTGGGTGATCCTCAGCGTCCTCATCGTCGGGCTGCTGGCCATCGTCATCGACAACACAGTCCTCAACGTCGCGCTGAAGACGATCGCGGAGCCAGTGCGGGACGGCGGCCTCGGGGCCAGCCAGAGCTCGCTGGAATGGGCGATCAACTCTTACACGCTGGTGTTCGCGGGACTGCTGTTCACCTTTGGCGTGCTCGGCGACCGGATCGGCCGCAAGCGGATGCTGATGATCGGCCTGGCGCTGTTCGGCATCGGCTCGCTGCTGTCCGCCTACTCGGGCAGCCCGGACCAGCTCATCGCCGCCCGCGCCGCGATGGGCCTCGGCGGCGCCGCGGTGATGCCGCAGACGCTGTCGATCATCGCCAACGTCTTCGAGCCGCAGGAGCGCGCCCGGGCGATCGGCATCTGGGCGTCCGCCGTGGGCATCGGCGTCGCGATCGGCCCGGTGCTCGGCGGCGTGCTGCTCGCGCACTTCTGGTGGGGCTCGGTCTTCCTGATCAACGTGCCGGTCACGGTCGCGGGCGCGCTCGCCGCCCTGCTGCTCGTGCCGGAATCGCGCAACCCCGAGCGCGGCCGGATCGACTACGTCGGCGTGCTCGGCTCGATCGTCGGCCTGGTGCTGCTCGTGTACGGGATCGTGCAGGGCGGCAACGGCGACTCGTGGACGAGCGCCCCGGTGCTCGGCCCGCTGCTCGGCGGCCTCGTCGTCCTCGCCTTGTTCGCATGGTGGGAGACGCGGGTCAGCCACCCGTCGCTCGACGTGCGGTTGTTCAAGGACCGTCGCCTGTCGGCGAGCGTCGGCGCGATCGCGCTGCTGTTCTTCGGGATGGGCGGCGTGTACTTCTTCACGAGCTTCTACCTCCAGAACGTCCGTGGTTACAGCCCGCTGGACGCCGGGCTCCTCACGGTGCCGTTCGCGGTCGGCCAGTTCATCGCCGCGCCGCGCAGCGCCAGCCTGGTCAGCCGGTACGGCGCGCGGGCGGTGGGCGTCGGCGGCATGCTGCTGAACGCGATCGCCATCGCCTCGTATGCCTTCCTCGGCACGTCCTCGCCGATCTGGATCCTCGCCGTGGCGTTCGCCGTCCAGGGCGCGGGCATCGGCGTGGCCATGCCGGCCGCGACCGCCGCGGTCATGGACGTGCTGCCGCGCGAGCGGGCCGGCGCGGGCAGCGCGCTGACCAACACCGCCCGCCAGGTGGCGGTGGCACTCGGCGTCGCGGTGCTCGGCTCGATCCTGGCCGAGTCCTACCGCTCGCACCTGTCCCCGGCGCTGGCGCCGCTGCCGGCCGCGGCCCGGGGCGTCGCCGGCCAGTCGATCACCGGCACCCAGGCGGTCGCCCAGCAGCTTGGCCACGCGGGCCAGGCGCTGCTCGGCCCGGCCAACGTGTCGTTCGTGGACGCGATGCGGCTCACGACGAGCGTCGCGGCCGCGATCGCGATCCTCGGCGGGCTCGTGGTGCTGCGGTGGATGCCCGGCAAGCCGAGGCCTAGCATAGAGAAGCAGGTCGAGGCGGAGATCGTCGCGGCCCAG
>DASZKN010000319.1:0-4969 GCA_035552855.1 Trebonia sp. | reverse complement strand
CGACGCTGGCGGCGGGGGAGTCGTGGCGGGACGTCCGGGACGCGGGCGTGGACGCGGACGCGCTCGGCCGCCGCGGCATGGGGTATGAGCGGCTGGACCAGCTCGCCCTCGAACACCTCTACGGCATCAGGTAACGATCCCAGTCTTCCGACAGGAGCGCTGGCGACTCCCAGCGCTCCTGTCGGCCCGGCCTGGCCCGGCCGTCAGGCGGGTGGCATGTACGTGCGCACCCGGTGCGGCGCCCCGCAGGCGGCCAGCGCGAGGTCTGACTGCAGGGCGTAGTACGCCGCCTTGGGCTGCTGGTGCACGTCGTAGATCCCGGCGTAACCCTCGCCGGCGAACGTGCCGGGCACCCAGGAATCCGAGTCGGTGAAGCCCCAGACCGTGAACGAGATGCACTCGGGCACCGCGAGGGCCGCCTTGAGCATCTCCGAGTACTCATGCGGCTGCGCGAACAGCGCCAGGTTGTCGGTCGGCACCTGGTCGGCCGGGTTGTTGACGAATGTCCGCACGTCGGCCTCGGTGATGGCGACCTTCAAGCCGAGGCCGGCGAACCGCTTCAGGTCCTGCCGCAGCAGCCGCGGGTTCCAGCCGTACTGGGTGTCCAGGTGACCCTGGTTCCCGACGCCGTGGATCGGCACGCCTTCGGCCAGCATCTTCTTGAGGAACGCGTAAGCGGCGTCGCTCTTGGCGTTGGTGCCGTCCTCGCCGCCGATGTTGTAGTCGTTGTAGAACAGCAGCGCGCGCGGGTCCGCCTCGTGGGCCCAGCGGAATGCCTGCGGGATGACGTCCGGCCCGAGCGCGGCGATCCAGAAGTTAGCCGGGTCGAGCTGCGAGGGGCTGGAGTCGGTGAAGAACTCGTTGCAGACGTCCCACTGCCAGATCCGGCCACGGTAGCGGGACACCTCGGTGATGATGTGGCTACGCAGCAGGTCCCATAGTTTCGCGGTGCTGATCGAGCCGTTGGCCACGCCCGTGGTCAGCCAGTCGGGCAGCTGGTTGTGCCAGACGAGCGTGTGGCCGCGGACGAGCTGCCCGTTCGTCTTGGCGAACGCGACGAGCTGGTCGGCCTGGGACCAGTCGTACACGCCCTGCTCGGGCTCGACGATCTGCCATTTCATCGCGTTGCCCGGAGTCACCACGGAGAACTGGCTGCTCGCGATCGCCGCGTAGGACGGTGTCTCGATGTCCTGCGGTATCAGCGCGGTTCCGAAACGAAGGCCAATCCTGGCCGCGAGGTCGCGCAGGGATCCCGGCGCGGTGCCGGCCCCGGCGCGCGCGCCGCCCTTGGCCGGTGACATGGTGGCCCGGACCGCGGCTTCCGCGGTGCTTGTCCCCCCGGCGAGGACCGCGGCGGCACCGGCCGCCCCGGCGGCCAGCACACTTCGGCGTCTCATCTCATCGCCTCCAGTTCGCTCGAAAGATTTCGCCCCAATGCGAAACTTTCGACACGAATATTCGATCTAAGGCACGTTAAAACGCCACCTAACACCAAGTCAACGCCCGATTTTGCGCAGCAGAAACTTTCGGGCGGTTATAAACCCCGGACGTGCCGCCTCAACAGGAGGATTCCATGATTCCGGGATATCGCCAGTCTCTTCTGGCTCGTCAGTCGGGCGACGTCCGGCTTTGATCGCAGGCACCCACGCGACACTGGGATCAAGGGTCGTTAGCGGCGCATATCGCCGCACTGCTCATGATCATGAAAAGGGCGGTGACGGGGAGGCGGTGACGCTACGGGGAGGCGGTGCGGGGGCCGTGCGCGAGAAGGCCGAAGGGGCCGGGCGCGGGAAAGATGGCGGGGCGCCCCACGGAGGGGAAGGGCGCCCCAGGTCTTAGACGTCGCTAACGGGCCCGCTGGATCCATACGAAAATCGCGCGGCCGTCGCGGTTGTCCTACTGGAAGTACGGGATCGCGGTCGCGGTGACCGCGGTGCCATCCGGGATACGCGTCGCCGGGGCGCTCACCTGCACGTGCCGGTCAAGCGGGCTCACTTCGCACCGGCCCGGTGACTCCCCGTCCCCGTGCCCGCGGGGTGGGGCTCGGCCGGCGGAAACGCCCGGGATAACGTGATGGACATGCGAACGGCGCGACTATACGGGACCGCGGATCTGCGGCCCGGGACTGAACCAGCGCCGTCGGCGGCGGTCGGTGAAACCCTCGTCCGGGTCACCGCGGTCGGCATCTGCGGCTCTGACCTGCACTGGTACTCCGAAGGGGCCATCGGCGACGCCACGCTCGCCCGGCCGCTGGTGCCCGGGCACGAAGGCGCGGGCCAGATCACGGACGGCCCGCGGCGCGGCGAGCGGGTCGCGATCGACCCGGCGATACCGTGCGACCGGTGCCGGGCCTGCCGGGACGGCTACCGCAACCTCTGCTACAACATCGTGTTCTCGGGGCACGGTGACACCGACGGGATGCTGCGCGAGCTGATGCCGTGGCCGTCGCACCTGCTCTACCCGCTGCCGGACGCGGTGTCCGACGCGGGCGGCGCGATGCTCGAGCCGCTCGGCGTGGCGCTGTGGGCGCTGGATCTGGGGCACGTGCCGTTCGGCGGCGCGGTCGCCGTGGTCGGCTGCGGGCCGATCGGCCTGCTGCTGATCCAGTTGCTGCGGGCCGCGGGCGCGTCGCGGGTCGTCGCGGTGGAACCGCTAGCGCACCGGCGCGCGGCGGCGGCGAAGTGGGGCGCGGACGAAGTCGTGACGCCCGCGGACGATGTCGCCGGTTACGGGGCGGACGTCGCCTTCGAACTGGCCGGGAACGACGACGCGGTGCGGATCGCGTTCGAGTCCGTACGGCCGGGCGGGCGCGTCGTGCTCGGCGGCATCCCGGACTCGGATACGACCACGTTCCGTGCGTCGCTCGCGCGGCGCAAGGGCCTGACGATAGCGATGGTGCGGCGGATGAACGAGGTCTACCCGCGCGCGATCGACCTCGCGGCGCGCGGCGTGGTGGCGCTTGACCCGCTCGTCTCGGCGCGGGTTCCGCTGGCCGACGCGGCGGACGCGTTCGCGGCCGCCGAGCGGCGCACCGGCCTCAAGGTGATCATCACGCCGTAGACCTCGGCCGCGGGTGGCCCCGGCCCGGTGCCCCTGTGTCCCTATTGCCAGGCTGCGGCGTCTTCGCGGAGCGCGGCGTACTGCTCGCGGACCTGCGGCTGCGCGGTCCCCTCGAACGTCTGGGCGGGGCGGCCCGGCCAGTCCGGCGGCACGGCGTCCCGCGCCAGCGCCCACGCCGCCTGCCGGGCGGCGCCGAGCGCGACGTACTCGGCCGGTTCCGGCACCGTGACCGGCACCGCGAAGATCGCGGGCGCGACCGCCCGGATCGCCTCCGACCTGGCCGCCCCGCCGATGAGTACGATCCGCCGGGGCATGGTCCCGGTGATCTGCGTGACGTGGTCGATCGCGTCGGCCAGTGAGCACAGCACGGCTTCGACCGCGGCCCGCGCGAAGTTTTCCGGGGTCGCGTTGCTCGTGGTGAGCCCGCGGAGCACGCCGTTGGCGTGCGGCCGGTTCGGCGTGCGCTCGCCGTCGAGGTACGGGAGCATGGTCAGGCCGTCCGCACCGGGCATGGCCGCGAGCGCGAGCTTGGAAAGGCCGCTGTTGTCGGTGCCGAGCATGCGCGCCGTCACCGCCAGCACGCGGGCGGCGTTGACGGTCGCGACGAGCGGCAGGAACCGCCCGGTCGCGTCGGCGAAGCCCGCTACCGAACCGGAGACGTCGGCTGCCGGCTTGTTAGTGACCGCGTACGCGGTGCCCGACGTGCCGATCGAGACCGCCATGTCGCCCTCGTCGAGCCCGAGGCCGAGCGCCGCGCCCATGTTGTCGCCGGTGCCCGGCGCGATCGCGGCGCCCCAGCCGGTGCGGCCGACGATTTCGGCCGGGGCGGCTACGCGCGGCAGCCGGACCGAGTGGCCGAGCGCCTGGGCCGCCCACTCGGGCAGCCAGGCGCCGGTGGCGGGGTCGAAGTAGCCGGTGCCGGACGCGTCGCCCCGGTCGGTCGTGGGCTCAGGCGCCGCGCCGTCACTCTCGGCGTCAGGGCCGCCGCCTGCCAGCCGCCAGGTCAGCCAGTCGTGCGGCAGCAGCACGCGGCGCACGCGGGCCGCGTTCGACGGCTCGTTCTCGGCGAGCCAGCGCAGCTTGGTGATCGTGAACGACATCGTGGGCACGCTGCCGGTCCGGCGCGCCCACTCCGTTGCCCCGCCGAACTCGGTGACGAGCGACGCGGCCTGCGGGGCGGACTTGACGTCGTTCCACAGCATGGCGGGGCGGATCACCTCGCCCGCCTCGTCGAGCACGACCATCCCGTGCTGTTGCGCCGCGACGGCGACCGCGTCGGCCCGGTCGAGCAGATCGCGCCCGGCGCTGCCGAGCGCGTCCCACCAGGCGCTGGGCGGGCACTCGGTGCCGTCCGGGTGCGGCGCGGCCGCTTCCCCGACGACCGTCCCGTCTTCGGCCTGGCAGAGCAGGACCTTGGTGGACTGGGTAGAGGAATCGATCCCGGCGACGAGCATCAACGACCGCCGATCATGCAGCACGCGTTCACGCACGCGACATTAGCCCAACCCGCGCCCCCCCGCCATGCCTCCCGCCGCGCTTCCCGTCAGGCTGAGCGCCGCGCGTCTCCGGCGCTTACCTGCTGGCCCTGATGAGTAGCCTTCCGTCACGGAACGGGTGGAGTATCGCGGAGTTCATCGACTGGGAAGTCCGGTCCGCGGGAAGGGGGCCGAGGGGCGAGAGGTGGTACGCGTGGGCGTGGATCAAGGTCGGTGAGCGTCACTGCCTGCTTGTCCGCCGTCACCTGAATAGCGGTGACCTGGCCTTTCACTACCGCTACACGCCTGAGGGGCAGCGGTTCGCGATGTCGCGGCTGATTCGCGCCGCCGGGCTCCGCTGGCCGGCCGAGGGGGGGTCGAGTTTTCGGAAGACTGCTTCGGCCTCGATCAGTCGCAGGTCCGGCTCTATCACG
>DASZKN010000318.1:0-6637 GCA_035552855.1 Trebonia sp. | reverse complement strand
ACTCGCGCTCGCGATCTACGCGGTCGCCGCCGCGCGGTCGCTGCGCCGGGAGTGCCGGCGAGTGGAGCTGCACCACCTGCCGTCGGGGCAGGTGCTGGCCTGGGAGCACACGGATGAGTCGCTGTCGCGCCAGCTGCGTCGCGCCGAGGCGATCGCGGATGAATGCGCCGACGCGGACGAGCGCATGCGCTCACCGCTGCCGCCCGAGAAGTACGACGAGGTGTTCCCGCCCGCGCCGTCGCCGTCCTGCGGGTGGTGTGACTACCTGCGGCACTGCCCCGCGGGGCAGGCCGCGGCGGTCTCGCGTCGTCCGTGGGACGGGCTGGCGGAACTGGCCTAGGTCCGCCGCGTCGCGATCGCGGCGGCGGAAACACCCTCGGCCGCGTTCCAGAACTCGGTCAGCGCCTGGGCGGTGGTCGCCGGCGCCTCGACGGCGGGGGAGTGCGCGGCCACCGGTATGCACCTGCGGGCCGCGCCGAGTTCCGCCGCCATCTGCTCCTGGACCGCGGCGGGCCAGGCGTTGTCGTCCTCGCCGTAGAGCACGAACGTGGGGACGTTCGCGTCGGCTAGCTCCCTGGCGCGATCGGCGGCGTTCAGCAGGTCGCGTGCCATCGTGACGAGCCCGGTGGGGTTACTGCCGAGCATGCGGGCCCGCAGGAAGTCGATGATGTCGGCGGGCGTGCCCGCGGCCGCGGCCCGCGGTGCCAGGCGGTCGTCCCAGATTTCGGTGATCTTCGCACCGAGATCGGCGTGCCGCGCGTCCTTGACGTCGTCGAGCAGGAAACGCAGCTCTTCGGCCCGCGTGCCCGGGACGGCGGACGGGCCCGAGCTGAGGAGGGTGAGCGATGCGGGCAGGTACTCCCCGTCGAGCACCGCGGCGCGCGCGACCAGGCCGCCGTAGGAGTGGCCGAGCAGATGCCGGGTCTGCGTGGCCGCGGCGAGCGCCGCGACGTCCCGGCCCAGCTGCCCGGTCTGGTAGGCGGCCGGGTCGTCGGGGCCCTTCGTCTCGTGCTGGCCGCGCATGTCGATCGCGAGCACCCGGCGGCCGCCCGCGGCCAGCGGGCCGAGGACGTTGATGAAGTCCTCTTTGCTGCCCGTGTAACCGGGAACGAGCAGAGCGGTGCCGAGATGCGCGACGCCGGTCGCGGGAAGGGCCTCGAGTACGGCGAACGCACCGCGCGCGGATGCCACGGTGGTGCGCCGTACTCCTGTCGGCAGTTCCAGGGTCGTGGGCGTGGACACTGGTGTCAGGAACTCTCGGCCGGGACTTCCCTGATGACCTCGCGGATGACCTCGCCATCCTTGGCGTCGCGGGTTATCTCGCGGCCGCCACGGGTGCGGCGCCTGCGCCGGGTCCGGCTGGCCGCTCCCTCGCCTTGCGCGGCGTCGGCGTTCTCCCGGCCGGGCGCGCCGTCGCGACGGCGGTCGTCGCTGGTGCGGGGGCCGTCGCCGCCGCGGCCGCGGCCGCTTCTGGTACGGCCGCCGGCGCCGCTCCTGTTCCGGCGCGACCTGGTGGCGCCGGTCTCGCCGAGGTCCTCTTCGGCTTCGGCGTCAAGCCCGGCCCGGCCACGCTGCGCGCGCGGGAGCGTGCCGGTGGCGTCGGGCGGGATGGAGAGATCGGCGTACAGGTGCTCCGAGGTGGAGTACGTCTCGGCCGGATCTGGCTGGCCGAGACCGAGTGCCGTGTTGATGAGCTTCCAGCGCTGGACCTCGCGCCAGTCCACGAACGTGACCGCGACGCCGGCCCGCCCGGCCCGGCCGGTGCGGCCGATCCGGTGGACGTAGGCCTTCTCGTCATCCGGGCACTCGTAGTTGACCACGTGGGTCACGTCATCGATGTCAATGCCGCGGGCCGCGACGTCGGTGGCGACGAGGACGTCGACCTTGCCGTTGCGGAACGCGCGGAGCGCCCGTTCGCGCTGTGACTGGCCGAGGTCGCCGTGCACGGCGGCGGCCGCGAAACCGCGGTCGGCGAGCGCCGTGGTCACCTGGTCGGCGGCGCGTTTGGTCTGGCAGAAAACCATGGACAGGCCACGGTCCTTCGCCTGCAGCAACCGGGCCAGCACCTCGATCTTGTCGAGGGAATGGGTCCGGTAGACGTGCTGCGTGGTGAGCGGCGGGGGCGCGGGCGCGCCCGCCTCCTCGGCCCGGATGTTGGTCGGCCGCCGCATGTGCTTCCTGGAGAGCGTCACCACTTCGCCGGGCATGGTGGCCGAGAACAGCATCGTCTGGCGGGTCTCGGGGGTGAGCTTGAGCAGCCGCTCGACGTCCGGCAGGAAGCCGAGGTCCAGCATCTTGTCCGCCTCGTCGAGCACGAGCATGCGGATGTTGCTGAGGTCGAGGTGCTTGCGCTCAGACAGGTCGAGCAGCCGGCCGGGAGTGCCGACGACGATATCGGTGCCGGACTTGAGCGCGTCGATCTGCGGCTCGTAGGCCCGCCCGCCGTAGACGGTGAGCACCTTCGCCGCGAGGTGGGCGCCGGCCTGCTTGACATCCCCGGCCACCTGGACCGCCAGTTCCCTGGTGGGAACGACGACGAGCGCCGACGGCGGCTGCACCGTGCGGTCGGCGGCGAACGTGGTGGCCAGCCGGTGCACGATCGGGATGCCGAAGGCAAGGGTCTTGCCGGTACCGGTGCGTGCCTGGCCGATGATGTCCTGGCCGGCCATGGCCAGCGGTAGCGTGAGAGCCTGGATGGGAAAGCTGGTGGCGATGCCCGCGGCTTCGAGCGCGGTGCAGACCACTTCGTCGACGCCTAGGTCGCGGAATGGCACGGCATAAGACGGCCCGCCGGACGGCGGGCCAGCCGGCGGCCCCGGCGGGGCCTCGTCGCTGACCTCAGGCTGGTCTGGTTGAGTTGTCAGGGGTTCCTCCGTGCGCTGAGCGCTCCGGCGCCCGCGCCTCCTTGCGGGCGCGGCGGCGTCCAGAGGGCAGCATAAATGTCAACGCGAACTGCGAATACGACATTCCATTGCCCAATTGTTACCCACGGTACCAGACGCATCCCGGCCGCCCGCTGCCCGCGCGCCCGCCCGCCGCGATCGATGCGTCGCCGCCGCGGGGGCTAGACCGTGTTGCCGAAGCCCATGCGGCGGGACGGGTCGATGCCGAACTCGACGAAAGCGATCTTGTCCGCCGGGACCAGCACGCGGCCGCCCTTCTGCGTGGTCAGCGCGAAGATCGCGGTCCCGTCGGCCGCCAGCGCCTTGGCCAGGTCGCGTTCCACCTCGGCCGCGGACGCGTCCACTTCGATGACCAGCTCACGCGGGATGGACTGGATCCCGATCTTGACTTCCACGGTGCTCCTGACGTTCGGCGGAAAGGACGGGCTCAGGCCTCGGCGGGCGGCTGCTCGCCCGTCAGCGGCCAGCCGCTGATGCCGCGCCACGCGAGCCGCGCGACCAGTTGCTCGGCCGCGTCCCTGGGAATGGAGCCCAGCGTACTCAGCCAGTACCGCGCGCTGACCTGCGCCATGCCGACGAGGCTGATGCTCAGCAGGTGCGCCTCGTCGTCCGCCAGGCCGGCGTCCTCCCTGATCACTTGGCTGATCATGTCGGCGCACTTGCTGTCCGCCGCGTCGAGGCGGGCGCGGACCGCGGGCTCGCTCGTGAAGTCCGACTCGAAGACCAGCCGGAACGTGCCCCGGTGCTCGGCCACGTACGAGAAGTACGCGGCGAAGGTGGCGTTGACCCGCTGCCGGTTGTCGTTCGTCGACACCAGCGCGCCCCGGACCGCCTCGATCAGGCTCTCGATGCTCTCGTCGAGCAGCGCCAGGTACAGCTCCTGCTTGCCGGGGAAGTGCTGGTACAGCACCGGCTTGCTCACGCCCGCGCGGTCGGCGATCTCGTCCATGGCCGCCGCGTGGTAGCCGCGGGCCACGAAGACCTCCATCGCGGCGTCAAGTAGCTGGCGACGGCGAGCCAGTCGCGGGAGCCTCGTTCCCCGCTGCCGGGCGGCTGATGTGCCAGTCAACGCGTTCTCCGGTTCCGGAATCATGTGCGACGGCTGGGGCTACGCCGCGTTTGACCCATCGTATGGCAGTACAGCCGGCTTCTACCTGCGGTCGTCACCTGTAGTCATCGTCGTCGTCGTCATAGCCGGCGTCGCGGGTCTGCTCCGCCGCGTCGGCCTCGTTCGCTTCGAGGGGCGGTTCCCGCAGTTCCTCGTCGCCTTCCTCGGGGACTTCCCGGGACTGCTCGGCGGCGTCCTCCCGCGGCGTTTCCATGTCCATCTCGCTCAACGCTCGACCTCCTGTGAGCTCGTGTCGGCCCCCGCCCGCGAGCGCGCGCAGCGGCGCTTCCAGCACCTCGCCGTAGCTCGGGAAGGCGTGGACAACGTCCGCGAGCGTCTTGACGGGGACCTGGGCCCTGATCGCGAGGGTGATTTCCGCCATCCACTCTGCGGCATCGGGTCCGATGGCGGCCGCCCCCACAAGCGTGCCCGAGTCTGGTTCAGCGTAGAGCTCGACGTACCCAGCCTCAGCCGAATCAAGCTTCGCCCTGGTGGTGTTCGCGAGCCCGGCGCCGGCGGTCGCCAGCGCCGGGCCGGGCTCGGCCGCCACGTCCGGCGTCGCCCCGACGGAGAACACCGCGGGATCGGTGTAGACGGCCCGCGGCAGCGCCCGGTAATCGGCCGTCCGGGCGGTGCCCAGGATGTTCGCCGCCACCACGCCCGCCTGGTACCTGGCCACGTGGGTGTACCCGGTGCCGGTGGCGTCGCCGGCCGCCCACACCCCGTCGGTCACCCGGCAGGCCGCGTCCGCCGGCAGCGGCCGGCCGGGGCTGACCTCGATGCCGAGCGCGTCGAGGCCCAGGCCCGTCAGCCGCGGCCGCCGGCCGCTGGCGAGCAGCAGCCGGTCCGCCTCCACCCGGCCGCCATCCGCCAGGACGAGGACGAGGCCGTCGTCCACGCGTTCCGCCTTCGTCACCGGCTGACCGAGCCGCAGGTCCACGCCGGCCCGCCGGAGCACGTCGGCGAGTATCTCCCCGGCGAACGCCGGCTCGGCGGGCAGGAGCCGGTCCTCGGCTTCCGCCAGCGTTACCTGCGAACCGAAGGCCGCGTAGATCTGCGCCAGTTCGCAGCCCGCCGGCCCGCCGCCGAGAATCATCAGCCGGCGGGGCAGATCCGGGCTCGTCAGCGCCTCGGCGGTCGTCCAGGCGGCGACGTCGGATAGCCCTTCGATCGGCGGCGCCACCGGCTCCCCGCCGGTCGCGATGACCAGGTCGGTGTAGTCGAGCACAGCGTCCGCGGCGTCATCGGCGGCGCCGGCGGCGGCGTAGACGGCCGGCCGCACGGTCACCTTCCCTGGCGACGTGACCTGGCCGGTGCCGCGGACGAGCCTGACGCCCGCCGCCGTCAGCCGCGCGGCGGCGGCCGTGTCGTCGAGTCCGGCGATGAGCGTGTTCCGGCGGGCGACGGCGTTCTCCCACGTCTCCCCGTCACGCGCGGAGCGGAGCAGCGCGTTCGACGGCACGCACGCCAGGTACGGAGATTCGCCGCCGACGAGGCCGGCCTCCACGAGAGCCACGGATTTCCCGCCGGCCGCGACGTCAAGCGCCACCCGTTCGCCGGCGATCCCCCCGCCCAGCACTACGACATCAACCATGACGCACCATCCCCTCCGTCTTCATCATGTCAGGTCAGACGCTGTGCGCCAGCCCCGAGTGGATATACCGGAATCTCGCCGGAAAACACCTTCGAACCCATTGCCGATCATGGAAATCAGGACAAGACGGATGTATCAGTACGGCCGCGAGATGGGTAGGGAAAGACGATGGGTGGGTAGGGAAAGACCATGCGCAGCATCTGGGCCGGCGCGATCTCGTTCGGCATGGTCGTCATCCCGGTCAAGCTCTACGCCGCTACCGAGCAGCGCGACGTGGCGTTCCGTCAGGTCCACCGGGAGGACGGCGGGCGCATCCAGTACAAGCGGTTCTGCACGATCGACGGTGAGGAAGTGCCGTACGCGGACATCGCCAAGGGCTACGAGCTCGCGACCGGTGACGTCGTCGTGCTCACCGACGACGACTTCAAGGACCTGCCACTCGCGACCACGCACCGGATCGACGTGCTCCATTTCGCGCCGTCCGGCCAGCTCGACCCGATCCTGGCGAACAAGGCCTACTACCTGGAGCCCGAGCCCGCGGGAGTGCGCGCCTACGTGCTGTTCCGCGACGCGCTCGAGCGGTCCGGCCGCGTCGCCGTCGCCAAGGTGGCGATCCGCCAGCGCGAGGCCCTGGCCGCGCTGCGCGTCCGCGACGGGGTCCTCGTCATCGAGACGCTGCTGTGGCCGGACGAGGTGCGCGCACCGGATTTCGCGTTCCTCGAGGAGAACGTGGATGTCCGCTCGCAGGAGCTCAAGATGGCGGCCTCGCTGATCGACACGATGACCGAGGACTTCGACCCGTCCGCGTACCGGGACGCCTATCGTGAGGCGCTGGAAGCGCTCGTCCAGGGGAAGATCGAGGGTAACGAGGTCGTACGGCCCGCCGGGGCCGACGTGGAGTCCGACCGCCAGGCGGGCGCCGCCGACCTGACCGAGACGCTCCGCGCCAGCGTGGAGGCGGCGAAGGCCAGCCGGGCGGACGCCGATGGCGGCACGTCCGGCGGCCGCGGCCGTTCGCGGTCGTCGTCGGCT
>DASZKN010000317.1:0-4710 GCA_035552855.1 Trebonia sp. | reverse complement strand
CGGGCGATTGCTGCGGCCGAGCGCGAACCCCGGTGACCGCGCGGATGACGAGGGCTTCGCCGTTCCCGCGGCCAGCGTCCGGGTGCGGGACTACAGCCGCGACGGAGTCCTGCGGTCCCTGGAGTCCAGCCTGGGCCGGCTGGGAACGGACCACGTGGACATCCTCCTCGTCCACGACCCCGACGAGTACACCGGGAGGCGCTTGACGGCGCTTTCCCCGCGCTCGAGGAACTGCGCTCCCAGGGCGTCATCCGTTCGTACGGGGCGGGCATGAACCAATGGCGGATGCTGTCGGCCTTCGTCCGGAACACCGATCTGGACGTTGTGCTTCTCGCCGGGCGCTACACCCTTCTTGACCAGGGCGCTCTCGACCGGCTGCTTCCGGCCTGTCAGGAGCGCGATGTGTCGGTCATCGCCGCGGGGGTCTTCGACTCCGGGGTGCTGGCGGTTGACCGGCCCGGGCCCGACGCCACCTACGACTACCGGCGGGCAGCGCCCGAGCTGGTGGCCCCGCGAACAAGATCGCGGACGTGTGCGAAAGCCACGGCGTTCCGCTGCCCGCGGCGGCCGCGCAGTTCCCGCTCCGCCACTCCTCGGTCGCGACGGTGTGCCTGGGCGCCAGGACCGCGGCGCAGGTCCGCCGCAACGCGGCGCTTTTCGGGGTGGGGATCCCGGAATCCCTGTGGACCGACCTGGGCGACGCCGGCCTGGTGGACGTGTCCGCGCCCTGACCGCCGGGCGGACGCCAGACGTCTGGAGCGGCGGCCGGTCATCCGCGCAGGCGCATGCGACGTCCTCGCCGGACCGGTCAGCTCTTAGGCAGGCGAGTCACCGGGATCCCTCTTGGGCGAGTTTCTCCGCGTTGCGGTACGCGAGCGCGAGAATGGTGAGAACGGGGTTCACGCCGCCGTTGCTGACGTGAAGCGAGGCGTCCATCACCCAGAGTCCGTCGTGCCCGTGGACGCGGCCGAACGGGTCGGTGACGGACCTCGCGGGGTCATCGCCCATGCGCGCGGTCCCCGCCTGGTGCTGGCCGGCGCTCAGCCCGGCCGGGACCTCGGATGACCACACCTCGCGTGCGCCCGAAGCCCGCATCCACACCTGCGCCCGGGCCCGGAGCGCCCGGGCGGCCCGGGCGCTCTCCGGGTGGATCGCGCCGGCGAGCCTGGCCACGCGGTCACCGTGCGCGTCGCGGGCATCGGCCAGCGTAACTCTCGACCCGGGGTTCGGGATTTCCTGGATCGGCCCGTTCAGATGGCTCGTGCGCAGGTGCGCCTGGCGCATCGCCGCCACGCCGGCGCGGCCCCAGCGCGGGGCGCCGGGCGGCAGCGCCGAACCCCAGAACGCCACCGGAGTCTTGATCACCTCGTTGGCCAGCACGCCGCCCCCGATGCCGTCGGCGCCGAGATTGTGCAGGTAGTCGGCGGTGGCGATGCTGACGCCCGGACCCTCCATGTCCTGCACCAAGTCGCTGAACAGGCCGAACGCTCCGACGTAGACGTGCCCCTGCAGGTTCCTGCCGACCATGTCCGCCTGGTTCCCGAGGCCGCGGGGGAAATCGTCGGTCGCGCTAGCGAGCAGGAGACGCGCGGTCTCGATCGCCCCGGCGGCGAGCACGACGGCGCCCGCCGAGATCTCCTTCGAGGCGCCGGTCGCGACGTCGACCACGGCAACGCCGGCGGCCCTCCCGCGCGCGCCGAGCAGCACCCGCTGGACGCGCGCGCCTGTCGCCAGCGTGCACCGCCCGGTGGCTAGCGCCCGCGCGATCACCGTGTTGTGGGTGCCGTTCTTCGCGTCGACCGGGCACGCAAACCCGACGCACTCGCCGCAGCGGACGCAGGCGGCGCGGCCGTCACGGGCGACGGAGTTGATCGCCAGCGGCACCGGGCCGGTCGCCAGGCCGAGGACCCGCGCGCCGGCCCGCAGTACCGACGCCTCCAGGTTGTCCGGCAGGGGCGGCAGCGGGTAGCCCGCGCTGCGGTGCCCCTGCCTGCCGTGCGCGCCCCCGTCGCCGCACACGCCGAGCTCCTGCTCGGCCCGGGTGTAGTGCGGCTCAAGCTCGTCGTAGGTCAGCGGCCAGTCGGCGAGCGAGCTGCCGCCTGGTACGCCGTACCGGGTCGCCAGGCGGAAGTCGTCCGGGTGAAAGCGCCAGGCCATCCCCTGGTACACCCGGGTGCCGCCGCCCACGGTCATCGCAGTGTTGCTCCACCGGGGATCGAACGATTGCTCGATGACGGTCTCGGCTTCGCCCGGGCGCTGGATGACGCGGGGGTTGCCGCCGGGTTCAGGGCCGGTGTTGTGCCCGTAGGCCGGCAGCCGATGGTTCGCAAGGTGATCCCTGCTCACGGCGGAGTAGGGCAGGTATCTTCCCCGGTCGAGGAGGAGCACCCGCGCGCCCGCGCCGGCCAGCACGCGCGCGGCGACCCCTCCTCCCGCGCCCGCGCCGACGACGATGACGTCGTAGCTACCCGCTGCCTCAGCGAGCCTGACCTGGTCCAGCTGTACGTGCACCACCGGCGCGTCGGGCTGGCGCTTGCCACCCGGCTGATAGCCGACCGCCTGCCAGGCGGGACTATCCCGGGTTCCGTAGTACGCCTGCCCGGCCAGCGTGACGAGCTCGCGGATGAAGCGTTGCGGCGGGACCGGCCAGCCGGGCCGCCGCGACTGGTGCTCGAGTTCGGCCAGCAGGGCGGCGTCGGGTCCGTGTTCGGCGCCCAGCGCGGTGAAGCCCGGGGTCAGGACGGTGGCCCAGAGCCGCTCGTGCGGCCCTGCCGCACGGGCGTCGAGCCACTCGAGCACCGCGGTCTGGGCGGCCGGCGGCCTGCCGTCGGCCGGGCACAGCAGGCCGAGGACGGCGGCGATGAGATCGCGGTCGGGATGCGTAATCATGATATAAGAGATAATATCTATACATGGATTGGTTGATAACCCTCATGAGGCACATGAGTCGGCGAAGCGCGCGGCGGGAACGGCCATGACGCATGTTCTCGCGCTCGACATCGGGGGAACGAAGCTGGCGGCGGGCGTCGTCGACGACGCCGGGAAGGTGGCCGGATTCCAGGCAGCGCCCACGATGAACCACGAGGGCCCCGACCCGGTCATCGCGAGGCTGTTCGCGCTCGCCCGGCGTGCCCTCCGCGCGGCGCCCGGCCCCCCGGTCGCCGCCGTGGGAATCGCCTGCGGCGGCCCTCTCGACGGCCGGCGCGGCGTCATCATGTCGCCGCCGAACCTGCCCGGCTGGGACCGGGTTCCCATCGGCCCGCTGGCCGAGGCGGAGTTCGGGGTCCCGTTCGTTCTGCTGAACGACGCGACCGCCGCCGCCTGGGGGGAATACCGGTTCGGCGCGGGGCGCGGCCCGAGGAGCATGATCTACCTGACGGTCTCCACCGGTGTGGGCGGCGGCGCCGTCGTCGGCGGCAGGCTGCATACCGGCACGACGGGCAACGGCGGCGAGTTCGGGCACGTCATGGTTCGGCCCGGCGGCCGCGCCTGCCGGTGCGGGCGCGTCGGCTGCCTCGAGGCGTATGCCTCTGGGACGTCTATCGCCGAACGCGCCGACGAGCGCGTCCGGCGCGGCGAGGCGACTGTGCTTGCCGGCGATGAGCCGCTGACCTCGGCGGCGGTCGCGAGCGCGGCGCGGGCGGGCGACCGGCTCGCCGCCGAGGTGTGGGACGAGGCCACCCGCTGCCTCGGCGACGCGCTGACCGACTTCGTCAACGTCTTCGAGCCCGGCATCGTCGTCCTCGGCGGCGGGGTGACCAGGGCGGGCGAGCAACTGCTCGGGCCGGTGCGCGCGATCGTCGAGCGGAACGCAATATCGCCGGCCGTCCTCAGCTACGCCTCGGCGGGCGAGGCGGCGGGAGTCGTCGGCGCGGGCGCGGTCGCCCTGGACTACATGTCCGCCGGCCCCCACCAGGAGCTGCGCCTTGGACGCTGAAGAAAGGGCCGCCGCCGACCGGGCGGAGCCCGTCCCCGACTGGATGCGCGAGCACGTCGACGGGCACCTCGCTGTCTCCGGCGCCGTGGCCGGGATACTGCCCGCGGTGACCAGGGTCGCCGTCGTGATCCGCGATGCGTTCTCCCGCGGGAACCGCCTGTACACCTTCGGCAACGGCGGATCGGCGGCGGACGCGCAGCACCTTAGCGGCGAGCTCATCGGCCGTTACCGGGCCCGCCGGCGCCCGCTGCCCGCCGTCACGCTGGGGACCGACTCCTCGGTGCTCAGCTGCATCGGCAACGATTTCGCCTTTGACGACGTCTTCGCCAGGCAGGTGGAGGCGCTGGCCACGCCCGGCGATGTGGTCGCGGCGTTCACCACGACCGGCCGGTCGCCGAACGTGGTGAACGCGCTCGCGGCGGCGCGCCTGGCCGGCGCGACGACGGTGCTGTTCGGCGGCGGCTCCGGCGGCGCGGCCAGCGCGCTGGCCGATCACGAGCTGCTCGTCCGGTCCGCCGACACGCCGCGCGTGCAGGAGGCGCACACCCTGATGCTGCACATGATCAGCGAGTTCCTCGACTCGTGGGCCGCCGGGCAGGAGCGGTCCGCGTGAGCCGCGCCGCCGGCCGCGGCACGGGCCGCGTGCTGCACATGATCGGCCACGCCCACCTGGACCCGGTCTGGCTGTGGCCGTGGCAGGAGGGCTACGCCGAGGCGCGCGCGACCTTCCGGTCCGCGATCGACCGCATGGACGAGTATCCCGGCTTCGTGTT
>DASZKN010000316.1:0-4094 GCA_035552855.1 Trebonia sp. | reverse complement strand
GCACGGTAAGTTCCGCGGCCCGCTGCAGGGCTTCACGAGCATCCCGCGGCCGCTCGATGACGTGCCCCCGTTCGTATGGCACGGCTCGATCCGCAGCCCCGAGATCGCCGAGCAGGCCGCCTTCTACGGTGACGGCTTCTTCGCCAACAACATCTTCTGGCCGAAGGAGCACTACATGCGGCTGATCCGGTTCTACCGGCAGCGCTACGCGCACTACGGCCACGGTAGCGAGCAGCAGGCGATCGTCGGCCTCGGGGGCCAGGCGTACCTCGCGAAGAACTCCCAGGACGCGATCAGGGAATTCCGCCCCTACTTCAACGAGGCGCCGGTCTACGGTCACGGCCCGTCGATGGAGGACTTCATCGAGATGACCCCGCTGTCCGTCGGCAGCCCGCAGGAAGTCATCGACAAGACGCTCACGTTCCGCGAGCACTTCGGCGACTACCAGCGCCAGCTGTTCCTGATGGACCACGCGGGCCTGCCGCTCAAGACCGTGCTCAGCCAGCTTGAGCTGCTCGGCGGCGAGGTCATCCCCGTGCTCCGCAAGGAGACCGAGGCCCGCCGGGACCCGGCGACGGCACCCGCGCCGACGCACGAGGGCCTGGTCAGGGCCGAGTACGGCGACCAGCCGGCCCGCCAGCCCCGCCCCAACGCCAACCGCGGCGACAACGTCACCGGCGCGTCCCCCTACCAGGACAGCGACCCGGAGCTGGCCGCCGAGTACCCGGCCCTGTGACCACCGCGATGACCACCGGAATGACCGCCAACGACGCGTGGGAAGCGCTGCTACGGGCGCACGCCACGCTAATGAAGCAGTTCGCGGCGGAGGACACCTGGGGCGACGTCTCCATGCGGGAGTACGACGTCCTCTACACGCTGTCCAAGCGCCCGGGCGCCGTCCGCCTGAGCGAGCTCAACAAGCACGTTCTGCTCAGCCAGCCCGCCCTGTCCCGCCTCGTGGACCGGCTGGCCGGGCGAGGGCTGATCGTCCGCCAGAGCGACCCGGCCGACCGGCGCGGTGTCCTGCTGTCGCTCACACCGGCGGGCTGGGGGCGGCAGCGGCGGATCGGCCGGAGCCACGCGCGCAGCGTCGCCCGCGCGGTCAGGAACAAGCTCAGCCCGTCGGAGATTACCCGGCTAGCAGAGATCTGCTCCAGATTGGGACAGGAGAAGTGAGCCAGTTGCCAGCGCAGGAAGCGTTTCAGCTCGCGGTCGTGACCGCCGGGACCAGCGACCCGTCCGCCACCCGCATGCTCGCCGACCGGACCGCCGGCCGCGTCGCCGAACTCGCCAAGCGCCATGGCCACGACGTCCGGGTCAGCGTCGTCGACCTGCGCGCGCTCGCGACCGACATCGCCGGCGCGCTCACGAGCCAGCTGATCTCCCCCCGGCTCGCCCTTGCCGTGAAAACCCTCGGCGCGGCGGACGGGATCGTCGCCGCCACCCCCGTCTACAAGGCGGGCGCCAGCGGGCTGTTCACGTCGTTCTTCCAGGTCCTCGACAACGACCTGCTGATCGCCAAGCCCGTCCTGCTGGCGGCCACGGCCGGCACGGCGCGGCACGCGCTCGTCGCCGACGACCAGATGCGGTCCGCGTTCGCGTACCTGCGCACGCTGACCGCGCCGACCTCGCTGTTCGCCGCCCCGGAGGACTGGCGCGACCCGGCGCTGACCAAGCGGATCGAGCGGGCCGCCCGCGAGCTGGTGCTGCTGATGGAGAGCGGCTTCGCCCGGCAGGTCAAGGACGAGGCCTGGGACAGCTACCAGCACGAGTTCGGCAGCGCGGCCGGCGCCGGGCCCGACATCGACACCAGCACCGACCTCATGCGCCTGGCGACCGGGGGGCCGGCCTCGTGAACTGGCCGAGAAAGAGCGGCAGGCCGGTCCGCGTGTCCGCGATCACGAACAGGAACGGCCGGTCGAGGACCAGCCGGACGTCCGGCTGAAGCGGGCGCCGCAGCGCGAGCGGCCTGATGGCGACGGCGGTCGCGGCGGCGGCCTCGGTGCCTTCCTCCCCCACGTCGATGTAGGCCTTGTGGACGACCGCGCTGACCGACAACGGCTGGTCGCAGATGCCGCCGAAGTCGGCGGCATCCGTGAACGCGCGCCGCACGCCGAGCGACTGCAGCGTGTCGTCGAGCCGGAACGACGCCTCGACCCGGAACCGGGGCAGCGACAGCTCGACCTGCCGCTGCTCGCCGCCGGCCAGCAGGCCGGACACGATCCCGCCGGCGCCGCCGGCCTCCGCCAGCGCCGCGGTGAACTCACTCAGCGGCCCGTCCGGCAGCACGACCGCCATCGCCAGCGCGCCGCCCCGGTACGGCAGCAGCGCGGCCTGGTAACCGTCACCATGGCTGAACGCCAGCGATGCGTCCAGTTGCATGAGCGGTACGGGAGCCGGAAGGGCGCGTTCGGGATAGAAGGTTTTGTCGCGGGTCTTGTCCGCGGGGAACTTGTGCTCCCACGGCGCGTTCAGGTAGATCGCGTTGACCAGCACCAGGCGGGTGAGCGCGTCGATGAGCCCGGGCGGCAGCAGATCGGCGATCTTGCCCCCGGTCTGCTCGGCGACTGCGCGGTTGATCGCCGCCCGGGCCGCCTCCGGCGCGTGCTGGAAATCGCACCGCTCGACCGCCGCCGCATCCCCCAGGACCGCGAGAAAATTATCCTTAACGGACAGTGCCGACTCGAGCCACAAAGTGCTGGGCGCCCGCAGGGTGACGGCGTCACCGGGGCGGATCCCGGCGAGGGACCGCGGGCTCGCCGCGGCGGCGGCCGGACCGGGATCGCCGAGATGGAGCGCGTGCGCGAGTTCGGCGGCGGTCTCGCCGCGGGCGCCGGCCAGCGCCAGCTTGAGCGCGGCGGCGATGCTGGCCGGGGAGAACACGACGTTACCGCGCGGGGTCAGCTTCCGGTACAGGTCGGTGCCGAAGGCGGCGTCCGCCTGGACCGCCTCACGCTGCTGCTCTGGGGTGCTCATGCGGGCTTCAAAACCGCTAGACGTTTCAAGGCCTCCTCCAGGATCTCGGGGCGCTTGCAGAAGGCGAAGCGCACCATCGTACGGCCCGCCTCCTTGTTGTCGTAGAAAAGGACCGTCGGGATCGCCACCACGCCGGCCCGTTCGGGCAGGCCGAGACAGAACTCGACACCGTCTTTCTCCCCGAGCGGCGCGATGTCAGTCGTGATGAAGTACGTTCCCTCCGGCTTGTAGACGCCGAAGCCGATGTCGCGCAGCCCGGCGGCGAGCATGTCGCGCTTCGCCCTGAGGTCGGCCCGCAAGTTGTCGTAGTAGCCGCCGGGCAGGCTGAGCGCCTCGGCGATCGCGTACTGGAAGGGGCCGCTGGCCACGAACGTCATGAACTGTTTGGTGGTCTTGACCGCCTCGATCAGCTCGGGTGAGCCGGTCGCCCAGCCGACCTTCCAGCCCGTGAACGAGAACGTCTTGCCGGCGGAACTGATCGACACCGTGCGTTCGCGCATGCCGGGGAACGTGGCCAGCGGGATGTGCGGCCGGTCGAACGACAGGTGCTCGTAGACCTCGTCGGTGACGACGACGAGGTCGTGCCGGATGGCGATGCCGGCGATCTCGCGCAGCTCGTCGCCGGTGAGAACGGCGCCGGTGGGGTTGTGCGGGGTGTTGATGAGCAGCAGCCGCGTGCGCGACGTTATCTTGCGCTCGAGTTCGGCCAGGTCGGGGCGGAAGTCCGGCGCCGCCAGCGTGACGGGCACGCGAGTCGCGCCGGCCATCGCGATGTTCGCGGCGTAAGAGTCGTAGTACGGCTCGAACGCGATCACCTCATCGCCGGGTCCGACCAGGGCGAGGAGGGCGGCGGCGACGGCTTCGGTCGCCCCGGCGGTGACGAAAACCTCGCTGGCGGGGTCGTAGCCAAGGCCGTAGAACCGCTGCTGATGTTCCGCGATGGCCAGCCGCAGCTCGGGGATGCCGGGGCCGGGCGGGTACTGGTTGCCCTCGCCCTTCATGATGGCGTCGGCGGCCCGCTGCGCGATCTCACGCGGACCGTCCACGTCAGGGAAGCCCTGGCCCAGGTTGACCGCTCCGGTGGCGAGCGCGCGGGCGGACATCTCGGCGAAGATCGT
>DASZKN010000315.1:0-3183 GCA_035552855.1 Trebonia sp. | reverse complement strand
CTCTCGAACATGTCGTCGCTCTCCTCACAGCGGGGATCCGGCAGGTTTCGGCGTTCCTGCCTGCTCCGCATGGTAGCCGCGTGCCCGACCCTGTACGTAACGCGATTATGCGCCAACTACAGGAGACGTTCCCCGGACACTGCGCCTTCACCCCATCCAACAGCGCGGAAAGGCAGCGTAGTTCCAAGTACGCCACCAGCGAACGCGGACAGTACGCGGTGCCGGGCGGCCGGGCGGCGGGGCGGTGCGGGCCGCCCGCCGCGCTACGGCCGGTTACCGGGCTGGACGGCGCGGCAGGCCCGGGGGCTTCGCCGGCGGCGTGTTCGGGAGGGGCCGAACGCGCCGGGCGGTGCCTTTAGCGACGACGCGGTACGAGGCGCCTAGTGCGCCGCTTCGTACTCGGCAACGATGTTGGCCGGGATCCGGCCGCGCTCATTCACCTTGTGTCCGTGCGACCGGGCCCACTCGCGGATTCGCGCGCTCTGCTCCCGGCCGGCCCCGTTGCGCTGGCGGCGACGGCGAACCTGGGCGCTACCGGATTTGCGGGCGTGATCCAGATACTGAGTCAGCTCCGTCCGCAGCTTGCCTGCGTTACCGCTACTCAGGTCGATCTCATAGGCAACACCGTCGAGCCCAAAGCTCACGGTCTCCGTTGCCTCGCTACCGTCGATGTCATCGACCAGTAGCACCTGTACCTTCTGCGCCATCGGAGATTCAGCCCTTCTGCGGAGCAACCATTTTCGGATGCTAAACATATACCCAGGTCTTGACCCAGACAATTACGGGGGTGCACACTTTTCCTCATCCAGATAGTCGCGGCGAACTCCACGACGGCGGACATGAAGCGTTCACGTCCAGTATCGGGCGAGTGACGTATCGAACAATGCGCGCACACTTGGCATATCGCCCTCGCGCGGGCACGCATGCGTGCGCAAACTCACCGCACCGACAACACCGTCACTGCAGGCGCGCATAGCGGCGCGCAGGACGCGTAAAAACGCAGATGCGGTGAAAATGTCAGCTGCGGCGTTGCTCCTCGGCGTCCGCCTGTTCGCGCTCGGCTGGCTCGGCGTCCGCGGCCGGGACGGCCGGCCCGCCCGCGCCCGGGCTCGCCGCGGCCGGGCCGCCGCCCGCGGCCAGCTGGCGCCGCGCATTCGCGCGCTGACGGCGTTTCGGCGCGAGTTCCCGCCGGATGACCGCCCACGCCCCGATCAGGAAGGCGACGCAGACAATCGCCGGCGCGGCCAGCGCGGCGAGATCCTGCAGCATGACGGATACCTCGGCCCTGTTGTCGATCGCGGTGCGCCGCGTTCCGGCGGGGCGCTCGGCGGCGACCGGAGACTGCTGACAGTGCGCCCGCGGTGAAAACTCTACCCGCCGCCCCGCGGCCGGTGTTCGCGCGGCCGGGCCGCGCCTTACAGGCGCAGCAGCATGCGGGTGTTCCCCAGGGTGTTTGGTTTCACCCGGTCCAGGTCGAGGAACTCGGCCACGCCGTCGTCGTAAGACCGGAGCAACTCGGCGTAAACTTCCGGCGCGACCGGAGTCCCGGAGATCTCGGTGAAACCGTGCCGGGTGAAGAATGGGACCGCGAAGGTGAGCACGAAAACGCGCGATACCCCGACCGAGCGGGCCCGGCCGAGCAACTCATCGACGATGAGGTGACCGATGCCGGAGCCGCGGCGGCGCTCATCAACCGCGACCGTTCTGATCTCGGCCAGGTCCTCCCACATAACGTGGAGCGCGCCGCATCCGGCCACGCTGGCGTCAGAAGACGCCTCGGCGACGGTGAACTCAAGGATGTCTTCGTAAAGGTTCACCGTGTGCTTGTCGAGCAGCCGCCCGGAGTCGACGTTCTGATCGATGAGCGCGCGGATTTCGGGAACGTCACGGGTGCGCGCTTGCCTCACTATGTACTCCATCGCGGCACTACTGTAGCGCTTAATTACAATCGCCCCGGCCCGGCGAGTATCGGCTCAGCGGGCGGAAAACGCGTCGCGGCGCGGTCAGGCGGTCACGATGTGAGGTCAGCCGGCCAGGCTTGGTACCACATTCCGGGCATTCCGCGCGCGTTAACTCGAAGAAGATGAGAATGAACAGAACTTCACCCGAGTCGGTTGGCAGCGGCACGGCTATCTAATATTGTGCGTCGACGTGCGTACAGTCAGCCGCCGAGTGTCGGGCGCCGCCGTGGCCCTGGCCGCGGTAGCGGTTTCGCTCCAGGGCGGTTCCAGCGCGGCGCAGACGGTCCGCCCGCAGCCGTCCCTCACTCAGTTGGTCGCGCAGGCCAACCAGCTGTCCAACGAGGTCGACTCGCTCGGCCAGCAGTACGACGGACTGAAGATCCAGCTCGCCCAGGCCCGGTCCGAGGTGAAGGTGGCGACGCTGGCGGCGCAGCGGGCCGAGGAAGCGATGGCGGGCAGCCAGAAGGCGGTCGCCCGGCTCGCGGCGGCCGGCTACATGAACGGCGGGATGGACCCCACGCTGCAGATGCTGACCAGCGGCAACCCGGATCAGTTCCTCGGCCAGGCCTCCACCGTCGAGCAGCTCGCCAACGAGGCCGCCATGCGGCTGTCCGCCCTGCGGCACGAGCGGGTCGCGGCGACCCGGGCCCAGGCGACCGCCAGGGAAGAGGTCAACACCGCCGACAAGATCCAGTCGCAGATCGACGGCAAGGTGAAGACCATCAAGGCGAAGCTGGCCGTGCTCAACAGCTCGGCCATGTCGCAGGCGATGGCGGTGTTCAACAAGACCGGGTCCTACCCCGATGTCGCGGTGCCGGAGGCCACCAACGTGGGCACCACGGCGCTGCGGGCGGCGCTGACCCAGCGCGGCAAGCCGTACGTCTGGGGTGCGGCCGGGCCGGACTCCTACGACTGCTCCGGCCTGGTGATGTGGGCCTTCGCCCAGGAGGGCATTTCGCTGCCGCACTACACGGGGTCGCAGTGGAACTCGGGCATGCACGTGTCGCGCAATGACCTGCAGCCGGGGGACCTGGTGTTCTTCTTCCCCGACATCAGCCACGTCGGCATCTACCTCGGCAACGGGCTGATGGTAGACGCGCCAAGCAGCGGCCAGGACGTCCAGGTCCAGGCGGTCTTCTGGAGCGAGTACGTGGGCGCGGTCCGCATCGCCTAGGGATCGCGGCCAGCCGGCCGGCGCCGCGCCCGGTACGACGGCTCGCCA
>DASZKN010000314.1:0-5160 GCA_035552855.1 Trebonia sp. | reverse complement strand
ACCTGAACATGTACTTCCAGGTCGACCCGCGGATCGCCGACAACGGGGACTTCTCGGCCACGGTCACGCTCGAGTACTACGACGCCGGCACCAACGGCTGGCAGCTGCAGTACGACAAGCACGGCGGCAGCGCCTACACCCAGGTCCTCTCGGTAACCAACACCAACACCGATACATGGAAAACGGTCACCGCCACGCTGCCGGACGCGGCCATGGCCAAGGCGATGAACAACTCGGCCGACTTCCGCATCGCCTCCGGCGGACCGGTCATCATCCACTCCGCGGAGGCGACGATCACCGGCGCCGGCGTGCTGCCGATGGATTTGTGCCCGTCGGCTGGCTGACACACCGCAACCGAACGCCCCGGCCCCGCAGGGGCCGGGGCGTTCTTACCTGGCCGGCGGTGCCGGGGCGTGAAACACCTTCCGCGGAGCCGTCGCGACTGCACTAAGATTCCCAAGCCGCCTCGCAATAGGCGAGCCGGGAACCACTGGAGGCACCGGGACAGATGGACGACGACGACAGCCTGCTGGACGAGCTCCAAGAGGATCTCGGCGCCGATTACAGCCCTCAGCTCCGTGTCGCGGCGGGGATGCTGAGCGGGGACGCCCAGTCGGCGGTGCCCTATCTCCTGTTCTCGATCGCCAAGAGTCTCGAGGACATCTCGTTCCTGCTCGCCAACGACAGCGTGAGCGTGGTCATGGAGTCGGACGAGGACGAATGACGCCGCGCTGAACCTTCACCGCCAGGCGAAGACGGGCTGCTCCAGGTGGGCGACGCGAGTCTGGCGGCCGCGCAGTGCCAGCTCCGCGAACTGGTAGAGCACCGCGGCCGTGGGCGCGTGCACGAGATGCCCGATGAGCGGCAGCTGGATCACCGGCCGGCCGGACTCGGGGATCGCCAGGAAACGCGGCGCCACGTCGAGTTCGGCGAAGGTGATCCGGTACAGTTCGGCCACTTCGGCCGGGTTCGTGGTCAGCCGCTGCCCGGCCTCGAGGCGGACCACGACGGGCGTGATCACGTAGCCGGACCTGGTCGGATAGTCGTCGAGCAGCCCGCGGACCGCCGGCCGGCCGGCGACCGCGCCGATCTCTTCGCGCAGCTCCCTGATGGCGGCGCCGGCCGCGTCCTCCCCCGCGTCGATGCCGCCGCCGGGCAGGGCGAACTGCCCGGCGTGCGCCCGCATCCGCGGCGCGCGGCGCGTCAGCCAGATGCCCGGTCCGTCGCCGGCCGGCTTCCCCTCGGCGTCGGCCTCGGTGATCGCGATCGCCACCGCGGCGGCGCGCCGCCCGCCGAGCGGCACCGCGACCCGCTCGAACCCGCGCAGCGCCGCGTCCAGATTGTCCATGGACGGACGTTCCCCGCCGTTGGCCGCGGTCATGCGCTGACGGAGCCGGGCGCTCCGGCGGCCAGGTCCGGGTGCACCCGCCGGTCGGCGGCCGCCACGCAGGCCACGACCGCCGCCGCACACGCGGCCAGCGCGGTCTCCGGCAGCACGGGCACCAGGAATGCCAGCAGCGCCAGCACGAGGGTGCCGGCCAGCCGGGTCCACGGGGTGATCCGCCACACGACCGCCTTGAACGCGGCGTGCCCGGCCAGGAACAGCCCGGGCCCGCCGAGGATCATCCACGCGGACGGCGCCGAGGCGTGGGCCGCCGGGCCGGTCAGGATCTTGTCGTCCCCCGCGGCGGCCACGATGATGCCCGCCACCATCACCGGATGGATCAAGTGGTAGGCGGCCCGCGCGATCCGGCCCGGGTCCTCGGAAGCGGCGATGACCGCGGCGCTCGCCTGCGCCGAACGGTCGAAGTACAGCCACCACAGCGAAACCGAGCCCGCGAACGCGGCCACGAACGCCCAGACGGCCGTCCCCGCGATGTGCCGCGCGGCGGACAGGGTCGCGCCGATGATCACGATGGACTCCCCGAGGGCGATCAGGATGAACGCCTGGCAGCGCTCCGCGAAGTGGCCGCCCTCGATCGTCCAGTCCCGGGTCAGCGACCGGCCGAGCCCCGGCGTCCAGAAGCCCGCGAGCCCGCCGGTCACGTCGGTCGCCACCGCGAGAATCCACAGCGCGTAGCGCCACGGTCCGGTGGCCACGCCGCCCGCCACCGCGAGCGCGCCCGACAGCACGCACCACGCCAGGATGCGCTCGAAGTTCCGGGCCAGCGCCTCGCCGGCCGGCCGCTGGCCGGGCGGCCGCCGCAGCGCCGCCACCATGAACGCGCTGCGGCCGACCTGCTGGACCGCGTATCCCGCGCCGACCACCCAGCCCAGCCCGGCGAACGCACGCGGCAGCGCCGCCGACATCGCCAGGCCGATCAGCATGAGGACGACGAGGACGACACGGACCACCGTCCGTTCGGGGTCTATCCAGTTCGTGACCCACGTGGTGTAGCTCCAGAGGAGCCAGACCATCGCCAGCAGCAGGGCCGACTGCAGCGCGCCGCGCACCGTTGGCTCGGCGAGCAGGTGATGCGACAGCTGCGTGACCGCGAAGACGTAGACGAGATCGAAGAACAGCTCGATGTTCGTGACCCGCTGGTCTCCGGTGCGGTCACGCAGCAGCGCCCCGGCCGCCTGGGCCCGCGTGCTCACCAGGCGTAGTGCTCCGGCGCCGGCTTATAGCCCGGGAAGATCTCGTCGAGCCGGGTCAGCGTCGCGTCGTCGAGCGTGACCGTGAGCGCGCGCTGCACGCCGTCGAGCTGCTCCATCGTGCGCGGCCCGATGATCGGCGCGGTCACGCCGTCCTGGTGCAGCAGCCAGGCGAGCGCGACGTCGGCCGGCTCCTCCCCGAGCTTGTCGCACAGGTCCTCGTAGGCGGCGATGCTGTCCCGGTGCGCCTCCACGGCGGCCTTCGCGATGCCCGCGAGACGGCGGCGGCCCGCGCGCTCCTTCTTGAGCACGCCGCCGAGCAGGCCGCCGCTGAGCGGGGACCACGGGATCACGCCGACCCCGTAGGCCCGGGCCGCGGGCAGCACTTCCAGCTCGATCGCGCGGGTCACGAGGTTGTACAGCGACTGCTCGCTGGCCAGCCCGGGGAAACCGCGGGCCGTCGCGGTCTCGTTGGCCGCGGCGATGTCCCAGCCGGCGAAGTTGGAGGAGCCGACATAGAGGATCTTGCCCTGGGCGGTGAGGGTTTCCATCGCCTGCCAGATCTCGTCCCACGGGGTAGCCCGGTCGATGTGGTGCATCTGGTACAAGTCGATGTAGTCGGTCTTGAGGCGCTTGAGCGACGCGTCGCAGGCACGCCGGATGTTGAGGGCGGACAGCTTGCCCTCGTTCGGCCACGGCCCCATGTCGCCGTACAGCTTGGTGGCCAGCACGGTCCGCTCGCGGCGGCCGCCGCCCTTGACGAACCAGTCGCCGAGGATCTCCTCGGTCCACCCGGCGTGCGACTCGTCGTTGTCCGCGACCTGGCCGGGCGGGCTCTGGCGGCGGCCGTAGGTGTTGGCGGTGTCGAAGAAGTTGATGCCCAGCTCGTGGGCGTGGTCCATGATCGCGTGCGCCTCAGCGGGGAGCGTCAGGGAGCCGAAGTTCATCGTCCCGAGGCAGAGGCGGCTGACGGACAGGCCAGTACGGCCGAGGTGCGTGTACTCCATGCCGCTAGCCTTTCACGGGCCGGGGCCGGCGTTCACCGCGGCCTCGCGCGCCGGCTCGTTGACGCGACCGCGGCCTACGGCGTGCCGAGGCAGCCGTCGAACGCGTACAGCGGATTGATGTAGGTCTTGCCCGCGTAGCTGCGCAGGAGGAGCGCGCCGAGCGAGGACCCCGCCTCCGCCGTGTAGCAGCCGTTGGCCTTGAGCGTCACGTCGAGAATGACCTGCTGCTCGGCGTCGGCGGCGCGGGTGTCGATCATCGTGCAGGACCAGTTGTCACCCTGCCCCGAGCTCTGCTGCGCGCCGGCTCCGCGGTCGCAGAGGGCGCGCATCGGGGGCGGCGCGCCCCCGGCGGTGCCGGTGAGCCACCGGGCGTGGACCGCCGCGAGGTTGCCGAAGGTCGCGGCGATCGAGGCGCCGAGCCGCTTGGCAGTCAGGACGGTCGGGCCCTGCCCGGACGCGGCCGCCAGCACCGCCAGGATGACGACCGCGACCGCGATGATCCCGGCGGTGGCGCGCCGCTGCGCCCGGGGCACGGCGTCGCTGGCGGCGAACGGGCGCTTGCGCAGCACGTGCCAGGCGGCGGCGGCGAAGACCGCGGCCCACACGAGGCTGGTGACCGCGCCCTCGATGACCGTGCCCGCGTTCCCCGGGCTGGTGAAGAGGGCGTGCCAGGCGTCCAGCGGGGTCGCCGGCGAGATCGCGCGGACGAACTGGCTGCCGTCGATGATCTCCAGGATCTGCAGGGCGGCGGCGATCACGAGCGGGCCGAGCACCCCGACCACGGTGGAGCGGGACGCGATCGACAGCAGCAGCCCGAGCGCGATGAACGCGGTGGCCGGCAGCAGCGCGACCGCCCAGGCCGCGGCGACCAGCCCCCACGCCTGCCCGGCCGGGATCAGCTGTCCCGACAGGCCGACGAGCGGCGCCGAGCCGTCGACCGCGAGGCCGGCGACGAGGCTGACGATCGCGGCCGCCGCGAAGGCCGCCCAGACGCAGACGGTGGCGGCGATCGCCTTGCCGGCGAAGATGTGCGTGCGGGACGCCGAGCGGGTGAGGAGCATCTTCCAGGTGCCGTGCCGGTCCTCGCCGGCGAAGATGTCCCCGGCGAACAGGCCTGCCAGCACCGGCGCCCCGTAAATGGCGGCGGAGTTGAGCAGGGTCAGCGACTCGGCGAACCCGGTCGTGCCGGACCACCGGCCGAACAGCGTGTCGGACGGCCCGGAGGGCCACTGGGCCTTCGCGAAGACGGCGAAGGCGACAGGCGCGACCACGCACACGGCGAACGCGATGCGCAACGGCCACTGCGTCAGCAGCTTCGTGAGCTCGACGCGGATGGCGGCCGCGAGCCCCGGTGGCGCGTTTCCCGGGGCGGGCGCCGTGGTGCCGGGCGGCGGAGCGGTGGTGACGGTCATGCGGCTGCCTCCTGGTCACCGGCGCGGTCGCCGGTGAGGGAGCTGAACAGCGCCTCCAGCGGCCGCATGTCGGGTTCGAGCTGGCGGACGGCGACGTTCTCGTGGGCTAGCTCGATCACGAACTTGTCGCGCAGCGCGTCGTCGGC
>DASZKN010000313.1:0-2786 GCA_035552855.1 Trebonia sp. | reverse complement strand
GGCGGCGCTCGTGACCCGGTCGGGCTACCCCACCCGCTGCGCGCACGCGGTGACGAGCGGATCCGGCCAGGCGGCGCTCGTGAGCGACGTCTTCCGGCAGTGGATGGTGGGCGCGCCCGCCTCACTCGCTGCCGACGCGGGAGTGCTGTTCGTCAACTCAAGCAACCCTGGTAACCCGCAAGTCCGTCGAATCCTGAACAGTCTGCCCGGTTCGGGACTGTAACCGCGAAAGGGGGGCAGTGGTGTCCGTACGTCACGCCACACGGCCATGGTGGCAGCAGGCAACGGCGCTTGTGACCGTCAGCACCGGCGGCGTGATTACCGGTTTCACCTTCGCTCCCGGAGCGGCGGCCACGATGACGTCACCGACCGGCGTGCCGGTCCACCTGATGGCGCTGGAGAAGGCTGCGCAACCCCCCGCGGCGGCCCAGTCGGCCGACGGCGCGCTCAGGTCGGCGATCGTGAACGTGGCCAAGTACTACCAGCAGCTCGCCAAGACCAGGACGCCGGCCCAGATGGAGGCGCTCATCTGGAGCAAGGACAGCGTGGACGGCGCGGACCACGGTGAGTCCTGCGCGGCCTTCGCCAGCCTGACGCTGGAGCTGGGCGCGCAGGCTGTGGGTCAGGAGAGCTGGGTGACCGGCGGGACGAGCTACCCGTGGCCGGTCCATTCCTGGGTCGACGCGCGGGTGGACGAGAACACGTCGTCGCCCGGGATCACTTCGGTGGTGCAGGACGCGCAGGGCCGCGACCGCTGGCACGCCCTCGGGGACGGTTACCAGCCCCAGCCTGGCGACTGGGTCGTGTTCGACGAGCACGTGGAGGTCGTGACCGGCTACTCCGACGGCGTGCTGGACACGATCGGCGGAGACTCGCTGCCGGATTATTCGGTGAACGCGCACACGTACGGCGGATCGCTCGCGCAGTACGGGGTCGCCGGTTTCGTCAACAACGGCAGCCGCGCCCAGGCGACCGCGGCACCGCAGGCCGCGGCACCGCAGGCCGCGGCACCGAAATCGGCGGCGCCGAAGGCCGGCTCCGCGGTCGTGCCCGGCTCGGCGGTGCCGCAGGAAGCCGCCATGACGCAGCCACCGCGGGCGCACGAGATCGCGAAAACCACGCCGGCCGCCGGCATTCCCGGCGTCCCGGTTCCGGCCCCGGCCGCCACGAGCACCGCGACCACGACCGCCGCGAGTGCGGGCACGTCCACGACCGCGACCGCGCACGATCCGGGGACCGCCCACATCCCCGGCGCGGTGCTGGCACCGGCCGCCAGGTCCCGGGCGAAGAGCACGCAGGCGAGCGCCGGCTCCGCGCACAAGTACGCCAAGAGCACGGCCCACGCGTCGGCCGGGGCCGCCACGACCAAGACGCAGCAGGAGTTCATCAGTTCGGTCGCGCCGGGGGCGATGGCAGCGCAGCAGCGTTACGGCGTGCCCGCGTCGGTGACGATCGCGCAGGCCATCGAGGAATCCGCCTGGGGCACGAGCCAGCTCGCGGCGCAGCACCACAACCTGTTCGGGATCAAGGGCACCGGTCCGGCGGGCTCGGCGGAGTACCCGACCAGCGAGTACATCGGCGGGCAGTGGGAGTCGGTCTCGGCCGCGTTCCGCGCGTACCACAACATCGCCGAGAGCATCTCCGACCACGCCCAGCTGCTGGCCACGAGCGGCTACTACGCGCAGGCCATGGCGGACCGGGCGTACCCGGACGCGTTCGCGAATGACCTGACCGGCATCTACGCGACGGACCCGGACTACGGCGCCAACCTGATCGCGATCATGAAGCTGTACAACCTGTACCGCTACGACGCCCCGTCCCAGCCCGCGGCGACGCACACGGCGCCGGCGCTGTCCGCGCCGACGGCTGCCGGCGCACCGACGGCCACCGCAACGCCATCCGTAACCGCCGCGCCGTCGGCCGCCGCGCCGTCGGCCGCCGCGCCTGCGGCCACGCCCACGGCGCCGGCGTCCACGCCCGCTACGCCGGCGTCCGCTACGCCGGCGTCCGCTGCGCCGTCGGTGGCCGCCACGGCCGTGCCGGTCGTGGCTGCCGCGGCGGGCTCCGGCTCGGCGGCGGTGCCGGGAGTGGTCACGCCGGCCGCGGCGCCTAGCCGGGCCGCCGCTAGCCGCACTACCGCCCCGAGCCGCGCTACCGCCCCGAGCCGCGCAACTGCCCCGAGCCGCGGGGCCGCGCCGGCGTCGTACCCGAAGGCGAGCGGGCCCCGGCGGGCGACCACCCCGGCCCGGGGCGCGACCGCGCCGACGCGGCGGGCGACCGCGCCCGCCCGGGGCGGGGCCAGCATCCCCGGCCTGGGCGCGCCGTCGCTGTCGTCCTACAAGGCCGCCAAGTACCAGGCGCATATGCCGACGGCGGTCACCACCGCGTTCTTCGCCTCGGCCAAGGCACCGCTCGCGCACGCCGAGCCGCTGTACCGGGACGTCGCGGAGCGGGCCGGCATCAGCTGGAAGCTGCTGGCCGCGTGCGACTGGATGCAGTGCCAGGCCGAGCCCCGCTATTCGCCGGTGCACGGCGAGAAGCTCGGCACGGTCAACGCCGACGGCTCGCTCTACCGCACGAAATCCCAGGCACTAGCCCAGTGCGCCACCGACATGATCGAACTCGCGGGCGCCGTATACGGCATCGACTTGCAGGTCCAGCGCCCGATGTCGGTCCGGTCGCTGGCGGAGGTGTTCGCCGCCTTCCGCTGGGGCGCGCTGCTCAAGCGGAATGACGTGTCCGCGATGGAGTTCCCGTACTCCGTGGCCGGCCTCACCGCGACCCAC
>DASZKN010000312.1:0-15495 GCA_035552855.1 Trebonia sp. | reverse complement strand
GGCCGACGTCGCCAGCCTGATCAGGGCACGCGGCATCCGCTGCGCGATCCGCGGCTCGGGCGCGGGCAGCTTCGTCAATCACCTGCTCGGCATCAGCGCGATCGACCCGCTCGAGCACGGCTTGCTGATGGAGCGGTTCCTGTCCTCGGTAAGAGGGACGCTGCCGGACATCGACCTGGACGTCGAATCGGCCCGGCGCCTCGAGGCGTACCAGGTCATCTTCGACGCCTACGGCGCGGAGCGGACCGCCTGCGTCTCGATGATGGAGACGTACCGGGCGCGCAGCGCGATCCGGGATGTCGCCGCGGCGATGTCCCTGCCGCCCGACGAGATCGACCGCATCGCCAAGGCGTTCCCGCACATCCGCGCCAGGCACATCGGCGCCGCGCTCGCCGAACTCCCCGAGCTCAAGAGCAGCAGGCTGGCCGGCCCGCAGCTCGCCACGGTCTTCCAGATCGCGGAGAAGCTCGACGGCCTGCCGCGGCACGTCGCCATGCACCCGTGCGGGGTGCTGCTGTCGGACGAGACGCTGCTCGACCGCACCGCCACCCAGCGCTCGTCGGAAGGGTTCGCGCTGAGCCACCTCGACAAGGACGACGCGGAGATCGCCGGCGTGATCAAGCTGGACGTGCTCGGCGTGCGCATGCAGTCGGCGATGGCGCACTCGCTGACCGAGATCAAGCGCGTGACGAACCGGGACATCGACCTCGACGGGATCCGCCGCGACGACAAGGACACGTACGCGATGATCCAGTCGTCACGGACGATCGGCTGCTTCCAGATCGAGTCTCCCGGCCAGCGCGAGCTGGTGAAGAAGCTCGCGCCCCGCGACATCGGCGACCTGATCGTGGACATCTCGCTGTTCCGCCCCGGCCCGGTCAACTCGGACATGATCACGCCGTTCCTGCGCGTCCGGCACGGCCTGGCGGAGCCGCGCTACCCCGACGAATCCCTGGAACAGGCACTCAGCGACACCGGGGGAGTCGTCGTCTTCCACGAGCAGGTGCTGCGGATCATCGACGCGCTGACCGGCTGCGGGCTGGCCGAGGCGGACCTGGTGCGCCGCGAGCTTTCCGAGCCCGGCGGCCTGGCGCGGACCGCGGTGTGGTTCCGCGCCCGGGCGCTCGACCGCGGCTACGACCCGGCCACGGTGGAGCGGGTGTGGGAGGTCGTCGCGGCGTTCGGCGGGTTCGGCTTCTGCAAGGCGCACGCCGCCGCGTTCGCGATCCCCGTCTACCAGTCGGCGTGGCTGAAACGCCACTACCCGGCGGCGTTCTACGCGGGCGTGCTCACCCACGACCCCGGCATGTACCCGAAGAGAGTGATAGTCCAGGACGCGCGGCTGGCGGGCGTCGAGGTGCTGCCGGTCGACGTCAACGCCTCGGCCCGATCGTGGCTAGTAGAGAATCCCTCATCCCTAACGCGCCCTCCTGCCTCACCTGCCATCCGCGTCTCCCTCCAGGAGATAAAGGGGATCAGCGACGCCGAAGTGGGCAATATCGTCGCCGGCCAGCCGTACACGTCGCTGCGTGACTTCTGGGAGCGGGCGCGGGTCTCCCGTCCGGTCGCGGAGCGCCTGGTGCTGGCCGGCGCCTTCGACTCGCTATTCGGCTCGCTGCACCAAGGGCCGGTGCCGACGCGGCGGGACCTGCTGGCCAGGGTCGGGGTGCTCGACCGGATGGCGGGGCGCGACGCGGCTCCCGCGCTCGACCTGTTCGGGGCGGACGACGGGATGGCGGAGCTCGTGCCCGCCGGCCAGCTCCGCGACCTCGATCTCGCCGAACGCGTCGCCGCCGAGCTCGAGATCCTCGGCTTCGACGTCAGCCGGCACGTGCTGGACTTCTACGCGGAACTGCTCGCGGAACTCGGCGTGGTCCGCTCGGCCGGCCTCGGCAAGTGCGCGGATGGCGAGATGATCCTGGTCGCCGGCGTGAAGGTCGCGACGCAGACCCCGGCCGTGCGGTCCGGGCAGCGGATCATCTTCGCGACGCTGGACGACGCCGCCGGCCTGGTCGACCTGGCGTTCTTCGAGTCGGTGCAGGACCGGTGCGCCGCACGGCTGTTCGGGTCCTGGCTGCTCCTGGTCCGGGGCCGGGTGCGCCGCGCGGGCGCGGGCCCGACCGCCGTCTCGCTGACCGCGATCGACTGCTGGGACATCCCCGCGCTGGACGAGATCCGGCTCGCCGGGGGAATGCCAGCGGTCCGCGCCGCCATGGCCGGCGCGCCGGCGGAGGCGGGCGCGGCCCCCGGCGGACAGGAACCCGCGGGGAAACACGTCTTCCCGAACGGCTTCACGCTGTCCCCGTACGCCGAGACCGGCGGCCCCGGCGGCAGCCTGAAGAATCCGCCCCGCACCTTCTGGCACGCCAGCGGCGGCAGCTCCGGCCCGTCGCCCGCCGGCCCGGCGCTCCCGTAGCGCGCCCCGCCCTCAGTCGCGCAACCGGGACCGCTGCGCCGGGGTACGCCAGTTGACGGCGGGCCGGAGCGCTTCCAGGCGGACCCGGTGGGCGTACCGCTTGGTCACCTCGAACAGCGAATCGATGAGCGTGTCCGACAGCAGGTGCGGCTCCAGGCCGAGGTCGGTGAGCTTGGTGTGGGCCACCTTGTAGTAGTGCTCGGGCGCCTCGACCCGCGGGTTCTCCAGGTGCTCGATCGCCACCTGGCCCGGGTAGGCGGCGGCGACCGTCTCGGCGATCTGCAGCACCGACATCGACTCGGTCATCTGGTTGAACACGCGGAACTCGCCCCGGACCGCCGGGTTCTCGCAGGCCAGCTCGATGCAGCGCACCGTGTCCCTGATGTCGATCAGGCCGCGGACCTGGCCGCCGCCGCCGTACACGGTCAGCGGGTGGCCGGTCACCGCCTGGATCACGAACCTGTTCAGCACGGTGCCGAACACCGCGTCGTAGTCGAACCGCGTCGCCAGCCGGTCGTCGCGGACGGTCTCCGCGGTCTGCTGGCCGTACACGACGCCCTGGTTGAGGTCGGTGGCGCGCAGGTCCCAGATCCGGCACGCGAACTCGATGTTGTGCGTGTCGTGCACCTTCGACAGGTGATAGAAGGAGCCCGGCCGCTTGGGGTACATGACCCGGTCCCGGCGGCCGTTGTGCTCGATGTCCAGCCAGCCTTCCTCGATGTCGATGTTCGGCGTGCCGTACTCGCCCATCGTGCCGAGCTTGACCAGGTGGATGCCGGGATCGATCTCCGCGATCGCGTACAGCAGGTTGAGCGTCCCGAGCACGTTGTTGCTCTGCGTGTAGACCGCGTGGGCGCGGTCGATCATGGAGTACGGGGCGGCGCGCTGCTCGGCGTAGTGCACCACGGCGTGCGGGCGGAACTCCTCAAGCATGCGGTACGTGAACACCGGGTCGGTGAGGTCGCCCACGTAGCAGCCGATCTCCTTGCCGGTGAGCTGGCGCCACAGCGCGATCCGCGCGCGCAGCGGCTCGATCGGCACCAGACTGTCGGTGCCGAGTTCGTCGTCGTAGTGCCGGCGGGCGAAGTTGTCGGCGACCGCCACCTCGTGGCCGTGCTCCGACAGGTGCAGCGCCGTCGGCCAGCCCAGGTACCCGTCACCGCCAAGCACGAGGATCTTCATGCCCGTCGCCTCCATTCGCGTTACGCCGGTTACGCACTATCGTGCCGCACCGGTGTGATCCACGCTTCCCGGGGTAGCCGGCGGGTCTGGCAGCGGTGCGCGGTTTGGCGAGGTAACGTGCTATTGGTACGAGTGAACCGAAGCACCTCGGGGCCCGCGCAGCGGCGGTGTGACGACGGGGGCACGTCTACGGCCTGCGGTTTCCGTGCTGTTTACTTGAGTAACATCGGTCAACCTTGAGGAACTTTATGGCACTCGCGCAGAGCCGGCTTGTGGCAGGGGCGTGGGGCAAGCTCCGCTCGAAGGTGGGTATCCGGTTCACCCGGTTCGTCGGGGTAGCCGCCGCCTCTCTCGCCGCGACGGAGATCGCGCTGACGATCTGCAACGGCGTCTTCCACATGACGGCGACTCCGTCGGCCGTCATTAGCTGGTTCACCGGCGCGGTCGTCAGCTACGTGCTGAGCCGCTGGGCGTGGGAGCGTAAGGGCAAGCCGGACGTGCTGCGCGAGACGGTCCCGTTCTGGGTGATCTCCGCGCTGGTGCTCGTGTGCCTGACGCTGGCGAACAAGTTCGGCTACCACTCGGCCGGCTGGCTGCACCTGCACGGCGCCAAGCACGTCCTGTGGGTCGACTTGGTCTGGCTGATCGCCAACTTCATCACGTTCATGATGCGGTTCGTGATCTTCCACTACGTGCTGTTCACCGACCGGACCACCGCGGCCCGGGCGGCCGCCACCGGCCCGGACGCCATCCCGCCGGGTACCCGCGCGGCGCCGAGCCCCGCCGAGGCGCCGCACAACTCCGCGACGCGCGGCACCGGGGCGGCCCGGTCCGCGCACGCCGATGCGCCCAAAAGGGCGCCGTCGCCGTCGCCGGCTGCCGAGCGTGCCGCTTCTGAGTAAGCGGCGCCAACCCCGCTAGACGCTCAAAGCCCCCGGCCGGAAGTTCCTGGCCGGGGGTGCTGCTCTTGCCTCAGGCGCGGCGGCGGCGCTCGCGCCACCAGGTGCCGACAACGACCCGCATGAACCGGAAGCCGTAGAAGATGTTGTTCACGCCCGGGATGTGCAGGTTGTAGAGCGGGTTGGCGCCTTTCTTGCTCTCGCCGACCTGCCGCTTGTGGATGGTGGCCGGCACTTCCAGCACCCGGTAGCCGTGCGTGATGACGCCGATCAGCAATTCGGAGGCCTGGTACTGCGGCTGCTCGAGCAGCACGGCGCCCGTCACCTCGGCCCGCATGGCCCGCATGCCGAACGTCGTGTCGCTGACCGACTGCCCGGTCAGCAGGCTGACCAGCGCCGCGAAGAACCGGACGCCCGCCCGGCGGACCGGGTCCTTCGTCTCCTCGCTGCCCATCCGGCGCGATCCGGTGACGAAGTCCGCCTTGCCCTCGATGATCGGGGTCAGCAGCGTCTCGATCTCGGCGGGGTTGTACTGGCCGTCCGCGTCGGTGGTGACGATGTACTGGGCGCCGCCCTCACGGGCGATGCGGTAGCCCAGGCGCAGCGCGGCACCCTGGCCGCGGTTCACCGGCACGTCGCAGACGATCGCCCCGGCCGCGTCGGCTTCCTTGGCGGTGGCGTCGACGCAGCCGTCCGCCACCACGATGATCTCGGCCGCCAGGCCGGAAAGCGTGCGGGGCAGCGCCTCGACCACCGGGCCGACAGCGCCCTCCTCGTTGTACGCGGCGATAACCAGGGCCACCGGGGGGAGCTTCGCGGCCCGCTCTCCGTAGACGGCGGAAAGCGTCTCCAGCGCCTCGGCGTCAATAGACGCGTCCCTTGGGTTGCTGTAGTGCACGCTCCATGCCTCCGTAGCGGGTCGGGTGAGTGACGCGGTTGAGCGGACGGAGGCTACCTGCTGAGCCACCGGGTCCGCTGAAGATGGTCCATCGCGGTCTGCTCAGGCCGGACACGTCATCGGACAATCTCGCGCCTAGCAAGTGTATCGGCCTGCCGGTACATCATGGTGGCACTGTGATCAGCGCGTCGCACTGGTTATCGTCCAGTTACGCGGGAAACCGGCGCCGCCCGCGTTATGCGAAAGTAATCAAAGTCGGCGCGCCCGGGTGGTCGTGGACATCTGTCCCGATGTGGGCTTGAGTAGGCGGATATGACGGACCAGGCACCGGACCAGGCACTTAGCATCTTGCGGTCCAGGATCGACCTGACTGTGCTGGCACCCCTGACCCGCGGCGTCATGGAGGCGGTGCTGTGCGCGACCGCCGACTTCGACTACGCGACGGACCTGGTCTGCGACGAGGCCGCCCTGGCCCGCGGCGTCCGCGCCATCGCCGCCGGCGCCCCGGTCGTCGCCGACTCGCCCATGGTCGCGGCGGGCATCACCGGCCATCCCGTGATCTGTAAGGCCGCCGAGCCGCTGGCCGTGCGGCTGTCCAGGACCGCGGGGATCACGCTGGCCGCGGCGGGTGTCCGGCTTGACTTCGGCGAGGCGGGTCCCGGCGCGGTCTGGGTGGTCGGCGACGCTCCGGACGCGGTCACGGAAATCCTCCGCCGGTCCGTCGAGCCGGCGCTCGTCATCGGCCTGCCGGCCGGCCTCGACGGCGCGGCGGCGGTTAAGGAGGAACTCCGCGCGAGCAGGGTCCCGTCGCTCAGCAATGTCTCGGAGAAGGGCGGCGCCCCCGCGGCCGCCGCCGCGTTCGGCGCCCTCCTCCGGGCGGCGACGGCGACCTGACCCGCCTGGTCTTACACACTGCTGATGCGGGTACGTTCGTTCGCGGTGACAACACGACCGGAGAGGCAGCCGTGACGGATCTTCAGGACGGGGCCTACCTGCTTGGCCTACGGCTTCATGGGCGCCGCGTCGTGGTGATCGGCGGCGGCGCCGTCGCCGCGCGCCGTGTTCCGCGCCTGCTGGCGGCCGGGGCGGACGTGCTGCTGGTATCGCCGGGCGTCACCGCGACCCTGGAGGACCTCGCCTCAACCGGCCGGATCACGTGGCTGGCCAGGGAATATCAGCCGGGGGACTGCGCGGGCGCCTGGCTCGTGTGCGCGTGCGCGGGGCCCGCGGACGTAAACGCCGCCGCGGCGGCCGAGGCCGAGCGCGACCGGACCTGGTGCGCGCGCGCCGACGACGCGGCGGCGGCCACGGCCTGGACGCCGGCGACCGGCGCCGCCACCGACGTCACCGTCGGCGTGCTCAGCGGCGACCCCCGCTACAGCGCGGCCATCAGGGACGCGGTCACCGCGGCGATCGGGTCGGGCGCGATCAGCGCGCGGCACTGGCGGCGGCACCGGAGCGGCGTCGCGCTGATCGGCGGCGGCCCTGGCGACCCGGGCCTGATCACCGTCCGCGGACGGCAGCTGCTCGCCGAGGCGGACGTTGTCATCACCGACCGGCTCGCCCCCCGCGAACTGCTCGCCGAACTGCCGCCGGACGTGCTCGTCGTCGACGCGGGCAAGGTCCCGTACGGCCGGGCGATGTCTCAGGAGGAGATCAATGAGGCGCTCGTCGGCTACGCGCAGCAGGGAATGTTCGTCGTCCGGCTGAAGGGCGGCGACCCGTTCGTGTTCGGCCGCGGCGGGGAGGAGATGCTCGCCTGCCTGCGCGCCGGCGTGCCGGTGACCGTGGTGCCGGGTGTCAGCAGTTCGGTCGGCGTGCCCACCGCCAGCGGGGTCCCGGTGACCCATCGCGGCGTCGCGCAGTCCTTCCACGTCATCTCGGTCCACGTCGCGCCCGGCGACAGCCGGTCGGCGGTGGACTGGGCGGCGGTGGCCAGGGAAGAGGGCACGCTCGTGCTCATGATGGCGGTCGAGCGTCTCGGCGCGGTCACCGAGACACTAATGACGCACGGACGGCCGGCTAGCACTCCCGTTTCCGTGATCGCGGACGGTACGATGCCCACGCAGCAAACAATTTATTCGTCCTTGGGGGAGGTCGCCGCGCGCGTCGCGGACGAAGGCATCCGGCCTCCCGCCGTGGTGGTGGTCGGTGACGTGGTCGACATAGCAGCTGAGATCGCGGGACTCGCGACCGAAAGCAGACGAGCGTAACCAGGCGGAATCATGGAAGGAAAGGGCGTGACGGCAGACCATCCGCCGTCGCCCGAGGCGGAGCCGCAGGACGAGAAGACCGAGAAGACCGGGATAACCGGTGCGAGCGCTGCGTCAGGTGGGAATGAACAAGACGTGTCCGCGAACACGCCCGCTTCGGAGACTGGGAACAGCCCGGAGACGGCATCCGGCCCCGCCGCCGGGCCGCGCGTCCGGGTCGACGCCCGGCTGCTCGAGGCGACCCTGCTGAACCTCAGGAAGCGCGTCGCCGCGATCCCCTTCACGTTCGGCATCCCCGGCGCGGAGGAGGCGGCGCGGGAGCGCACCAAGATCCTCAGCCAGATCGACGACTACCTGCTGCCGCGGGTCCGCGAGTCCGCCGCCCCGATCCTCGTCGCGCTCGTCGGCTCCACCGGGGCGGGCAAGTCAACGCTGGTCAACAGCATCGTCGGCACCAAGGTCAGCCTCACCGGCGTCCGCCGCCCGACCACCAACTCGCCGGTCCTCGCCTGCCACCCGGACGACATCCAGTGGTTCGCCGAGAACATGTTCCTGCCCACGCTGCCCCGCGTCCGCCAGGAAGGCCTGGCGCGGCCCGGCCGGGACGGCCTCCTCGTGCTGGCGGCCGTCGAGGGGATGACCAAGGGCGTCGCGCTGCTCGACACCCCGGACATCGACTCGGTGGCGGCCTCGCACCGGGAGTTCGCCTACCAGTTCCTCGACGCCTCCGACCTGTGGCTGTTCATGACGAGTGCCAGCCGGTACGCCGACGCGCCGGTCTGGGAGGTGCTGCGGCACGCCCGCGAGCGCGGCGCCGCCCTCGGGGTCGTGCTGTCCCGGGTGCCGCCGGGCCACCGGGACGAACTCGTCGGCCACTTCAACGCGATGCTCGACGCGAACGGCATCGCGGCGAGCATCCGGTTCGTGATCCCGGAGACCGGCATCGTGAACGGCATGCTCCCCGGCGAGATCTTCCAGCCGGTCAGGGACTGGCTCATCGAGACCGCGCAGGGTGCGGACCGGCGGGTCGCGGTGCTCAGCCAGACGATGTCAGGCGTGCTCGACACGTTCAAGACGCGGGTGCCCGCGCTCGCCGCGCACGTCGACGCTCAGATCAGCCTGGCCACGCGGCTGCGCGGGGAGGCCGAGGCCGCCTACGCGACCGCGATCGCCGAGTTCGACCGCCAGACGCGGGGCGGGCACCTGCTCCGCGGCGAGGTGCTCGCCCGCTGGCAGGACTACGCGGCGAGCGGCGATCTCGTCGCCCAGGCGCGCGGCAAGCGCCCGGCCCGCAAGGGCAGGCGGGTCAGGAAAGGCCCCGGCGCCGCCCGGGCGAGCGTGCTCGACGCGGCCCTCCGCGCCGCGATCGCGGCGCTGGTCGTCTCGGTCGCGGACCGCGCCGCCGAGCAGGTGACCCGCGCCTGGCGGGCCGATCCGGCCGGCGCCGCGCTGCTGTCGTCCGCGGAGGCGACGCGCGTCCGCGGCGAGCGGGCCGAGCGGGAATTCGAGTCCGCCTTCGGCCCCGACCCCGAGGCCGGCCCGGAGGGCGCCCCCAGCGCCGGGCTCGACCGCGGCTCACCCGAGCTGGCCGACCGGGTCGCGCGGGCGGTCAGCGGCTGGCAGGACCAGCTCATCCGCCGCGCCGAGGCCGACGACAGCAAGATCGACGGTGAGTTGCTGAGCTTCGTGACGCTGGTCGCCATGCTCGGCGATGGCGGCACCCGGGACGAGAAAATCGTGACTGAGGCGAAGGCGGCCCTCGCGTCCGCGGTCGGCGCGGTCGCCGACGTCGAGCTGCTCGCCCGTGCCCGCTCCGATTTGGCTGAACGGGTCAGGCTGACTCTGGACGAAGAACTCATTCGCTATGTCGCCGTGCTCGACGCGGCGGGCGTCGTCGATCCCATCGCCGCCGTCCGTCTCCACCAGGCCGAATACTCGCTGGAGGCCGCCAGGTGACCGCGCTTCCCTCGGTCGGTCCGCCGCAGATGGCGGCGTTCAATCTCTCGCGGCGCCTGGACGCGCTCGCCGGCCTGGTGCGGATCGGCCGGACGCACGACGGGTTCAGCGCCGAACTGCTGGATGCGTCCGAGGCCGTGCTCCGCCGGGCGGGCGAGCGGCTGCGCCTGTCCGGCAACCACACGGTGGCCGCCGTCGCCGGGGGCACGGGGAGCGGCAAGTCCGCGTTGTTCAACGCGCTCGCGGGCGCGAACTTCTCGCCGTCCGGCGTGACCAGGCCCACCACCAGGCACGTGCACGCGTGCGTGTGGGGGATGCAGGGCGCCGGCCCGCTGCTCGACTGGCTCGGCGTGCAGCGGCGGCACAGGTACGCGCGGGCGAGCGCCCTCGACGCCGGCGAGACGGCGCTGACCGGCCTGCTGCTGCTCGACCTGCCGGACCACGACTCCGTGGTCACCGCGTCGATGGCCGCCGTCGACCGGCTGTCCAAGCTCGCCGACACGCTGATCTGGGTCCTCGACCCGCAGAAGTACGCGGACGCCGCCGTGCACAACCGCTACCTGATACCGCTCGCCGGGCACGCCAGCGTGTTCACGGTCGTGCTGAACCAGGTCGACCTGCTGGACGAGGCGCAGCGGGCCGACTGCGAGGACGACCTGCGCCGCCTCCTGGACGCGGAGGGGCTAGCCGACACGCCGGTGCTCGCGGTGTCCGCGCGGACTGGCGAGGGCCTCGACGAACTGCGGGCGCTGCTCACCCGCGAGGTCTCCGCGAGCCGCGCCACGACCGGGCGGATCTCGGCGGACATCGACGCGGTGATCGGCGGCTACGCGGCGCACGCCGGCCCCTCCGTCGCCCCGGAGGACGTCAGCGTGCCGCTGCCCGCCCTGGTGCCCGCGCCCGTGGACGCCGGCGAGGAGGAGCAGGAGCCTAAGCTTCCCGCGAGGCCGCCCTGGGAGATCACCGACGCGGAACTCGCGGAGCTGGAGGACGCCAGCCGCAAGCCGCCGTGGGCGGACGCGACGCGAGACGGCGAGCGCCAGCCGGCCGACGCCGCGGCGCTGGCGGCGAACATCCCGGACGGCCCCGCGACTGATCTCGCCGACGCGTTCAGCGCCGCCACCGGCGCGGCCGCCGTGGCGGGCAGGCTCGCGGGCGCCCTCGAGGCCCAGGCCGCCACGATGACCGGGTGGCCGCCGGCGCGGCTGGCCGGCGGCCACCGGCCCGGGCCGGCCCGCCCCGGCCCGGCCAGCGCGATCGGGGAAGCGCAGCAGTCCGAGGTGGACAACGCGATCACGGCGTTCGCCGACGCCGTGGCCGGGAAGCTGCCCGCCCCCTGGCCGGCTTCGGTGCGGTACGCCGCCAGGACGCACGCGGCCGAGGTGCCGGCGGCGCTAGCCGCGGCTGTCCGCGCCGCCGTCCCGCCCCGGCCGTCGGTTCCCGCCTGGTGGACGGCGATCGCCGCCGGGCAGTGGCTGCTGACGGTTCTCGCGGCCGCCGCGGTGATCTGGGCCATCGTGATCGGGGTGGCGCACGGCGGCCAGCCGAAATCAACGCTGCTCGGCGACGTCTCGCTGATCCCGTGGCTGATCGTGATGGCGGCCGCCCTGCTGCTGCTCGGCTGGCTCACCGCGTCCGGCTGCCGGAACATCGCCGTGCTGGCCGCCGACCATGAGCGCACCCGCGCGGAGCGGGAGACGCGGGCCGGGGTGGCCGCGGTGGCCCGTGACCTCGTGCTCGCGCCGGCCGGCGCGGAGATCGGCGAGTACGAACGCTACCGCCGGGAGCTTGCGGTCGCGCGCGGCGGAGCTTAGGGAGACACCACCGTTCGTTCCGGATAATCGCTGTTCGGAAGCCAGGAGCCGGCGAGATCCGCGTACATGGCGGACCGGGTGAGCAGCGCCGCGTGGTCGCCGGTCGCGGGGCGGGCGCCGTCGAGGACGAGGACGCGGCGCGCGCGGCGGGCCGAGGTGATGCGGTGTGCGATCACGATCAGCGTGCCGCCGCGCCGGGCGAACGCGGTCTCCGCCCGCTCCTCGGCGGCCGGGTCGAGGTGGCAGGTGGCCTCGTCGAGGAGCACGACCGCGCTGGGTGCCAGGTAGGCGCGGGTGAGCGCGATGAGCTGCCGCTCGCCCGCGGACAGCGCGGCCGGGGTGACCGCCGCGTCGTAGCCGCCGAGGCGGGCCAGCAGCGGAGTCAGCCCGATCGCGGCGGCCGCCTGGTCGAGCCGGGCCCGGCCGGCGGATCCCAGGTACGTGAGGTTTTCCGCCAGCGTGCCGGCGAAGACGTAGGCCTCCTGCGGGATGAGGACCCGCCAGCTCCGGTCGTGGCTGGTGACCGGCTGGCCGTCGAGCAGGATCGTGCCGCGCTGCGGCGTCAGCATGCCGGTGATCAGCCCCGCCAGGCTGGACTTGCCGATGCCGCTCGGGCCGACGATCGCCAGGTGCTCGCCGGGCGGGATCGTGAGCGTGAGGTCACGGATGACCGGTTCCGCGGCGGGGCCGTAGGCGAACGTGACGTCGCGCAGTTCCAGAGTGCCCGGCGCGCGGCGCGGTGGCGCCGGCGGGTGCGGCGCGGGGACGGCGGCCCGCGGTTCTCCGGTGCCGCCAGCCGGGCCGCTGAGCGGGCCGCTGGTCGTGGTGATGCGGTCCAGCGTCACGTTGAGCCGGACCAGGCCCGCGCCCATGCCCTGGCCGAGCGTGTACAGCGCGCTGCGCAGGCTGCCGGTGATGTACGTGATCGCGCCGACGACGTCGCCGGCCGAGATGCCGTGCCGCAGCAGGCCGGGCGCGGCGGCGAGCACGAGCAGCAGCGGCAGCCAGCCGCCGACCGCCAGGCACAGCAGCCGCGCCGACCCGGCGGTCGCGACCTTGCGGGCGGCCCGGTTCTGCCGCCGGATGCGGCGGTTCAGGCCGGTGAGCATGAGGTCTTCGGCGCCGCAGGCGGTGATGTCCCGCGCGGCCTGGGTCGTCTCGGCCGCGCCGGCCGCCACTGACTCCTCGGCCAGGACGGCGGTGCGCTGGCGCTCGGCGTAGGGCCGCAGTTGCAGCCTGAGCAGGATCCCGGCCGCGGCGAGCGGCGGGATGACGTACGGCAGCGTGGCGGGCAGCAGCGTGACGAGGCCGATGAGCGTGCTCACGACCGTGCCCGCGAACGTGCAGGCCACGCTCAGCACGCCCGCGGTGGAGTCCCTGACGATCTCCGCCTGGTGGGTCATCCGCGCGACCGCGTTCATGTCCGGCTCGCTGGCGGAGCCCCGCGTGGACCGGGCGATGGCGCTGGTCACCACGGCGGTGACCAGCTCGTCCCGCAGCGGCTCGACGATCGCTCCCAGTCGCAGGAACGCCATTCTCGTGCCGAACGCGCCGCTGGCGGCGGCCGCCGCCAGCAATCCCAGCCACGCGAGGCCGGGCCCGGTGCGGCCGGCCAGGAACTGGGTCGTCGCCTCGGCCAGCGACCAGCCGGAGGCGATGGCGGGCAGCGACTGCACGAGCGACCAGACGGCGAGCCAGGCCACGTCCCGGCGGCGCGTGCGCAGGTAGCGGATCAGCACTCGGCCGTCTCCGTCCCGAACAGCGCCCGGTAATCGCCGTCCGCCCACAGTTCCTGGTGGTGGGCGAGGGCGCGGACGCGGCCGCCGTCGAGCCACGCGACGAGATCGGCCCGGGCGGCCGTGGCCGCGCGGTGCGCCACGATCAGCCGCGTGCGCCCGGTCAGCTCACGTGTGATGGCCCGGGCGACGAGCAGTTCGGTGACGGTGTCCAGGCTGGACGTGGCGTCGTCGAGGACGAGCAGCCGCGTGGCGCCCGCGTGCGCGAACGCGCGGGCCAGCCCGAGCCGCTGCACCTCGCCGCCGGACAGCGGCGCGTCGGCCAGCGGGGTGTTGAGCTGGCGGGGAAGGCGGCTGAGGAAGCCGTCCGCCTGGGCCTGCAGGACCGCGGCGCGCAGCCGGTAGCCCGTCGGGCGGGCGAGGCCGAAGGAGATGGCGTCACGGGGAGTGGCGCCGATGAGTTCGGGCCGTTCGAAGGCGTAGCCGACCGACGTGCGCAGGCTGGTCCGCGTCAGCGCCCGGAGGTCCGTGCCGTCGAGGGTCACCGTGCCCGCGTCGGGGTCGGCCAGCCGTCCGGCGAGCCGCGCCAGCGTGGACTTGCCGGCGCCGGACCGGCCGACGACGGCCACCATGGCGCCGGCGGGCACGGTCAGGTTCAGGTCGCGCAGCACGATGTCGTCGCCGTGGCGCACGCTGACGCCGGTCAGGCGCAGCTCGCCGCGTCCTGGCGGCAGCTCGCGCGGGCCGTACCGGACGGGCGGCACGGCCAGCGGCCCGGCGGCCCGGGCGGCGCCCGCGCGGGCGCGGCCGAGACGGCTGACCAGCCCGACGCTGGCCCCGATGCCGACGGCGAGCACCGCGTACTGGCTGGCGGCGACCAGGTCGCCGGCGGTTATCTGGCGCCTGGCGAGCTCGACGCCGGCGACGGCGACCACGATGATCTGCAGCGCCGGAGCGATGGTCATGCCCTGGGCCGCGGCCCGCGCCTGGATCCGCCACGAGGCGTAGCCGTGCGCGCGCAGCGTGGCGAGCGGCCGCAGGACGCGGTCGCGCTCGCGGTCCTGGGTGCCGGCGGCGGCGATCGTGCGGGCGCCGGCGAGCGCGTCGAGCAGGCGGGCGGCGATGTCACCCTGGGCCTGCGCGTAGCCGACGGCGACGCCGGAGGCGTCGCGGACCAGCCGGCGCAGGACGAGGGCGAGCACGGGAAAGCCGATCGCGAAGGCGACGACCAGCCACGGATCGATCAGCCCGAGCGCGACCACGCTGCCCAGCGGCGGGATGACCGCGGCCACGGCCAGCACCACGCTGGCGGGCCCGGTTCCGGCGTCGGCGGCGCCCGCGACGAGGCGGCTGACGGTGTCGCCGCCGCTGAAGCCGCTAGCGGCCAGCCGCGGGCCGAGGTTGATGACGTGGGCGGCCAGCACCCGGCGCAGGCGCGCGGTCGCCGTCGCGCCGGAGATACCGGAAGCGAGGTCTGTCGCCGCGTCCGCGGCGACGATGACGATCACGAGAAGCACGCAGGCCGCGATGTGGCTGACGGTCCCGGCCCGGGTGAGGATGGCGTCAATGGCCTGCCCGATCGCGGCGGGCAGGAGGACGAGCGCGGCGTTTTCCGTGAGCGCGGCGGCGGCCAGCAGGGCGAGCCACCAGACGCCCTGGCGGGCGACGGAGAGCAGCAGCCGGTCACCGCCGGTCGCCTCGGGGGCCGTCGGCGTCATCGATAGCGCTTTCCGCGAGAGAACAGGTACGGCACCGGCAGGGGGCTCTAGGAGAGCCAGCCCCCTGCCGACACCGGTTGCCCAGCATGCGCCGGGCGCCTACGTGAGCGAAGGACTGCTAGAGGCAGAGCGTAAGGCTGGCGACGCTGTCGCACAGCAGCACGCTGAGGTTGCTGCCGACACCGCCACCACACTTGTCCTCACGCGCCGGGTCCATGCCCTGCATGTCGAGGAGAGCCATATAGATTCACCTCCTTGCCAGTGTCCGGTCCTCGGGGACTCCCTGGAGGGCCTGGGACGAGCCAGGAACACTGTCAGGGAGGTCTGCGGGCCGGGCGAGGAACGGCAGCGCCGCGCCATGCGGGGCGAGTGCCGCGGCCGTGCCCAGCAGGACACCGGCGGTGCCGGTGCCCAAGTCCATCGAAAGGCGGAACAGCATGTCGCCGGGGAAGGCCACGCCGCCCGCGTAGCGCACCGCGTGCCAGCCCAGCCGGTCGGCCTGGTCCCTGGCCGCGCGGGCGGGCAGGCCGTGCGGGCTGCCCGCCGCCAGGTAGGCGACCATGCCGGCCCGGCCGTTGAACAGGCCCGGCTGCGCGTAGAAGCCGGATTTCGCGGCCAGCCTGATCTTGGCCGCGGCCGTCGCGAACCCCTCGTGCCCCCGGT
>DASZKN010000311.1:0-3947 GCA_035552855.1 Trebonia sp. | reverse complement strand
GCGTGCCGAGGAACTGCGTGGGCGCGAACCCCAGCGCGTGCAGCACGACGTTCGCCGCGCCGCCGTAGCTGAGCAGCGCGCTCCACAGGAAGCCGACGGCGACCGCGCTCAGGATGAACGGGTAGAACAGCACGGTGCGGTAGACGAAGTTCGCCCGGCTGGCCCCGGCCACCGCGAGCGCGAGCGCGAGGCCGAGCGCGTCGAGCACGACCACGCCGATCACCGCGATGATCACCGAGATCTCGTAGGCGTGCAGCAGCGTCGGATCGCGCAGCGCCTTCGTGTAGTTGGCGACGCCGTTGAACAGCCGCTCCCCGGACAGCCCGTTCCAGTTGGTGAAGCTGAACACGACCATCAGCACGAACGGAACGCCGATCAGCCCGGCGAACAGGACCGTGCCCGGCAGCGCCATGACGACTTCGCTCAGGCGCCGCCCGGAGCGGCCACGGCCGGGACGGAAGCGCCCGGCCGGCGCCGTGGTGGCCGGGCGCTCCGAGACCGAGGTTGACGTCATCGAATCAGCTCGCCCCGCCCGGCTGCTGGTTCCACCAGCTGTCGAGGTTGCCGACAATCTGCGTGGGGTTCGAGGAACCGGTGAACAGTCCCTGGACCTGCGTGCTGACCTCGTTGTCGAGCTCGTTGGGCGCGCTGTTGCTGCCGCTGCCGCTGCAGCACGGGGTCAGCGCGGTGCCGCCATCGACGATCTTCTGGATCTGCTCCGACAGCGCGGACTGCGGGTAGTTGACCGCCGGGGTGGACGCCGAGTAGTCGCCGTCGGCCTTCAGGAAGTTCGCCACGGCCGCGGCGTCCGTCTCCATGAACTTCACGAACGCCACGTCGTCGGCGTAGTTCGGGCTGTTCTTCATGACCTCGTAGCTGAGCGTGGGCGAGACCGCGAGCGCGGGCTTGCCGCTCTGCGTCGGCACCGCGAACACCCCGGCGGTGAACGAGTGCGGCGTGGACACGATCGTCGGCGCGACGTAGCTGCCCATCACGTACATGGCGGCGTCGCCCTTGATGAAGTCGGTCTCGCTCTGCGCGTAGGGCGTGGACAGCGCGCCCGGCGCGAAGTCCTTGTCCTTCACCCACGACGCGTACGTGCTGAGCATGGTCTGCCAGTAGCTGCCCGCGAACGTCACCTTGTTCGCGCTGCGCCTGGTGAACCAGGACGGGTCCTGCTGGAACAAGGTCGGGTCGACAAACGAGCTCAGCTGGGCGCCGGTCACGAACTGGGAGCCCGACTGGAACGGCGTGATGCCCTTGGCCTTCAGCTTGGTGATGTCGCTCTGAAGCCGCGCCATCGACGTCGGCGGGGCGGTGATGCCCGCCTTGGTGAAGTCGTCCTTGTTGTAGAAGATCAGGCTGTCGGCCTGCAGGCCCGCGGCGGGCGCGTAGATCTGGCCGTTTACGGTCTGCGACTGCCAGTCCGCCTGGGAGGTGATCCAGGAGTCCTTCGGGAACGCGGCGAGCACTCCGTCGTGCACCAGGTTGGCGATGCCGGCCAGGCCCTCGGCGACGTCGGGCGCGTTGCCCGCGGACACCAGCGAGGAGAAGTACGTGTCGAGGTCCTCGCCGCCCTGGTTCTCCAACTGGACCTTGACCTGCGGGTACTTCTTCTCAAACAGGTCCGCCTGCTTGTTCCAGAAGGACGTGGTGAGCGTCGGCGTGACGTTGACCAGGACCTTGATCGTCGCGCTGCTCACCGCCCCCGCCTTGGCGGGCGCCCCGGTCGCCGCCGTGCCCGTTCCGCTGCTGCACGCGGCCGTCCCCAGCCCGAGCGTCGCCGCCACGGCCGCGGCCAGCAGATACCGCGCCTTCCCTCTGCCCATTTCAGCCCTCCCACGACTTCATCGTCTATCGATAGTCGATTACTGTACGATGGCATGGATAGCGGGTCAAGACCCCAGGGGACGGTACTATCCCCATTGAGAGGGCGGGAGGCGACATGGCCGACGCGGCATCGGACGAGCAGCTAGCCGGCGAGCTGCTGTCGGATCAGGTCTACGGCCGGATACGTCAATCGATCATCGACGGGGAACTCGCCCCTGGTGAGCGGCTCGTCGAGTCCGAGATCGCCCGCCGCCACGGCATCAGCCAGGCACCGGTGCGCGACGCGATCAAGAAGCTCGAGCACGAGGGCCTCGTCACCTACCGCAGGCGGCGCGGCAACTACGTCACGGTGATCTCGGCCGACGAGGCCCGGCAGGCGCGCCAGGTCCGCGCGGTGATCGAGGAACTGGCGGCCCGCGAGCTCACGGGCCGCCTCCGCCCGGCCGACGAGCAGGCGCTGCTCGCCGCGATCGACGAGATGCGCGAGGCCGCCCGGGCCGGCGACCCGCTGCGCGTCCGGCGGGCCGACCTGGCGTTCCACCGGCGCATCTGCGAGGCCACGGGGAACCCGTTCATCGCCCGGGTCTGGAGGGTACTCGAGCCTAGCCTCTACACGCTGAACGCGATCGCGGACCCGTTCGGCTACGGCGACCTGCGCCGGATGAGCGCCTGGCACGAGCGGCTGCTCGACGCGCTCCGGGCGCTCGGGCCGGACCAGGCGGCCAGGCTGTTCGCGAGCCACGCGGGTGCGCACGGCACCCCGCTGGCCGAGCAGGAATAGCATTTTCCCGAACGCGCCCGGCTGACTGTCAGCGGTCGCGTAGCTGGTCGTGCAGCGCCCGCGCCACCTGGCCGAGCACGGCTTCGGCGGCCGGCTGGATGGCGGCGGGCACGCGCGACTGCGTGAGCGCGACCACCACGAACGCGCCGCCGTCGTCGTGCTCGACCACGCCCGCCTCGTGCCGCAGGTTCAGCAGTGTCCCGGTCTTGGACGACCACCGGGACGCGTCCGAGCTGAAGTCCGGGGCCAGCCGGTGCCTGGTCAGGTTCTCGGCGAGCAGCGCCCGCGTGTGCGCGGCCGCGCCGGCCGGGATGCGCGACGGCGCCCACAGCTCGGTCAGCAGGTCGGCGAAGGCGCGGCCGGTGCCGGTGTTCGCGCGGCTCGTGTCGAGCTGGGGAATGGGATGGCCGCCGCCCGCGGTCCGCGACCCGATGGCCAGCGACTGGGCGAGCAGCGCGTCGCGGGCGCCCAGCCGCTGGGCGGGGGTCTGAGTCAGCTCCGCCGTGCGGTGCCGGACGGCGATGCCGGTGATGCCCGCGGCGCGCAGGAAGCGGTCGACCTCGGCGGGCGGCACGAGGTCGAACAGCGCGTCCGCGGCGGTGTTGTCGCTGACCGCGATCGACAGGTAGAGCAGGTCGTCGACGGCGACCCGGGCCGGGTGCCGGAAGCGGCCGAGTCCCTGCGGTCCGCCGCTCGTGAGCTGCCCGGGTGCGATGTCGATCATCGAGGCGCCATCGATCGTTCCGGAGTTGATACGGGAGAGCACCGCGACGGCGAGCGGCAGCTTGACCAGCGACGCGATGGGGAACTCGGCGTCCGGGTCGATGCCGAGCTCGTCGCCCGTCTCCAGGTCCCGCACCAGGAACGATCCGTGCAGTCCGGCCGCGGTGAGCTGGTCGCGCAGCTCGCGGATCACCCGCCCGTCGCTCATCGGGATTCTCCTTCGGGATCCGCCGCCCCGAGGACGCGGGCCACGTGCGGCGCTAGATCGGCCCGCACGTGCTCGGCGTCGGCGCCGCTCAGGGCGGCGACGCTGTAGCCGCGGGCCAACGGCGCGCCGGCGAGCGGCCGCCAGGCCAGCCCGAGGTCGGCCGCCTGCGCCGCCGAGCACAGCAGGAAGTCGCCGGCCCGCAGCGCCTCAGACGCGGCCGCGATCAGCGAGGCGGCCACGGTGACCTGGGCGGGCAGCAGCGCGGCGCGGTGCCCGAGCCGCCGCAGCGCGTCGCTGATGTGCGGCACGTCGTCCTCGGGCTGGATCACGATCCGCCGCGACGGTCGCCCGCGGGCCGGCCGGAGGTCGTCGACGCGAAACGGCTTCCCGGTGCCGGCGGCGGCC
>DASZKN010000310.1:0-4137 GCA_035552855.1 Trebonia sp. | reverse complement strand
TGCCCCGGTCCGCGCGAGCCGCCACGACACGACCACTTCGAGCGCCTTCTGAGCGACCGACTGGGTTACGCCGTACTCGGCCGCCAGCGTCGGCGCGCCCGGCATTGTGACACCCGGTGCCCAGTCGCCGTCGAGGATGCGCTGTCGCAGGTCGCGGGCGATCTGCTCGTACCGCGCGACTGGCTGCATCGGCTTCACTCGGCGCGTCCTCTTCCTCTTGCGCTTCACAGGATCGCGCCAATCGTATTGCCGGTGAGCGTTAACGCCTAGGTCCGGGGGGTTGACGTTTACAGGGGCCAGGGTCATGGTTAGTATTATCTCACGGATAACGCTCAACGTTAAGACTGAAGTTAGCAAGGGGACAGTTCATGCGGATCTTGAACCGGAAGCCGCGTTTCGTCGCCGCGATTCGCCGCTACGCCCGCGCCGAGCGGGCGCTGTGCGAGAACTACATCGCCGAGTACGCCGAGGGCATCGACTGGGAAACCCAGGAGTACCTCGCCGCGAACACCGAATCCCACGCCGCCAGCGTGGCGGTCCCCCGCTGGCTGCGCCCGGTGACTGCGGTCATCGACTGGCACATCATCACCGGCCTGGACTACTGGCGCCGGACGGGTCAGTCATGATGGCCAAGGCCCTCGTCGCCGTCGTCGCGGTCCTCGCAGTGGTGCTCGGCCTGCACATGCTCGTCATGCTCGCGTTCACCGGCGCCCTGGCTATCGCGCTTGCCTTCGCCTGGCGCATCGACGTCGTAACCATGAGGACCGGCTGGGGCCTCGTCCGGACGGCGGGGGCGGCCGCGCAATGACCGATACTGGCGACGGCCGGCTTATCCCGTTCCGCCGCGTCGCAGACGCCGACCAGGACGCCGCGCCGCGGGAGCGGTTCGAGCACGTCCTTGACGACGACCCCGACGACCCGCAGCCGGTTCACCCGCCCGGCGGCTTCGGGCTGCCCGCGACGCGCGATGACCGGCGCCCGGTCGTGCCGCCGGCGCTGCGCTCCCGCGAGGCGCTTCGCGCCGAGACAGACCGCCACGCTGAGCAGCTGCGGTACGAGGCGTCGTTCCACGGCCTGCGCGCGCCCTGGTACCTGCTCAAGACGGTCCTGTGGGCGCTGTGGGGCACGCTGGTGCTGGCCGACCGGCTGCGCCGCTGGTGGTGGGTCACCGAGGGAACCGGGGCGCGCCTCGTCGCGGCGATCGACAACGACGGCCGCGAGTACCGCAGCCAGCACCTGCACCAGCGGAAGGTACGCGGGGAGCGCGGCATCGTTATCACCGCCTGCGCGCTTGCCGCGCTGGTCGCCGGCGTGCTCGTGACCAGGACCGTGCCGTGGGCGTGGTGCGGGATCGCGCCCGTGCTGGCCGTCCTCGCGGCGCGTGCCGGGGGTCCGGAGGGGCGACCGATCATCACCCCGTCGATGACGGAGCCGGTGGTCCGGGTGGTCAGCCAGGACACCGTCGTCCGCGCCTACGCGGCGGCCGGCCTGTGCAAGCCCGGCACCGAGGGGCAGGAGCTGGGGCTGGGCGTCATGGCGCGCGACAAGCGCGGCACCGGCACGTTCGTTCCCGTGTACCTGCCCTACGGCGGAACGTACGCCAAGGTCATGGGCTCGCTGGCCGCGCTCGCGTCCGGCCTGGACGTCAAGGTGTCACAGCTCTTCCTGACCCCCGACGACACGTCGGAGCGGCGCCACACCCTGTGGATCGCCGACGAGGACCCGCTGGCCAAGTCCGCCGGCCGCACCCCGCTGCTCGACCTCAAGTCACGGAACCTGTGGCGCGACCTGTGGCCCATGGGCCTCGACCAGTTCGGCGACCGGGTGCGGATCTCCCTGCTGTGGGTGTCGTTCCTGATCGGCTCCCAGCCCCGCAAGGGGAAGACGTTCACCGCCCGGGCGCTGGCCCTGTTCGCCGCGCTCGACCCGCACGTCCGGATCACCATCGCGGACGGGTCGTCGAAGCCGGACTGGCGGCCGTTCCAGCTGATCGCGCACCGGACCGTCTTCGGTACGCGGCCGACCCGCGACGGCGACCCGGGCGAGAAGCTGCTCGCCGAGGTCCAGGCGATCGAGCGCCACATGGAGGACACCGGGAACTTCCTGTCGACCCTGAGCACCGCGGAGTGCCCGGAGGGGAAGCTCACCGAGGAGCTGTGCCGCAAGTACCCGAAGAAGCTGTTCCTCTGGCTGCTGGTGATGGAGGAGGCGTACTTCTACTACGAGCTGGCCGACACGGAACTCAGCAAGAAGATCGCGCAGAGCCTGTCCAACATCCGGTCGGCCGGCCCGGCGCTCGGCGTCATCCTGGTGACCTCCCTGCAGAAGCCCGCGGGGGTCGGGTCGACTCAGGCCATCAAGGAACTGTTCACCCGCTACCGCGATAACCACGAGGTGCGGATCGCGCTGAAGTGCGGTAACCGGCACGTGTCCGAGGCGGTGCTCGGCGGCGGCGCCGAGGAGGGCTTCGACGCCTCCACCCTGCCGGACGGCAAGAAGTACCGGGGCATCTCGATCCTGTGGGGTCACCCCGACCTCGAGCACACCCCGACCGTCCGCGCCTACCTGGCCGACGCCGAGGACGCCGAGGCGATCATCAAGGCGGCCCGGAAGTACCGCGAGGCGGCCGGCACGCTCACCGGCGAGGCGATCGGCGAGGAGTGGGCCGACGATCACCGCGACGTCCTGGCCGACGTCCTCGAGGTGTTCGGCGACGACAGCGCTCTGCACTGGACCGAGCTGGCCGACCGGCTCGACGCCCACCTGGGCGAGCGGTGGGCCGACGTCACCCCGGCCGCGATCACCGCGCAGCTGCGCGACCTCGGCGTGCCGTCCCGGTCGGTGACCCGGGCCGGCGTCAGCAACCGCGGCTGCTACCGGCAGGCGGTCGCGGCGGCAAGGGAGGGTGATCGTGCCCTCGTTTAGCGCCCTGCGAAGTGACCGTCCTGTCACTGCGGTGACCTGCGGAAACGCGAGGCAGCGTCATCGCGGTCACTGGCCCGGCGCCCTGACCAGCAGTGACGCGCACCCTGAAAGTGACGCCCGGCCCTCCCTTGAAGGCACCCCATGGGGGGTTGATGAAGCTCCGGCTGACCGTGCTGGCGTGCGGTTCCTGCGGGAAGCCGCGCGGGCGCTACCACGCCTGCGCGGGGAAGCGCGGCAAACGGGACCGGCTGCAGCTCGCCGTGCGGTTCACGTGCCGCGCCTGCGGGCGGGAGAACCGCAACCCGTTCACCCACACCTGCTCGGTGCGGACGGACTGGGCGAAGCGGAGGAGAGCCGCCGAGCGGGCCGCGAAGGCGAAGGCGCGGCGGGAGCGCCGCAAGCGCATGCGGGCCGAGGCCGCCAAGCGCCGCAAGGCGGCGGACCGCGAGCGACGCGCCAAGGCGGCTGCCGCGGCGAAGGCCCGGAAGCCGCGAGCCTCGCCGCACAACCCGCGCACCTGCGCGGACACCGAGTGCACCCGGTACGGGTGCGTCAAGTACCGCGAGGGCTTCGTCGACGGGGTCGCCGCGGGCTCCGAGGGAGGTGGTGACGGGTGATTGCATTCCTTCACCTGTTCGAGTTCGCCGTGATCGCGCTGGCATGGCGGCTTCTGTACGTGTGGCGACGGCCGTTCCGCGAGGACGGCAGGCGGCGCCTGGGCGCCCGCTGGGCTAACCGCGCGCACCTGCTGGTGATGCAGATGATCGACGACTGGAGAAGCCGGTGAACGGAACCTGGCAGACCACGGGAGGCGGTGGCGCCCCCGCTGCCGGCCTTGTCGCCGTGTCGGTCGCCGCGGCGGTGGTCGGCGCGGCGGTCGCGGCGTGGATCATCACGAAGATGCTGCTTATCGTGCTGATCGCGCTGGCGCTGCTCGTCATCGCCGTGATGGTCGTGCTGGTGGTGCGGCGCATCAGGCACCCGGAGGGCGCCGTGCAGATCGCCCGCCCGGCCCCTGCACTCGCCGCCGAGGTCGTGCCGCAGGCCGTCGAGGCGCGGCCCGCTGCGGCCGGCGTCACCTACCACGGCGGGACGCACGTGCACATCGAGGCGGGCGCCGACGAGGCCGCCGCCCTTATCCGCAACTCGATCGCCGGAATCCCAATCGAGATCAGGGAGAACTGAGAAATGCGTCTGTTCAGCAGGAACGAC
>DASZKN010000309.1:0-21318 GCA_035552855.1 Trebonia sp. | reverse complement strand
CAGACGGTGTCTAGACATGCGGGTGGTAAAAAGCGGCAATTCACGATACGGGGTAGCAAGGTGAAGGCTAGGCTTTCGCCATGCTGCTGTCAGGTGCCCTATTTATCGTTCTCCTGGCCGGCTGCGGTGCTTTCGCCTGGCTGAGCGCCCGCCGTCCGCGGCGCGCCAGGTCCGCGAGGCTCGCCGGGCGCCATGGATCGTGGCCGGCGACCCGCTCGCCCGCCATCCGGCCGGGCGCTTCCGGATGACCCCTGTCGACGGGTCGGCCCGGCCAACGGGACCGGATGACGATCCCGAGTTCCTGCGCGCACTTGAGCGCCGGATCCGGGGCAAATCGGATGACAGCGAAGAGTAGCCAAGCGCCCGCCCGCTCGCTCCCTGGGGCACGGGCAGCTATCCGCCGTTACCTGGCCTGATCTGGAGGTGTGACACAAACAGGGAACATTGCGCTGAAGGACACGAGATGAGAACACGCCACACGTACGGGATCACCCGGAGGACCGCGGAGCAAATGCTCTCCGGTTCTGGCCGGTCGGGTCCGGAGCAACTAATTCATGTGCTGAGCGCCGCGACGGCACCCGTCCACGAGGGTGAACTGGCAGGCGAGCAAGCGGCCATGGCCGCGTTCGCCGAGCTGGAGGCAACCCTTGCGTCCGAGGCGAATCATCTCGGTCCTGTCGCTACTCCCAGGAAAAGGAAGATGATCAAACTCCCGCTCGCGAAACTTCTTACCGTAAAGGCGCTGTCCTGGTCGCTGGCCGGTGTTGTAACGGCTGGTGCGGCTACAGCCGGGACGGTTGCCTTTACCAGTTCGGGTACCGGTTCGAGGCCCACGTCGCACGACACCAGTGCGAACGGCGGCACGGCTCCCGTGGCTGGCTCCAACTCAGCGGTGTCCGGAAACACCACGCACGGCACCGTCGCCGGCACGCGGTCCGCCGCCGGCAAGGGTTCGGCGAGCACGGTCAGCGGCCAGCCACTGAGCCAGGTGAAGCTGTGCAAGGACCTCGCGTCGAAGGTCGCAGCGGCCGTCGGTGACGCGGAAAGCGGCGCGGACGCGGCCGCCGGAGACACGCTGAGCCAGACGCAGCTTGAGCAGGTCCTCGCCAGCCCCACGGTGGCCACGGTGCTGACCAGCCCGGCGTTCGATTCCCTGATCACGACCGTTGACAAGGCCGCCGCGGTTCCAGACTACTGCGGCCTGCTGCTCAGCCTGCCGGCCGTCCCGGTGCCGAGCGCTCTTACGCAGGTGCCCGCGTCCGTCCTGAACTCGACCCTGGCCCTCCTCCCCGCTAGCACGCTGGCGCAGGTCCTCAGCAACGTTCCGGCCGGGGCGCTCCCGGAGGTCCTTGGCGAACTCTCGCCGACGGCGCTGTCCCAGATACTGACCACCCTGCCGGCGACGGCGCTGGGCACCGTCCTCACCGGGCTCCCGGCCTCCGTGCTGGGCACCGTCCTCACCACGCTGCCTGCATCGGCGCTCACCACCGTGCTGACCACCCTGCCGGCCACGGCACTGGGCACCGTCCTCACCACCCTGCCGGCCACGGCGCTGGGCACCGTCCTCACCACCCTGCCTGCATCGGCGCTGGGCACGCTGCTCCCCACCCTGCCGGGCAGCACCGCTACGCAAATCCTGACCAAGCTGCCCTCCTCGGTGCTTTCTGGCCTGCAGGGCGAGCTGCCGTCGTCCATCTTGTCCCAACTGCCGCTGAAGTAACACTCCGGGGGGAGCGAGTCCGCTGCGGGCGGGACGGTGTCATGAGGCACCGTCCCGCCTGCCCGCATAGAGGAGAGCCTTGCTGACAGCTGACCAGGCAACGGCGCAGAACACGGCGAACCTGACGGCGGCGGTAGAGGGCGCGCGCCAGGGTGATGCCGAGTCGTTCCGGGTCCTGTACCGCGATACGCAACCCCGGCTATTGCGCTACCTCGCCTACCTCGTGGACAGCGATGCCGAGGACATCGCGTCAGAAACGTGGCTGCAGGCCACTCGCGACTTGCATACCTTCCACGGAAACTACGAGAACTTCCGCGGCTGGATAACCACTATCGCCCGGCACCGCGCCATGGACCACCTGCGGCACCGTGGCCGGCAGCCCCCGGCCATCCCCGTGCCGGTCGAGGACCTGACGGTCTTCGCAGGCCCGGACGACACCGCCTCGCGCGCGATCGAAGCCATCACGACCGATGGCGCGCTCCGGCTTATCGCGACGCTCCCGCGCGACCAGGCCGAGGCCGTGCTGCTGCGCGCCGTCGTGGGCCTCGACGCCAAAAGCACCGCCAACCTGACCGGCAAGCGCGCCGGAGCGGTCCGCACCGCCGCTTACCGCGGTCTGCGCACGCTCGCCAAGCGCCTCGCCGCCGGCCCCGACAGCGTCTCGGACCCCGATATCATTCCGGGCCCGGGCACTGTCGCGGGCTCCGTCCCCGTTCCCGTCCCCGGCGAAGACCCCGCGGCCTTACCCGCTGCGCGGGAGGCTCAGCCGACTCCGGCGTATGAGTGCATGCCGGTGATGAACACCTGCACGACGAGGATGTTGAACGTGAGGCTGGCGAAGCCGAGCAGCTGAATGATGTGCGCGCGGCGGCCTCGCCAGCCCGCGGTGGCCCGGGCGTGCAGGTAAGCGGCGTACACCACCCACGTGATGAACGCCCAGGTCTCGACCGGGTCCCAGCCCCAGTACCGGCCCCAGGCCTGGTCCGCCCAGATCGCGCCCGCGATCACGCCGAACGTCCAGACCGGGAAGCCGAAGATCACCGTCCGGTACGTGAGCTTGTCGAGTGCCTCCGCCGAGGGGATGCGCTCGAGCAGCCCGTTGCCCCCCTGCGATCTGCCGGCCGCGATCCGCGCCCGGTACCGCTCGGCCACCAGGTAGAGGACGCCGAGCACGGCGGCGACGAAGAAGATGCCGGTCGACAGCGTCATCGCGGTGACGTGGATGCTCAGCCAGTACGACTGCAGCGCGGGGACCAGCGGCCCGGCCGCGGTGTAGATGACGGTCTCCGCCAGCCCGAGCGCGATCACGACCGCGCCCATCACGAACACGCCGAGTGCCCACGCCCGGTACCTCAGCATCACGTACACGAAGAAGATCGCGGCCACGCAGGTCAGCGCGGTGACGAATTCGTACATGTTGCCCCACGGGGCACGATGCACGGCCAACCCGCGCGTGACGACCGCCACCGTGTGCGCGAGCGCCCCGGCCATGCTGAGCGCCACGGCCGCCTGCACCCACCGGCCGGCCTGTCCCATCGCCTGGAACAGCGGCAATTGCCGGGCGGGCAGGCTCGCGGCGGCCGGCCCGGCGTCCGCGGTCACACCGCCCCCGCCTGCCGCGCTGTCCTTGCCGGCCGCGCTGCTGCCGCCGCCGACCGTGGCGAGTTCGACCACGCGCTCGTCGGCGGTCACCGCCGCCCTGGCCGCCGCCCGGCGCGGGCGGCCGAACGCGAAGTCACCGGCGAACGCGAGCACGGCCAGCGAATAGATGAGCAGCGCCGCGATCAGGAAGTCGCCACTGACAGTCGCCAGTCCTTGGTTGACGCCCATGAGCCTCACGCTCCCGTTTCTGACTTATTAGTTGTGCCGGCGAGTTCCGCGGCGAGTTCGGCGAACTCCTCCTCGAACCCGCCGCTGGCGTCGGTCCTCGTGAGTCCGCCGACGGTGACGGCCGAGCCGCCGGACGGCGTGGCGACCGCCCGCACGAACATGCGACGCCGCCGGATGAGGAAGGACAGCAGCAGTCCGGCCAGCGCCAGCATGCCGCAGACGAGCGCCGGCACCTGGCCCGGGTCGTAGGTGACCGCCAGGCTGACCCACTGCTTGTAACCGGTGAACGTGACCGACCCCAGCCCGTGCGGCAGCTTCCACGTCTGACCGGGCAGCATCAGCTCCGGCTTGGCCGACACCTTGCTCAGCGCGGTGGTGTCCAGCTGGTACACCGACTGGGACTGGCCGGAGTTCAGCCCCAGGTTGCCCGAGTAGCCGATCAGCGACACGGCCGGGTAGTTCGGCGCCGGGAACGCGGACTGCAGCGAGCCGCCGGCCGAGACCGCGGTCGGCACGAAGACGCCCATGAACCCGAGCTGCTCCGGCGCCGCGTTGGGGGCTTTCACGACGCCGTCGGACAGCATCGTGGACGTGTTAGCAGGGATGAACGGCGTCGCCTGGTCGTAGACGACCTGGCCTTTCGCGGTGGTGACGCGGAACACCGGCGCGTAGCCGTGCCCCAGCATGTACACCTTGGCCGAGTCGACCGCCAGGGGGTGGTTCACCTGCAGGTCGTACGTCTTCGAAGACGAGCCCGGCGACGACTTGTACGACACGTTCGCCCCGAACCAGGACGGCTGTCCCGCGTTCTGCCCGGAGGGCACGTAGTTCGCCGTGAACTTGTCCAGCGTCAGGTCGAACGGCGCGAGATCCGAGCCCGTCGCGAACCGGCCGAAGTGGGACTCGTCCACGCTGGTCATCGTATCGGAGAAGGTCTGCCCCTCGACGAGCAGCTTGTCCGCCTTGTAGCCGAACAGCCCGCCCAGCGCGATCGAGATCAGCACCCCGAGCAGCGCCAGGTGGAAGAGCAGGTTACCCGCCTCGCGCAGGTACCCCTTTTCCGCCGAGATCCAGTGGGTCGTGTCTCCGTCGACCGGGCGGCGGAGCCGGAACCGGCGTCTGCCCAGCACCGCGGCCGCGGCGGCGACCGCCTGGCCGGGCGGCAGGTCCGAGGAGTACGACGCGGAGTGCGGGAGCCGCTTGAGGAAGCGCGGCGCCCTGGGCGGGGGCGTACGCGTCGCGCCCGCCAGCCGGAACGTCCGCGGCACCACGCACCCGACCAGCGACAAGAACAGCAGCAGGTAGATCGCCGCGAACCAGGGCGCGGCGAACACGTTGAACAGCCCGAAATGGTTCAGCCAGGGCGCGAGCGCGGGATGCGACGTGAAGTACTGCTGCACCTGCGCCGGGTCGGCGCCCTGCTGGGGCAGGAGCGACCCCGGCACGCTGCCGAGCGCCAGCAAGAACAGCAGCACGAGCGCGGTGCGCATCGAGGTGATCTGCCGCCACGCCCACCGCCACCAGGGCACACTTTTCCTGAACGCGACCTGGTGACTGTTTTCGGCCTCGGCCGTCTCTGCTATCCGCGTATCCGTCATCGGGTCACGTCCTGGAGGATCGTGTCGAGCTCGGCGTACGTCGCGGCGCCGTACACGACTCCCGCGATGTGCCCGGTCTTGTCGATCACGACCGTGGTCGGGGTGTCGTTGATGAGGACCGCCTTGCCGAAGTCCTGCGCTAGCTGGTAGCCCGGGTCGTTCAGGCTCGGGTAGGTGATGCCCACGCTCTTCGTGAAGGCCGCGGCGCTAGCCGGATTGTCGCCCACGTCATCGCCGAGGAAGGACGCGCCGCGCTTGGCGTATTTCTCCGACAGCACGGCGAGCGTCGGGCCCTCCCCGCGGCACGGGCCGCACCACGATCCCCAGAAGTTGAGCACCAGGACCCGGCCCTTGTAGGCGGAGTACTTGAGCGGCTTGCCGGTCAGCGTGGACCCGGCGAAATCCGGCGCGGCGGGACGGTGCCCGGCCGCGTACAGCCAGGCGCTCGTGCCGCCGCCGATGTAGTTACGGTCGCTCGCCTGGCCGTTGCCCCCGGTGAGAGTCACCACGAGGCCCACTGCCAGGACCACGACGATAACGGCCGCCGCCGTGACGACCGCTCGGCGCTTGGCTCTGAACACCCGGGGTCCCTTGCGATCGATCGATCTCCTACAGGGGGTAGTACCTGACCTATTGTGCCGCATCCCCTTCGCGGACTTGCCGCCGGGCCGGCACGGCGTAGGAGACGCCGGTCAGCTTGTCGTCGTCGAACGCGAAGCTGGTGACGCTGCCGAGCGCGCACTGGCGCTTGTTCGGGTTGTGCCAGAGCCGCCGGTGCTCGGCGGCGAGGCGCGTCACCCAGATGGGCAACTGGTGGCTGACGGCCACGGCCTCCTGGCCCCGCGCCGCGTCGCGGGCGCGCTCGACAACCTGCCAGACCCGGTCCGCGACCTGCCGGTACGGCTCGCCCCAGGACGGCTGGAACGGGTTCCACAGGTGCGACCAGTGCACCGGATTGAGGGCGAGGCGCGCCAGGGTAATGGTCTTGCCCTCGAGGAGGTTGCCCGATTCGATCAGCCGGTCGTCGGTGACGATCTGGAGTCCGAGGCGATCGGCCACGGGCTTCGCCGTCTCCTGCGCCCGCTCAAGCGGGGACGCGAAGAGAGCCACCACGGGTCGTTCGGAGAAAAAGTCCGCGGCCGCGGCAGCCATCTGCCTGCCGTTCGCGGATAGGCGGTAACCGGGGAGACGGCCGTACAGGACGCCGTCTGGATTGTGGACTTCACCGTGCCTGAGCAGGTGAACGACAGTTTTCTCGGCCATGGCGCCATCAGGCTACCCGCTGGGCGGCCACACCGCCGGCGAGTCCCGCCCGTCCCCCCCGCTCCACGCCACGCCCGGCCACGGCCCTCCGGGGCCGCCACCGGGCCCGCCACCCACCGCGCACCAGTCCCGCCCCACGGGCCCCTCCCCTCCCACCGTTACGAAGATTTCTTTTATCGGGTTAATTCCAAGTGCTATTTACACACGAAATTAACCCATTGTTAGACGTCGCCGATTACACAGGCCGGCGAGCATGGCATAGGCGAACCTGCCCATCCGCGGAGCCGTAGTACACGGGCAATCTGCGCCGCGGTCTGGCAACTTTCCCACCGGACCTGGCGCCAGCCGTACCGCAGTGACTGCTTGCCGTCCGCCGCCGCGTCGTTGTCGCGCTGTTTGTCCGGCCACCGCTGCTCGTCCGGATGAGCCTGCCTGCCGTCCAGTTCCACGATGACCCCGTACTCCTCGTACACGCGGTCCCGGAACCCCGCGCGCCCATCGCGCTTCGTGAAGCGCACCTGGTGGCGAGACAGCGGCAACCCATGTGCACGCTCTACGTTCCGGTCGTACCGGAACTCGAGAACCGAATGCGCGCCGCCGGCGGCCGCCGTGCTCAGTTCCTCGATCTCGGCGCGCCAGCGCTGCCGTCCCCGATCCGCCAGTGCCTGCCGGAGCATTCCCGTCGTGACCAGGTTGCGGCTGAACGCCCGGGCCACCAGGCCGCAGACATCATCGAGGTCCGCCATGGCGGCAACGAGGTCAAGGATCGTGTCGGGAACGAGCGTCCGCGGCACCTCGCCAAGCGGAAACCGCGGGGTGCGAGCATAGCGTGACCGGTGGATCACGATCCCGGGGACCGGCCGCACGATGCGGCCGTGGGGAACGGCCACGTGGACGGGGCCACCGCCAGCCTGGTCGATAAGACGGTGTAGCTCACCCGCCGTCTGGTGGCTGAGCAAGGCGCCCGGCCCGGCGTGGAGCACGGCGGCCCACAACCGGGCCTCCCGGCTCAACGGTCCCGTGAACGTCGCGTAAACCCCCCGGTGAACCCGCTGCCAGCGGCCGGCGGCCACCCGCGCCGCAACCGTATCCGCCGACGTTCCGGCCTCCATCGCCTGTCGGCGCGAGATAATCCCCGACTGGTAACGCGAAGTCACGCGCAGCACTACCGGCATTTCCTTGCCCATATCGCGATTATGCTGAGCGACTCCGACAAACAGCGGATCGCATAAACCCTTCGCGATGATGCCGGGTTACGCGGCGAGGGCGGCGGCCGCGGCCCGCGCGGACGCGGGCAGCGCATCGGCGATCCGCGACAGCGCCTCGTCGTCGTGCGCCGACGACACGAACCATGCCTCGAACGCCGACGGCGGCAGGTACACGCCGCCGGACAGCATCGCGTGGAAGAACGCCGAATACGCCACCGTCGACTGGTCCTTCGCGTCCGCGAACCGCAGCACGGGCGACGTCCGGCCGAGGAACACCGTGAACAGGTTGCCCGCCATCGACAGGTAATGCGGCACGCCCGCGTCGGACAGCGCGGCGGACACCAGCTTCGACAGCGCCCCGGCGAACGAGTCCACGGCCGAGTACACGCCCGGCGTGCAGGCCCGCAGCGTGGCCAGCCCCGCCGCCGTCGCGAGCGGGTTGCCGGACAGCGTGCCGGCCTGGTAGACCGGCCCGGCCGGCGCCAGCCGTGACATGATCGCCGCCGGCCCGCCGAACGCCGCGCACGGCAGCCCGCCGCCCATTACCTTGCCGAACGTCACGAGGTCACCCTGCACGCCGTCGAGCCCGTACCAGCCGGACGCGGACACCCGGAACCCGGTCAGCACCTCGTCCATGATCAGCAGCGCCCCGGCGTCCGAGCACAGCGAGCGCAGCAGCTGGTTGAACCCCGGCAGCGGCGGCACCACGCCCATGTTCGCCGGGCAGGCCTCGGTGATCACGCACGCGATCTCGGCGCCGCGCGCGGCGAACAGCGACCTGACCGCGTCTTCGTCGTTGTACGGCAGCACCACGGTGTCGGCCGCTGACGCGCCGGTCACGCCGGGCGTATCCGGCAGCCCCAGCGTCGCCACTCCCGAGCCGGCCGCCACGAGCAGCGCGTCGACGTGCCCGTGGTAGCACCCGGCGAACTTCACGACCAGCGACCGCCCGGTGTAGCCGCGCGCCAGCCGGATGGCCGACATCGTCGCCTCGGTGCCCGAGTTGACCAGCCTGACCTGCTCCACGGGCGCCCGCGCGACTATCTCTTCGGCCAGCGCCACCTCGCCCGGCGTCGCCGCCCCGAACGACGTGCCGCGCGCCAGCGCCTCCCCCACCGCGGACACCACGGCGGGATGCGCGTGCCCCAGGATCATCGGCCCCCAGGAGCAGACGAGGTCCACGTACGACCGCCCGTCCACATCATGCAGGTACGCTCCGGCGCCACGCTCGATGAACCGCGGCGTTCCCCCGACCGGCCCGAACGCCCGGACCGGGGAGTTCACGCCGCCGGGGGTCACCGCCGCAGCGCGAGCGAACAGGGCGTCGGAGCGGTCAGTCACGGCTAGCGGCCTTCTTCCTCACAAGCGTCTACCAGGTATTCGAGCAGCCGCAGCCCGTCCGGCAGCGGACGGCCCGCGGGTGGCCGGACCCAGCGTACGTCCTGCCCGGTGGCGGACCGCGAGGGCGGTGCCAGCACGAAACTGTCGCGGCAGTGCCACCGCAGCGCCTCGGTTTGCGTGGAGAAGTCCGGCGATGCGTCGAGCCCGCACGACCACCACTCGTCCTCGTCGGCCGGCGCGCCCCTGGTCGCCACGAAGAACAGCATCCGCTCCGCCCCGTGCACCGCGACCGGCCCGGTCGCCGCGCCGACGGACGCCATCCGCGCCAGCGCGGTCGCCCCGGCGACCGCCGGCACGTCCAGAATGTCAAAAACCCGCCCGGTGACGAGTATCACGTTCGCCTCCGGGCGGGTTTCCCACCAGTTCCCGATTTTCTCGCTGTCCACCGTCGCCTGCATTTGCCACGTTGGCGATACGGGGTGCGCGCCCGGCGCGGGGCAGCCCACCCTGTCGCACGAGCACGCCCGTCCGGCCTCGAGGGTCCCGTCCTCTTCCCGCCTGGCATGGGTTCCCACGCACACCGGCCACCCGAGCGCCGCGTACTCAAGCGCGGCCGCTGCCAGCGCGAGCGGCCGCTGCGCCGCCCGGCGACGGCTCCGTCGCCGCATCATCGTCTCCATCAGGCCCCCGAACTCCTCGTCAGTCCACGCCCCGCGCCGCACGCGGGTACGCCAAAATGGTGCGCGCCTTGCGGTGGGATCAGCCGAAATGCTACTCCGGCCAAAGACTTATTCCGAACGGACCGGGGTGACTCTCGCCACGCCCCCTTTCACCAATCGTAGGCGATAGGCCACCCAGCGTGGGAGTTATCACCCAAGTCCGTCTCATCCGGACGGAGCCGGGGCGCTTAGCGGAGACGGCGGGCGACCTCGGTCGCCCAGTAGGTGAGGATGACGCTCGCGCCGGCCCGCCGGATCGAGGTGAGCGTCTCCATGATCGCCTTGTCCCTGTCGATCCAGCCGTTGGCGGCGGCGGCCTCGAGCATGGCGAACTCGCCGCTCACCTGGTAGGCGGCGACCGGGACCGAGACCGCGTCCGCGACCCGGCGGATGACGTCGAGGTAGGACAGCGCGGGCTTGACCATCACCATGTCCGCGCCCTCGGCGAGGTCGAGTTCGACTTCCCTGAGCGACTCGAGCGCGTTGGCCGGATCCTGCTGATGGGTGGCGCGGTCACCGAACTTGGGCGCGCCCTCGGCCGCCTCACGGAATGGCCCGTAGAACGCCGACGCGTACTTCACCGAGTAGGCGCACACCGGAGTGTTTTGGTAGCCGGCCTTGTCGAGGGCCGCGCGGATCACGCCGACCTGGCCGTCCATCATGCCGCTGGGAGCCACCATGTGCGCGCCCGCCGCGGCCTGGGCCACCGCGGTGCTCGCGTAGCGGTCCAGCGTTGGGTCGTTGTCGACGTAGCCGGCCGGTGTCACGATGCCGCAGTGACCGTGGTCGGTGTACTCGCACAGGCACAGGTCCGCCATGACGACGAGATCGTCCCCGGTCTCGGCGCGGATGTCGCGGATAGCGACCTGAGAGATGCCGTCCGGGTCGTCGGCGGCGCTGCCGCGATCGTCCTTCGCCGCCGGGATGCCGAACACGATGATGCCGCCCACGCCCGCCGCGACGGCCTCGGCGGCCGTTTTGCGCAAGCTGTCCCTGGTGTGCTGCAGCACGCCGGGCATCGAGCCGATCTTCTGGGCCTCGGCGATGCCTTCCTTGATGAACACCGGCAGGACAAGCTCCGCCGGGCGCAGAGCCGTCTCGGCCACCATGGCGCGCAGCGCCTTCGTGCCGCGCAGCCGCCGCGGCCGGACCTCGGGGAATCCAGCACTCATGGTCGTCACCCTTTACTTGATCGCCAGGCGGCGGCGGCCGCCACGGCGGCGTTCGCTGGGCCGCTTCAGCGGCTCGCCGGCCGCCGCGGCGGCGTCGCGCTGCGCGGCGCCGAACTCGGCGAGCGCGTCGACCAGGGCCGTCACCGACGGCTTGGGCGCCGTGACGTCCACCCGCAGTCCGAATTCCGTCGCGGTCTTCGCCGTCTGCGGCCCGATCACGCCGATAACCGTCACCGCGTGCGGCTTGCCCGCGATGCCGACCAGGTTCCTGACCGTGGACGACGACGTGAACAGGACTGCGTCGAACCCGCCGCCCTTGATCGCTTCCCTGATCGGCGCGGGCGGCGGCGCGGCCCGCACCGTCCGGTACGCCGTCACGTCCTCCGCTTCCCAGCCCAGGTCGATCAGCCGGGCGACCAGCGTCTCGGTCGCGATGTCGGCCCGCTGCAGCAGCACCCGGTTGATCGGGTCGAGGATGTCGTCGTAGGGCGGCCAGGCGTCGGCCAGGCCCTCCGCCGACTGCTGGCCCTCCGGTACCAGGTCCGGCCGGATGCCGAAGGCAAACAGCGCCTTCGACGTCTGCTCGCCGACCGCCGCCACCTTCACGCCGGCGAAGGCGCGGGCGTCCAGGCCGTACTCCTCGAGCTTCTCGCGTATCGCCTTCACCGCGTTCTGCGAGGTGAACGCCACCCACTGATACCGGCCGGTGACCAGCCCCTTGATCGCGCGGTCCATCTGCTGCGGCGTCCGCGGCGGCTCGACCGCGATCGTCGGCACCTCTTCGGGCACCGCGCCGTACTCTCGTAGCCGGTCGGAGACCGCCGAGGCCTGCTCGCGGGTGCGGGGCACCAGCACCCGCCAGCCGAACAGCGGCTTCGTCTCATACCACGACATCCGGCTCTTCGCCGAGGCCGCGTCGCCGACCACCGCGACCGCCCGGCCGTAGGTGGTGGCGACGGTCGCGCCCGCCGCCTTCAGGTCGGGGGCGACCCGGCCAAGCGAGGTGACCACGGTCTGCTGCTCGGTCGTGGTGCCGGCCCAGGTGATCGCCAGCGGCGTGGTGTCGGGCCAGCCCGCGGCGATGAGCATCTTGCCGAGGTCCTGCGGCCCGGTCTCCGCGCCGAGCACCACCAGCGTGCCCGGCCCGCATGAGACCTGGCTCACCTCGCTGATGTGGATGACCCGGAGCTCGCCGGCGCCCTCGCTCGCCAGCGCGATGCCGGCGTAGGCGGGTACCGCGGTCGCGGCGAGCACGCCGGGGACGATCTCGAACCGCACCTTGGCCCTGGCGCACGCCTGGACCTCGGCGGCGCCGCCGTTCAGCAGCGGGTCTCCGTCGAAGAGCCGGACCGCCAGCCGGCTGTCCTTCGCCGCCGCGATCAGCGCGCGGGCGGTGGCCGCCGCGTCGCCGGGCGCGGTCACCTCGGCATCCGCGCCGAGCAGGTGACGGACCCGGTCCGCCACCTCCGGCGCGGCCACGACCAGCTTCGCCGCGGCGAGCAGGCGGACCGCGCGCATTGTGAGCAGACCCTCGTCACCGGGGCCTGCCCCGACAAACGCTACCCAGCCGTCAATGTCAGTCATGCGCATCATCCTTGTTGGTTGTCGCGCCTATCAGCCGCGCGGCACCGCGCGCCAGCATGCGCGCGGCAAGGTCACGGCCGAGCGCCGCCGCGTCCGCGGCCGGTCCCTCGGCTCGTTCACGTATTACTATTCTCGCGCTACCTGCGGATTCGTCCAGTCGGCCCGCATCGTGGGCGGCTTCGTCGCGCTGCCGCCCAACTACCACGCCGTGCAGCCGCAGCGGGTCCGTGCCAGGCGCGTAGGCGCCGACCGGCGCGCTGCAGCCGGCCTCGAGCGCCGCCAGCAGGCTCCGTTCCGCGGTCACCGCCGTGCGGGTCGGGGCGTGATCGACCGACGCCAGCAGCCCGGCGAGCTCCGTGTCCGACGTCCGGCACTCGACCGCGAGCGCGCCCTGGCCGGGCGCGGGCACGATGTCGTCGGCCTCGAAGATCTCCGAGATCAGGTCGGTGAACCCGATCCTGGCCAGGCCCGCGTAGGCGAGCACGACCCCGTCGAGCTCGCCGTCGTGGACACGGCCCAGCCTGGTGTTGGCGTTGCCGCGGACCGGCACGCAGCTGACGTCCGCGCGCAGCAGCGCCAGCTGCTCGGCGCGGCGCGGCGAACCCGTGCCGATCCGGGCGCCGGGCGGCAGATCAGCCAGCTTCGCCCCGCCCCGGCCGACGAGGGCGTCCCGCGGGTCGTCGCGCGGCGGTATGGCGGCGATCGTGATCCCGTCCGCCGGGCCGGTCGGCAGGTCCTTGAGCGAATGGACCGCGAAGTCCACCTCGCCGCGGAGCAGGCTGTCGCGCAGCGCGCTGACGAAAACGCCGGTGCCGCCGATCTGCGTGAGGTGGTCGCGGCTCACGTCGCCGAACGTCGTCACCCCGACTATTTCCACCGGCCGGCCGGTGCGCTCGGTGATGAGCCGGGCGACGTCGCCGGACTGCGCGACCGCCATGGGGCTGCGGCGACTGCCCAGCCGAAGAGGCGCCTGCGTCATTGCCAGCCCTCCTGTTCGGTAGCGCGTTGCCCGCCGGTATCTTCGCCGGCCCGCTGCTCGCCGGTGCTCTGCTCGCCGACGCTCAGGGATTCGACCTCGGCGCTCGTCACAGCCTCGACGGTGCGCGGATCCAGGTCGAAGAGGACGCGCAGCGCGTTCGCGTACTCTTCACCGCCCGGCGACGACGCCAGTTCCTTGATCCGCACGGTCGGGGCATGCAACAGCTTGTCTACCACCCGCTGCACGGTCCGGGCTATTTCCTCGAGCGCGTGCCCGCTCAGGGAGTCCTCGTTGAGCCGGCCCGCCAGCCTGGCGAGTTCCGCGTCGACGACCGTCGCGGCCTTCGCCCGCAGCGCGACAACGGTGGGCGTCACGCTGGCGGCCCGGATGGCGGAGCCGTAAGCGGCGAACTCTTCCTCGACGATGACCCGGACGGCCGCGACCTCGGCGTCGCCGACCGCGTCGCCGCCGGTGCCGCTGATCTCGTCCATGCCGATCACATGCACGCCGGGCAGGTCCGCGACCGCGGGATCGACGTCCCGTGGCATCGCGAGGTCGAGCAGCACGAGGGTCCGCGCCGCCGCGCGCCCCGATAGCACTGAACGCACCATGGCGCCCGTGATCACCAGACCCGCGGCTCCCGTGCAGGAGATGACGAGGTCGGCTTCCGCGACCGCTCGCGGCAGTTCCGCCAGGTCGGCGACCTCGCCGCTAACCCCGGCGGCCAGCCGCTCGGCCTTCTCGCGCGTGCGGTTGGCGACCACGACGCGCGCCGCCCCGGCCCGGGCGGCGGTCGCCACAGCCAGCCCGCTCATCGCTCCCGCCCCGACCACGAGCACCTGGCGGCCGGACAGAATGAGGGAATCGTTAGGGATAACGGGCTGGGGATTGCCAAAGCGGGCGGCGGCGAGCTCGAGCCCCACGCTGACCAGGCTGACTCCGAGCCGGTCGATGCCGGTCTCGGCGCGGGCGCGCTTGCCGGTGCGCAGCGCCAGGCGGCCGAGGTCGCCGAGGACGCGCCCGAGCGTGCCGTGCTCGCGGGCCAGCTTCAGGGCGGCGCGGACCTGACCGAGGATCTGGTCCTCGCCCACCACCATGGAGTCGAGACCGCTGGCCACGGCGAGCAGATGCTTGACCGCGCGGTCCTCGTAGTGCACGTAAAGGTTCTGGGTGAGGTCGCCGGCCGGGATGCCCGAATAGCGCGCGAGCAGGTCGCAGGTCCCGTTGACCGCGCCGTGGAACCGGTCGACCTCGGCGTACACCTCGACCCGGTTGCAGGTGGAGATGACGAAGGCCTCGGCGATGTCGGGCAGGTGCCCGATATCTTGCAGCAGCTTGCCGAGCGTGTCCCCGCTGACGGAGGCACGTTCCAGGACAGAGACCGGCGCGCTCTTGTGGCTGAGGCCGACGACGAGGACGCTCACGCTTGTACCGCCTAGGCTTCTACCGCCGCGGGTCCTGGCACCTGCCCGCAGCGCTCGGCGAATCGCCGCTGCGCGTGGAAGGCGAGAATCTGCAGCTCAATCGATAGGTCGACCTTACGCACATCGACTCCGGCAGGCACGTTCAGCACTAGCGGAGCGAAGTTCAGTATGCTCGTGACTCCTGCCGCCACAAGCCGGTCGCAAACCACTTGCGCGCCATTCGCGGGGACCGCGATCACGCCGATCGCCGCGCCGCTGGTCGCCACGACCTCCTCGAGATCGCTGACATGACGGACGGCGACGCCGCCGATCTCACGGCCGACGACGGTCTGCTCGCTGTCCAGGATCGCCGAGATGCGGAACCCGCGGTTGACGAAACCGCCGTAGTTCGCGAGGGCGCGCCCGAGGTTACCGGCGCCGACGATGACGACCGGCCATTTCTGCGTCAGGCCAAGGGCGCGGGAGACCTGGTACACGAGGTAGTCAACGTCGTAACCGACGCCCCTGATCCCGTATGACCCAAGATGAGACAGGTCTTTGCGAAGCTTGGCGGAGTTGACGCCGGCCGCGACGGCGAGTTCGTCGCTGGCCACGGTGGCGACGCCGCGTTCAGCGAGCGCGTACAGGGCGCGCAGGTAAACCGGGAGACGCGCGACCGTCGCCTCGGGCAGCGGCCTGCCCGGCCGGGGATCCTCGCCGCCGGGCGTGGTGTCCTCGCCCGTGAACGGGACCGGCGCGGCAGCACCGGGACTGGTATCCGGCACGTCGGCCGGTGCTGGCGACTCGGCGGGGCTGGGCATGCGGCGCTCCCGGGCGGATTCGACGCGGTATCGGGCAACGGCGTCTTGGCGCGGCCCGGTTCGAGGTATGCAGTGTTGGGCGGGCGTTGGGGGGAACGCCGCGTTTACCACCATACGACGTTTGTGAACGGATGCACAAAGTCGGCTGCCCGCGCTGGTGCGGGCCACAGGCTACAGCGCGCGACGTGATCACCGGCGGCTTATCAGCCGTCCGTCTGGACCGCGATCGAGTTCGAGGTGCCCGCGGCGAACGCCGAGGCGCTGGCCAGCGACCTAGCGGACATCCTGCTGGCGCCCGGCTGGTATGCGAACTGGGACAGCGACACCGAGGTGACGGTGGTTTTCCCCGGCCAGATCTTCCGGTATCCCCGCGGGGAGCGGGCCGGACGGGAAGCCGCGCAAGAGCACGGCCGCCGGTGCGGCGCGCCGGAGCGCAACTCGACTGGACGGACTGAGTAAATCGCCTGCCCGAGAGGGGGCGGTCCCGGCCGGGCCAGGACCCGGGCAGGCGTCAGGCGTGCTGTCAGCTGGATGTCGCCGCCGGGCTGGCGGCGCCGGATCCCGACGGGCTCGGGCTCACGCTCGGCGAGTCGGACGGCTCCGGCGTCTGCGAAGTCGGCGCCGGGCTTGGCGTCGGGCTCGACTCCGTCGGCGTGGGCGTGGGCGTGGGACTCGACGGCGTGGCGGGAGTCGTCGGCGCGGTGGGCGATGTCCCGTCGGTCGGCGTCGAAGAGGCCGGTGCCGTCGGTGTGGTGGAAGTTACGGGATGCGGCGGTTTGGGCGTTCGCCGCGGCGGCACGGGCGGGGTCAACCAGACCGGGACAGGCGCCGGACCGGACGGCACTGGCCCAAGCGAGGCGGTCGGCGCGGGGCCCGAGACCGTCCGCGGCGCCGAGACCGTCGCTTGCGGCTGCGCCGCCGTCAGATACAGCTCCTGGTCGTTGACGCCGGTGCCGATGACCGGCCGGGCAACCCTGGCCTTGCGGGCATGCCGCCGGCCGGATCGCGGTGCGGCGGGCGCCGGCCCGGCGGCCTCTCCCGTGGCGGCGACCGCCGAGGACGACAGCCCGCCGCCCGACGGGGCGGACACCGGTGCCAGCGCCTGGTAGGCACTGGTGGTCCCGCCCGGCAGCGCTAGGCCCGTTATCCACAGCACCGCCACGGCGACGGCCGCGATGCCCGCCGCGACCAGGCCCGCCGCCAGCTGGCGGGATCGCGGGACACGGAACGCCCGCCCGCCCCCGTCCGCGACCTGCTGGCTGTCCGCGACCTGCTGGCTGTCCGGAACCATGGCCGCCGCGACCTGCTGGCTGTCCGGAACCATGGCCGCCGCGACCTGCTGGCTGTCCGGAACCTGCTGGCTGTCCGGAACCGTGGCCGCGAGCACCTCATCGCGCAGGCCGGGCGGCGCGGACGGGGACGGCAGGCGGCCGAACACCTTGGACACGGACACGACCCGCGGCGCGGCATGACCGCTAGCCGCCCTACCGTCCCGGGGAGCGTCGTGGCCCTGGCCGTCGCGGCCGCGGGCCAGTTCGGCGGTCAGCGCGTGCTGCAAGCGCGCCCGCGCCTGCACGATGAGGAAGTCCGCCTCCGCCTCGCTCAGCCCGATGACCAGTCCGACGGCCCGCGCGGACAGGCCGTGCCTGGCCGTCAGGTCAAGGGCCTCCCGCTCGGCCGGCGGCATGCCCATCACCGCTCGCCAGGCCACTAGCCGGCTGTCGGCGTCCGGCTGGCCGGTCCGTCCGGCGGGCACGTCGGCGTCCGGGGCGGTGGCCGGGGCGTGGCGCTGGCATTCGGCGCGGGCGAGCGCGTACAGCCACGGGGCCAGTCGCCCGGGGCTCCGCAGCGTAGCGGCGCTGGTCCGTGCCGCGATCATGACGTCCCGGACAGCGGCCGCCGCGACCTCACGGCTGAGCAAGGTCAACCAGCAGTACTGGAAGAGCTGCTCGCCATACGCGTCGAATAGCTCGGCGACCGAATCCGGCGACTTGGTACGCAACGCATTGACTATCTGAGCGTCCTGCATAAATGAAAGCTAGCGGCAAACGAATGCTGTTTTCTGCCGGAACGCCGTAACGCGACAATTAGTGAGTACCATTCACTAACAAGCCTAATAGCAGGGATGCGGATTATATAGTTACGTTTTGAACGCTTGGCCTGGGTTTAGCGGACTTGGTCCGATAGGTACACATGGCGCGCTGGCCAGCGATCGCACGAAATCGGCGGACCGCGGATCGGCCGGATCGAAGTGCCGGCCGAGCACTACGACGGCCACTCGGGCCGCGCCGGCAAGCTTTAGCGTAGCCGCTGCCGATTGCGCACTTGCGCCGGAAACCCAGGTGTCATCGAGAAGCAATACGTCTCGCCCGGCTACATCGCCGCGGGCGCTTAGCCATTCGGTGCTCACGAAGCGTCCGCGCGCGGCGCCCTCCGGCCGAACAAGCAGACGCACTTGCGGCAGCCGAAGGCCGGCCGCCGCCGCTACGCCAAGCAACGGGTGGTCTCCTGGCCGGCCTTGCCCGCTGGGCACGACCGCGAGCGCGGCCGGCACCGCGGCCATGCCGGCCGCCCGCCACACCGGCGAGCCGTGCGCGTCCAGGAACGCCCGCAGCATGCGCCCCAGCCGGTCCCGCGCCGCCGCCGCGTCCGCCCTGACCGACTTGTATACCCGCAGATCGCGGGCGAGATCGCCGCCCTTGACCGCGTACCCGATCAGCGCGACGGCGTCCGCCAGCAGGCCGCCCGCCATCCGGCTGGCCGCGTCGCACTGATAGCACTGGGCATAACCGGCGCGGACCGGCCCCTGGCAGGTGCGGCAGGCGGCTGCGTCCACGCGTCGATGGTAAGAACGGGCACCGACAAAACGCCCGGTGCCGTAACCAGGCGGTCGGGCCGCACCGGCAGAATGATCCGGTGCACACTGAACCGGCTGAGCCCGAGATACGGACCATCACCAGCAGCGTCGTCTACACAGATCCCTGGATCCGGCTCCGCAAGGACGATATCGAGCGCAGCGACGGCTCCCGCGGAACGTACGCCGTCATCGAGCGCGACGACTTCGCCCTCATCGTCCCGGCCGAAAACGACAGCTTCCATCTCGTCGAGGAGTACCGCTACCCCGTACGCCGCCGAAGCTGGTCCTTCCCGCAGGGCGGCTTCCCGCACGGCGAGACCGGGACGCCCGAGGAACTCGCACGGATGGAACTCGCGCAGGAAACGGGGCTGCGGGCCGCCCGGCTCACGCACCTGGGCACGCTGACCGCCGCGCACGGCATGACCCCGCAGCGGTGCCAGTACTTCCTGGCGACCGAGCTCACGCCGGGGCCGCCGGACCCGGAACCCGAAGAGGCCGGCATCCGGGCCGCCTGGTTTCCCAGGGACGAGTTCGAGGAAATGACACGCGACGGCCGGATCACGGACGATTCCACGCTCGCCGCGTACGCCCTGATCCTCCTCGCCGAACGCCGCGGCGACCTTCCGCCCCGCTAGCCGCCCCGCTAGCCGCTCGGCTAGCCGTCTGGTTAGGGCGGTGGCCGCGCGGCGTTACGGAAGAAGCGGGGCGAACAGGTCACCCGTCTCGGCGACGCGGGCGAGGACGTCCGGCGCCGCGAAGAACAGGTCCGCCACGTCGTGGCATGCCGCCACCTCATCCCAGGTCACCGGGGTGGAGACCGTCGGGTGCGCGCGGGCGCGCAGGGAGTAGGGGGCGACGGTGGTCTTGGCGCCGTTGTTCTGGCTCCAGTCGATCAGGACCTTGCCGCCGCGCAGCGACTTCGTCATCCGCGACACCACCAGGTCCGGCTTGTCCGCCTCGAGCCGCTCGGCATACGCCTTCGCCTGCGCGCTGGCCTCCTCGGACGTGACGCCGCTGACCTTCGCGTACAGCTGGAGGCCCTTGCCGCCGGACGTCTTCGGCAGCGCCTCGAGGCCGTCGGCCGCGAGCACCGGCCGCAGTGCCTCCGCCACCCGGCAGCACTCCACCACCGTCGCGGGCGCTCCCGGGTCGAGGTCGAACACAAGCAGATCCGGCTCCGGCTCATCGCCGCGCGGGAAGCGCCACTGGGGCACGTGCAGCTCAAGCGACGCCAGGTTCGCCGCCCAGATCAGCGTCGGCAGGTCGTCGATCACCACGTAGTCGATCGTCTCGCCGCGGCCCCGCGAGCTCTTCGATTCCACCTTCTCCGTGCGCACCCAGGGCGGCCGGTGGTCCGCCGCGTGCTTCTGGAAGAACGACTCCCCGTCCACGCCTTCGGGGTAGCGCTTCAGCGTCGCCGGGCGGCCGGCCAGGTGCGGCAGCATCAGCTCGGAGATCCGCTGGTAGTAGTCGAGCACTTCCGCCTTGGTGAAGCCTTCCTCTGGATACAGCACCTTCGAGAGATTCGTCAGAGCCAGCTCGCGGCCGTCAACCTGCACGCCGATCTTGTCCTGCGCCATCACGTCTCCCGTACTACCTCGGTGGGATCCTTGTCATCACGCAGCCCCTGGTAGGCGGGAGCGCGCATGCGGCCAGCCTTCGTCCAGCGCTCGAACGACACCTCGGCTACAAGCTGTGGCTCTACCCACACCGCGGGCCGCGCATACTCGGGCGGCACCGGTCCGTCGAACGGGCTGCGGTCCCGCCGCAGCGGCGCCAGCTTCGCGCCCAGCATCCGCAGCGTCTTGTCCGAGAAACCGGTGCCGACGTGCCCGCAGTACACCAGCTTCCCGCCCTCGTACACGCCGATGAGCAGCGATCCGATCTGACCGGTCCTGTTTCCCTTGCCCGGCTTGTACCCGGCGATGACCACCTCCTGCCGCAGCCCGTTCTTGATCTTCAGCCAGTTCCCTGTGCGCACCCCGGGCTCGTAGCGCGAGTCGAGACGTTTCGCCACCACCCCCTCGAGCCCGTTGCTCACGGAGGCGGCCAGGACCGCGTCCAGGTCCGGGCCGGAGAAGTGGGGCGGGGCGAGCCAGGAGGTCGCGTTCGGGACCAGGGAAGTGAGAATTTCCCTGCGCTCGGAGTACGGCAGGCCGAGCAGCGAGCGCCCGTCGAGCTGCAGCACGTCGAACACCAGCAAGGTGACCGGCGTGTGGGCGGCCAGCCGCTCCGCGGCCGCGGCGGACGAGACATGCATGCGCGGCTGCAGCTTCTCGAAGTCCGGCTGCCCGTTCGCGCCGAACGCCACGATCTCGCCGTCGACCAGCACCTGCTTATGGCTGAGCGCGTGCGCCAGCCCGGCGAGCTCCGGGTAGGTGCGGGAGATGTCCTTGCCGGTGCGGGAGACCAGGTGAGTGCGGCCGTTCTCGCAGAACGCCAGCGCGCGGACGCCGTCCCACTTCATCTCGATCGACCAGTTCGCGAGGTCGCTGTCCCGCGGGTGCCCCGGCGTGGCGAGCATCGGCCGCACCGACACCGGGAGCGGCAGGCGCTCGCGGTGGATCATCCAGTTCTTGCCGCCGTCCCTGTCGGTGGCGAACAGGACGTAGCCGCCGTCCAGGCGTTCGCCGTGCAGGGTGACCTTGACCTCGCGTTCGGTCCACTTGTCGACGTCGTAGGTGCCGTGGTCCCAGATGGACACTTCCCCGGCCCCGTACTCGCCCTTGGGGATCTGGCCGTGGAAGGTCGCGTACGCCATGGGGTGGTCTTCGGTGTGCACGGCGAGATGGTTGACGGCGGGGTCGTCGGGGACGCCCTTGG
>DASZKN010000308.1:0-22847 GCA_035552855.1 Trebonia sp. | reverse complement strand
AACCCGGACCCCTGCGCGTCGTAGCCAGCCGCGGGGACGGCACCGGGCCGCGCGGGGGCGGCACTCGCGGCCGGGGCCGGGCCGGCCGCCGGGCGCATTCCCGGGATCTGCGAGTCGGGCCGCGGCGCGGGCTTCGCCATGCTGGTGGCGAACCGGTCCAGGGCAGCCATGATCATGGCCGGGTCGTGGCTGTCGGCGGCCGCCGACGTGGCGCCGACCCGGGCGCCGGCCACCGCGGCGTCCGAGTCGCCGGCCGGGGGCCGGGCGGGCAGCAGCGGTCTAGCCGTCTCCCCCTGCGCCAAACGCCACCGGTCCTCCCACTCCGCGACCTCCGTCGCCGGCCGGCCGCAGCCGCGTACGTAGGCGGAGAGCACGGGAAGTTCAGGGAGCGCCGGCCCCGCTTCGGCCGCCACGATCACTGCCTGAGGGTAGTGCGCGCGGGCGGCCAGTTCGGCTTGCCCGAGGCCGGTCACATCCCGTAGCCGGCGAAGCTCCGCCAGGAACTGCGGGATGCCACTGGCCACGCGAGAAACGCCAGAAACGCGCGAAACGTCAGAAGCATCGGAAACGCCCGAAGGCGCGGCGGCGCCCCCCGTCGTCGTGCCTGTCTCGCCGTCGCGACGTTCTACCCTCTGGTATTCCACTGGCTCTCCCTTGAATCCGTGTCCCCAACAGGATTCGACTTGCTTCCCGACGATACAGCTAAACCAGCTAGCTCAGACGTGGATTGCCAGCCCGACTGTGAACGCCAGCCCGAACGCCAGCTGCAGTTTTCCCGTCTGTCCCAGCGTCGTGATCAGCGCGGGCCCGCTAGCGCCACCGCGTACCGCGCGAATCGGTGCGATCGTCAGCGGCAGCACCAGCAGCATCAGCAACGAGAACGGCCGCTCGACCGCGATCGCCGCCGCCAGCGCGAACGGAACGAGCAGCAGCAGCAAGTACACGATACGACTGCGCGCGTCGCCCATCATGACGGCTAGCGTTCTTTTCCCCGACAATCTGTCCGACCCGATGTCCCGCAGGTTGTTGATCATGAGCAGCGCGCACGCCAGCAGCCCGGCGGGCAGCGACGCCGCCAGCGCGAGCCACGAGGGCGTGCCCATCTCCGCCCACGCCGTGCCCGCCACCGCCGCCACGCCGAAGAACACGAACACCGCGATCTCGCCGAAGCCCCGGTACCCGTACGGATGCGACCCGCCGGTGTAGAACCAGGCCGCCGCGACGCAGCAGACTCCGCCCAGCACCAGCCACCACGACGTCACCGCCGCGAGCGCCAGCCCAGCGGCGCCGGCCGCGGCGAAGCAGCCGAACGCGGCGAGCAGCACATGCCTCGGCTTCGCCAGCCCGGAACCCACCAGCCGCATCGGCCCCACCCGGCGCTCAGCGGAGTCCGAACCGCGGACGCCGTCGCTGTAGTCGTTGGCGTAGTTCACGCCGACCTGCAGAGCGAGCGCCACGAACAGCGCGAGCGCGCCGCGCCAGAGAGAGAACCTGCCGTATCCGGCCGCGACGCCCGACCCGATCATGACCGGGACGATGGCGGCGGGCAGCGTGCGCGGGCGAGTCCCCGCTAGCCATTCACGTGCTGATGCCACCGGAAGATTTTAATCTCCCTAACGAGCCCTGCTGACTCAGGACGGTTCCGGCGAAAGCCGCGTGTGCAGCCGGACCACATGCACCTTCACGCCCATGTCCAGGTTGCTGTGCGCGCCGTCGGGCGCCCAGCCCGCCGCCTGCAGGAATTCTAGGCGCGGCTCGTCGTCCGACAGCGCCCACGTGACGCCGGCGGAGAAGCCGTCCTCGGCGAGCGTGTCGGCGACCGCGTGCAGCAGCCGGGCGCCGTGCCCGCCGCCCGCGAACTCCGGCAGCACGTGCAGTTCGTACAGTTCGCCGTCCGCGCCTGGCCACTTGTCGTCGTCGGTGGCCGGCCCCGCCGACGCGAAGCCGACCGGCCGCATCGACGCGGTGCCGGCCGGGCCAGGCGCGCCGCCGCCGGGCTCCGCGTCCGGGTCGACCGCGACGTGCACCCGGTGGCGGCTGCTCGGCGGGCCGGTGATCGCCGCCCGCCAGCGGTCGGTGAACTGCTCAAGCGCCGCGGGGCTGCTGAGCTCGGCGAGCACCTCGTCGGGCACGAGGCCGGCGAGCGACGCCCGCCAGCTCTCGACCTGGATGCGCGCGAGCCCGGGCGCGTCCGCCGCCCGGGCTTGCCGGACAAAGCCCGCGCCGTGTGCTGCGGGCGGGGGCGCGGGCTCCATCACTTTCCGAGTTGCGAGATGTCGCGGGCCGCGCCGGTCGCCGCCGACGTCGCCGTGGCCGCGTACAGCTGCAGCGCCGCGCTGACCGGCCGCTGCCGGCCGGCCGGGGCGTACCGGCCGCGCTGCGTGAGCAGGACCTCGCGGCGTGCGGCCAGTTCGGCTTCGGGCACGTCGAGCCGCAGCTCACGCCGCGGGATATCGATCACGATCGTGTCGCCGTCCGCCGCGAGCGCGATCACCCCGCCGCCCGCGGCCTCGGGCGCGACGTGGCAGATCGACAGCCCGGACGTGCCGCCCGAGAACCGGCCGTCCGTGATCAGCGCGCAGGCACGGCCGAGCCCCTTCCCCTTGAGGAAGCTCGTCGGGTACAGCATCTCCTGCATGCCGGGGCCGCCCTTCGGGCCCTCGTAGCGGATCACCACGACGTCCCCCGCGACCACGGCGCCGTCCAGGATCCCGCTGACCGCGTCTTCCTGCGACTCGAAGACCTTCGCCGGCCCGCTGAACGTGAACAGCTCCTCCGGCACGCCGGCGGTCTTCACGATCGCGCCGTCGGTCGCGAGGTTGCCGTAGAGCACGGCGAGGCCGCCGTCCCTGGTGTAGGCGTGCGCGACGTCGCGGATGCAGCCGTCCGCGGCGTCGAGGTCCAGCGTCTCCCAGCGGGCCGACTGCGAGTAGGCCTTCGTCGTCCGCACCCCGCCCGGCGCCGCGTGGTACATCTCGACCGCCTCGTCGCGGACGTCGGGGGAGCGCAGGTCCCAGGCGGCCAGCGGCTGCCCGTGCACGGTCGGCAGGCCGCGGTTGAGCATCCCGCCCCGGTCAAGCTCGCCGAGGATCGTGTGGATGCCGCCGGCCCGGTGCACGTCCTCGATGTGGTACTTGTTCGTGTTCGGCGCGACCTTGCACAGGCACGGGACGCGGCGGGAGAGCTCGTCGATCTCCTTCAGGCCGAAGTCCACCTCCGCCTCGTGCGCGGCCGCGAGCAGGTGCAGGATCGTGTTCGTCGACCCGCCCATCGCGACGTCGAGCGCCATCGCGTTCTCGAACGCCTGGCGGGACCCCACCGACCGCGGCAGCACCGACTCGTCGTCGTTCTCGTAGTACTTCCTGGCGATGTCGACGACGATGGCGCCGGCCCGCTCGAACAGCGACTTGCGGGCCGCGTGCGTCGCCAGCACGGTCCCGTTGCCCGGCAGGGCCAGGCCGATCGCCTCGGTCAGGCAGTTCATCGAGTTGGCGGTGAACATGCCCGAGCAGGAGCCGCACGTCGGGCAGGCCGACTCCTCCATGAGCGCGAGCTCGTCGTCCGACACCGACGGGTCCGCCGACGCCACCATCGAGTCGATCAGGTCCAGCTTGTGCCCGCCGACGGTCTTCACCGGCTTGCCGGCCTCCATCGGGCCGCCGGACACGAACACGGTCGGGATGTTGAGCCGCATCGCGGCGATGAGCATGCCGGGCGTGATCTTGTCGCAGTTGGACACGCAGATCAGCGCGTCCGCGCAGTGCGCGTTGACCATGTACTCGACGGAGTCCGCGATCAGCTCGCGGCTCGGCAGCGAGTACAGCATGCCGCCGTGGCCCATCGCGATGCCGTCGTCGACCGCGATCGTGTTGAACTCGCGCGGCACCCCGCCGGCCGCCTTCACCGCGTCGCCCACGACGCGGCCGACTTCCTGCAGGTGCACGTGGCCGGGGACGAACTCGGTGAAGCTGTTCGCCACCGCGATAATCGGCTTGCCGAAGTCCTCCCGGGCTACCCCGGCCGCGCGCAGCAGCGCGCGCGCCCCTGCCATGTTGCGACCGTGCGTGACCGTACGAGACCTCAGTGGCGGCATCGCCGAACTCCCCTCGAATATCTGCTGGGAAGATCAGCCTACCGGCGCGCTCGTCTTCCGTGCGTCCAGCGGCAGGACCGCGGCGGCGGTCTCGCGGATCTCCTGGATCTCCGCGGGCGACAGCCGCTTCACGCTCTTCTTGCGCGCGCGGCTGTTCAGGTACTTCCGCAGCCGGTCGCCGCTGAACACGTCGACGTCGCGGATGATGGCGATATCCCAGGGAATCTTCGGCCCGTAGATGGCGAGCGCTGCTCGCACCTTGATCTCCCGGCCGAGCGCGGCGGACAGCTGCTCGCCGGCCTGGCTGGCTTCCCAGCGGGCGTGCTCGAGCCGGTCCTTCTTGCTGTCCGGGCCGTGGAACAGCGTCTTGCCGTTCCGCGCCCGGATCGGCATGTCCTTGGCCCACTTCTCCGAGTCGATGGCGTAGACGCCGGTTGGCCCGACGACCAGGTGGTCGATGACCTCCTCGCTGTCCGGGATCGGCCGCCGGTGGATCGCCAGGTAGCCGGCGCGTTCCATCCGGGTCAGCTGCTTGCGGGTGCGGCGCTGCGCGCGCCAGGAGGCGCGGTCGATGGTGCCGGCCTGCGGCACGTGCTGCGCCTCGACCGAGCGCGCCCGGTAGATCGTGTCGGCGATGCCGGCCACGATCGCCAGCGTGACGCCGACTTCCCAGTCGACGATCACCGAGAACACGACGCCGACGACGATGACGACCAGCGCGCGGGATCGCCACAGGCGCAGCCGCTGGTCGAACGGCAGGTCACGGACGCGGGTGAGCGGCGGCGGCGCCTGGTCGCCGGCCACCGGGCCCGTGCCGCGCGGAAAGAGGCGGCGCAGCGGGCCGCCGCCCTTGTCCGGTTCCTCGCCGGCCCGCGCCTTGCCCGTGTCTCCGGGGCCCTGCGCGGGAGCGGGGCCCTGCGCGGGAGCGGGGCCCAGCGCGGGGGCGGGACGCGCCGGGCGGGAGCCCAGCGCGGGGCCGGGATGCCCCGCGGCTTCGTCTTCGGGGCCGGGTTCGGCGTCGATACCGAGCGCCGCGAACCCGCGGGCCGGGGCGACCTCGTAGACGATCCCCGCGGTCTCGTCGTACCCGGTGGTCGCCGCCGGCTCCGCGTGTGCGATCTCGGGAGCGGCAGGGGCGGCGGACGGCCCCGGCGCCGCCGGGGCGGGGGCAGCCTCCACTGGATCGCGCCGTGTCCCGCTGATCCCCGTGTGCTGCCCGCGCGCGGGTGCGGGGTCAGCGTCCTGTGCCGCCGCGACGTGCACGCTATCGTGCCCGTGCGCCGCCGGCTGCGCTGATGACCTGGGTTTCTTGGTCCGGGGCCAAGTCATCCATCTCACCACCTCAGCGTACCGATTTGTGCGTTGCGTGCCGCAAGCGCTCCGTAATCAATTGTCCCCGTACAAGCCAATCTTTAAAGCAGCATCAATGTCACGGCGCGAAATCCCGTGCTCACGATCGGCGGCGTGGCGTAAGCCGCGGGGAGGGCGTGGCATGAGACAAACCGGTGCCCCCTGGTAAAACGAGCGGAATGTTCGAGAGGGCGCGTAAAACGCGGCGGAACCACCCAGGCCGGCCGGGCTCTGGTTCTTGCCGTTCCTGGCCGGCACGGCCGCGGGCCTGCTGTCGCTGCGCTGGCGGCGGGTCGTGCTCGTGACGGCGGCGGGCGCGGTGACCGGGCCGCGCGGGGCGCCACTACACTACGCGCAGGAAGAGGAACGGGAGGGGAATCGTGCGCTGGTCCACCATGCACATCCCGACGCTGCGTGACGACCCCGCGGACGCGGGCGCGCCCAGCCACCGGCTGCTGCTGCGCGCCGGATACATTCGCCAGCTTTTCGCCGGTCACTACTCACTGCTGCCGCTCGCGCAGCGGGTGCGGCTGAAGGTCATCGGGATCATCCGCGAGGAGATGAACAGCATCGGGGCGCAGGAGATCCTGATGCCGGTGATGCACCCGGCCGAGGTGTGGCAGCGGAGCGGCCGCTGGGAGCTGATGGGCGACGAGATGTTCCGGCTCAAGGACCGGAAGGGCGCCGATATCGCGCTCGGCATGACGCACGAGGAGATCGTCGCCACGCTGGCGACCGAGCTGTCCTCCTACCGCGAGCTGCCCCAGATGTGGTACCAGTTCCAGACCAAGCTGCGCGACGAGCCGCGGCCGAAGGCCGGCCTGATGCGCACCCGCGAGTTCACGATGAAGGACTCCTACAGCTTCGACCTCGACGCGGCGGGCCTGGACAAGTCGTTCGACCTGCACCGGTCGGCGTACATCCGGTCGTTCGAGCGGCTCGGCATCCCCGCGATCCCGGTCAACGCGTCGAACGGCTCGATGGGCGGGTCCGGCTCCACGGAGTTCGTCTGCCCGTCGGAGACTGGCGAGGACGATATCGTGCACTGCCCGGAGTGCGGGTACGCGGCGAACGTCGAGGCGGCGGTGTCCGCGCTCGCGCCGGCTGACCCGGCGGCGGACGCGGCGGCGGCGCTGGACGCGCCCGCCCCGTTCGGCACGCCCGGCGTGCGCACGATCGAGGACCTGGCGGCCGGCTACGACGCGCCCGGCGACCGGCAGGTCAAGACGCTCGTCTACGTGCTCGACGGGCAGCTCACGCTGGTCCTGCTGCGTGGTGACCACGCGCTCGAGGAGCAGAAGCTGATCGACGCGACCGGCGCGGTCGCGGTCCGGCCGGCCGAGGCCGGCGAGATCTTCGCCGCGCTCGGCGCGCACCCCGGCTCGCTCGGCGCGGCCGGCGTCACGTCGCTGCCGGTGATCGCCGACTTCGCCCTCCGGGACCGGTCCGGGATGGTGACCGGCGCCAACACCGATGACGTGCACGTGCGCGGCGTCGACGTGGCGCGGGACCTCAGCGTCGGCACGTGGGCCGACCTGCGGGCCGCGGCGGCGGGCGAGCTGTGCACGGTCTGCGGCGGCCCGCTCGAGGTCATCAAGGGCATCGAGGTCGGGCACATCTTCAAGCTCGGCTACAAGTACTCCGACGCGATGGACCTGTCGGTGTCCGGGCCGGACGGCAAGCCGGTCAAGCCGATCATGGGCTCGTACGGCATCGGCGTCGAGCGCGCGATGGCCGCGTGCATCGAGGTGCATCACGACGCGCGCGGGATCGTCTGGCCGGCCGCGATCGCGCCGTTCGAGGCGGTCGTGGTCGTGGCCCAGCAGGACGATACCGCCGTCGCCGAGATGGGCGAGCAGGTGTACCGGCAGCTCGGCGCGGCCGGGGTGGACGTGATCATCGACGACCGCGGCGTGCGGGCAGGCGTGAAGTTCAGCGACGCGGAACTGGTCGGCATCCCGTACCGGGTGACGATCGGGAAGAGGGGGCTGGCTTCCGGGTCGGCCGAGGTCACGGACCGGGCGACGGGTGAGACGGTCCCGGTCCCGTTCGACCAGGTCGCCAAGCACGTCCGCGAAGCGGTGACCCACGCGATCACGGGCCCAGCCGAGGCGTAAGGAGCGCGCTGCGCGCCCGCGGGCGCGCAGCGCCCTGGTCAGGCCGGCTTGTCGCGGGCCTGGCAGCGGAGGGAGCGGAGGGTGTCGTCGCGGCCTTCCACCAGTAGGCGCCGCAACGCCGCCGGCGGCTCCGCCTGCTCGAGGTAGGCGTCGACCGCGGCCACGGTCTCGTCGGCCACCGGGCAGATCGAGTACGCGTCCTCGACGAAGTCCTGGGCCATCGCCGAGCTCCAGTCCCGCCACATGCCGCCGATCGCCCCGAAGTACGCCTCCCGGTACGACCCGGTCAGCTCCGGCTGGTCGGGGTCGGCGAATCCGGCGAGCACCGCGCGGAACATCGCGATCGTCAGCTTCCCGCTCGTGAGCGTCTCCCACGTCTCGCGCTTGTTCGCCGCCGTCGGGAGCGCCGCCCGGCAGGTCGCCGCGTGCCGTTCGCCGGCGTCGGTGGCGTCCGCCGACAGTTCCGCGTCGATGCCGGTCTCGCTCGCGGCCCCGCGGCTGCACAGGCGGTGCAGGAGCGCCCAGCGCAGTTCGGTGTCCACGGCCAGGCCCTCGATCTCCGTTTCGCCGGACAGCAGACCCGACAGCAGCTTGAGGTCATCCGCCGACGTGGCCACCGAAGCGAACGCCCGCGTGTACGCGAGCTGCTTGTCAGACCCGGCTACCGCGGACAGCAGCAGCGACCGCAGCGTGGACGCCATGGTCGCCAGCCCCTCGGCCCGCCACGCCGGGTCGGCGTACCGCCGCACGGCCAGGCCGGCCTGCCGGAGCAGCGTCTGCACGACGCTGATGTCCGGCACCGAGTCCACGCCGCCGAGCACGAGGCGCACGTAGTCGCGGGCCGCCATCTCGCCGTCCCTGGTCATGTCCCAGGCCGCCGCCCAGCACACGGCGGCGGGCAGCGACGACGTGAACTCGCCGATCGACGCGACCAGCGTGCGCAGCGAGTTGTCGTCGAGCCGGATCTTCGCGTACGTCAGGTCGTCGTCGTTGATCAGGACGAGGTCGGGCCGCGCCTCGCCGACGAGCGCCGGCACCGCGGTGCGCGCCCCCGCCACGTCGGTCTCGACGAACAGCCGGCGGGTAAGCCCCGCGGGCGTGCGCGAGTACAGGCCGATGCCGATGCGGTGCGAGCGCAGCACGGGGCGCGCGGCCGGGGCGTCCTGCAACACCTCGAAGGACGCGAACCGCCCTTCGTCGTCGAGCGTGTACGACGGCCGCAGGGTGTTGACCCCGGCCAGCTCCAGCCATTCCTTCGACCAGGCGCCGAGGTCGCGGCCGGAGACTTCCTCGAGGGCGGTCAGCAGGTCCGCCAGCGTCGCGTTTCCCCAGGAGTGGGCCGCGAAGTACCGCCGCACGCCCGCCAGGAAGTTGTCGCGCCCGACGTAGGCGACGAGCTGCTTGATGACCGAGGCGCCCTTGGCGTACGTGATGCCGTCGAAGTTCACCTCGACCGCGTGAATGTCCGGGATGTCGGCGGCGATGGGGTGCGTGGACGGCAGCTGGTCCTGCCGGTACGCCCATGCCTTGTAGACCTGGGCGAACGTGGTCCACGACTGGGTCCAGCGGGTCGCCTCGGCCTGGGCCAGCGTGCTTGCCCAGGTGGCGAACGACTCGTTCAGCCACAGGTCGTCCCACCAGCGCATCGTCACCAGGTCGCCGAACCACATGTGCGCCATCTCGTGCAGCAGCGTCTCGCCGCGCGCCTCCCGGGCGAAGTCCGTGACCCGGGACCGGAACACGTAGTTCTCCAGGATCGTGACCGCGCCGGCGTTCTCCATCGCGCCCTCCTTGAACTCGGGCACGAAGAGCTGGTCGTACTTGCCGAACGGGTACTTGACCCCGAACGCCGCGTGGTAGAAGTCGAAGCCCTGCTTCGTGACCTCGAAGATCTCCTCCGGGTCGAGATAGGACGCCAGCGACTGACGGCAGTAGACCCCGAGCGGGATGCCGTCATGCTCGTCGCGGACCACGTGGTACGGGCCGGCCGACACGTGCGTGATGTACGTGGACATCACGGGGGAGGGCGGGAAGTGCCAGCGGCGCGCGCCCGCCTTGTCCGGCACCGCTACCGCCTCGCCGCCGTCGGCGTCCGGCGCCAGGTTCGACACCACGAGCCAGCCCTCCGGCGCGTACACGGTCAGCTCGTAGGTCGCCTTGAGGTCCGGCTGGTCGAAGCAGGCGTAGATGCGGTGCGCGTCGAACGTCTCCAGGTCGGAGTAGAGGTAGACGTTGCCGTCGGCGGGGTCGGTGAACCGGTGCAGTCCCTCGCCGCTGCGCGAGTACGCGCACTCGGCGTCGACCACGAGTTCGTTGTGCTCAGCGAGCCCGTCGAGCGCGATGCGCTCACCGTCGAACGCGTCCAGGCCGACGGGCGCGCCGTTGAGGATGATCGAGCGCACTTCGGGCGCGGCGAGGTTGATGAACGTGCCGGCCCCGGCCCGCGCGCAGTCAAAGACAACCCTCGACACTGAACGGAAGGTGGTGTCTCCACCCGTCAAGTCCAGTTCCACCTGGTAGGCGCCGACGGTGAGCAGTCCCGCTCGCTCGTTGGCTTCGTCCCGGGTGAGGTTAGCTGCCACCAGGTATTTCCCTTCATGATCGCACTTGCCCACCAAGGTTAGCGGGGACGCGGGGGAGAGTGCGCCGCGGGCGATTTTCTCCCATTATTACATTGGGTGCCCGATCAGTCATCTACAGTTACCCAGCCGGTTTCCGGGCAATTCTCGCGCAGCCGGCGGGTGCCCGCATTCGCCGTTCATGTCGTCTGGCAAACTGACGTGCGTGCGCGTATACCTGGGATCTGACCACGCGGGCTTCGAGCTCAAGTCCGCTCTCGTCGCCGCGCTGCGCGAGGCCGGCCACGAGCCGGTGGACTGCGGCCCGGCCGCCTATGTGCCGGACGACGACTACCCCGTCTACGTGATGCGCGCGGCGCAGGGCGTGATCGACGACCCGGGCAGCCTCGGCATCGTGATCGGCGGCTCCGGCAACGGCGAGCAGATCGCGGCCAACAAGGTTCCCGGCATCCGGGCGGCGCTCGCCTGGACCGCGGGGACCGCCCAGCTCGCGCGGCAGCACAACGACGCCAACATCCTCAGCCTGGGCGCGCGCATGTACACCGTCGACCAGGCGGTGTCGTTCGCGAAAGTCTTCGTCGCCACGCCGTTCTCCCAGGAGGCACGGCACGCCCGGCGGCTCGCCGAGATCGCCGAGTACGAGAAGACCGGCGAGCTCCCCCCGCTCCCTGACTAGCCTTTGACCGCGGAACGGGGCGCAATAGCGCCCCGTTCCGCGGTCAAACCCGGCGCTTCCGGTTTCGCCGCGTTGGCGGCGCCGGCGCCGCGGCCGCGTCCGCCGAGCCACCGGCGCGGGGCGGCACGGATTCCTCACGCGCGGCCGCCTCGGCTAGCTGCTCCGGCCGTGGCCGCGATACGTCCCGGGCGCGCATCGCGGCGCTCAGGGTCACCTTCATGCTCGGCATGCACGTAAGTCTCCGTCAGAAAATGACCGGGCACCAGGGGGCAACCGGCCAGGACATCGCCGCGGACAGCGGGGCGAGCGTGCCCGGGCGCAGTTCCCGCACCACGCCGGCCGCCGCGAGCGCGCCGAGCCGGGTGCTGCCGAGACAGGCCGCGCCCAGGTCCCGGAGGTGGAACGCGCCGAACTCATCAGGGGAAACAGGGCGGATCGGATACGGGTCTGCCATAGGGTCATACATATCTCTCCGGTGCCACCGGAAGCGAGCCGTTTTCGCAGGCAGGCGAAAGGCAGGGACAATAGAGAGCGTGACGCCCCGTGCGATCCACCAGGCCAGCGACCTCGTCAGGCGGCAGTTCATCACGCGCAACCGCCGCGTGGCGTTCGGGCTGTCCCTGGCAACGGTCGCGATCGGGGTCGCCGCCGTGCACGTGTCCGCGTGGTGGTTCTCGCCGGGCGTGATGATCCTGCCGATCCTCGGCGGCGGCCTGCTGATGTGGCCGCGGGCCTTGCGGATCCTGTTCGGCGTGGCGGCCGTGTGCCTCGTTTACGATGTCGCGAAGGGCAAGGCCGGCGCGGGAATCGTCGCGACGATCGTCGTCACCGCCTTCTACGCGGACGTGCTCGCGAACACCCGGGGCAAGCTCGGCACCCGCGGGCGGCGCGCGGACCGGATGATGATCGAACTGCGCGACCGCATCCGCGCCCAGGGCGAACTGCCCGACCTGGGGGACGGCTGGGGGTCGGTTGTCGTGCTGCGCCCGGCCGGCGGCTCGTCATTCGGCGGCGACTTCGTCGTGTCGCACAGCGACGGCAAGACGCTGGAGGTCGCGCTCGTCGACGTGTCGGGCAAGGGGATGGACGCGGCGACGCGGGCGCTGCTGCTGTCCGGCGCCTTCGGCGGCGTGCTCGGCTCGGTGCCGCGGGAACAGTTCCTGCCCGCCTGCAACTCCTACCTGCGCCGCGGCAAGGCCCCGGAAGGCTTCGTGACCGCCGTCCACCTGGCGATCGACCTCGCGTCCGGTGAATACGTGGTGGCCTCGGCCGGCCACCCGCCGGCCGCGCACTACGACGGCAGCACCGGCCTGTGGCGGCTGTCGGCCGCGCGCGGGATCGTGCTCGGCGTCGTTCCCGACCTGGCCGGCGTCCCCGAAGTGCCCGAGGAAGGCGTGCTCCGGCGCGGCGACGCGATCATGCTGTACACCGACGGCATCGTGGAGGCACCGGGGGAGGACATCGACGACGGGATCGGCCGGCTGCTCGGCGAGGCCGAGCGGATGGTGGTCACCGGCTTCAAGCCGGGCGCGCCCGAACTCGTCACGGCGATGCAGCGCAGCGTCGGCAGCGGCGACGACTGCGCGCTCGTCCTGATCTGGCGGACATAAGACCGCGGCGGATTGTTTCCGGAATGTGTCCTAACCGCGATTTTTAGTAACCGGCGGAAAAAACCCGGCGATGGGTCCTTCCCAGCGAATTCGGATTGCATAGCATAACCGCATTGCTGGTGGCAAACTGAAAAGGTGCGCTAGCACAGATCACTCCTGACGTGTGTGTCAGGTGGGTGTAGTTCTCCGACGGGTATGTCATGTGACGTGTGCGTCATTGTTTGCATTTATTTCTTAGCTGTGCCCCAATAGACGGGTGGCTGGCGAAGGAGGGTTGGCGGGTCCGGCGACGCCGGACGAGGCGATCACGGCGGAAGTCTCGCTTGCGGTTGCCGCGAAGGCGTCGGGTGAGAACTTCCCGGTCGCCCTGAAAGTGCTGCCCGCAGGGGTGCGTCAGCATCTCTCCGCGCTGTACGGCTTCGCCCGCCTGGTCGACGACATCGGCGACGAGCCCCTCCCCGGCCTCGACCCGGCCACCACCGATCCGGCGGTCGTCGCGAAGACCAGGCTCCGCCTGCTCGACGATGTGCAAACTGACGTCGGGCGCATATATGCCGACAAAACGCCCGAACTGCCTATTATCGCCGCGCTCGGCGAAACGGTCAAAGCCTGCGGCGTGCCGCGAAAGCCGCTGGACAACCTCATCGCGGCCAACCGCCAGGACCAGCTCGTCACCCGCTACGAGACCTTCGAAGACCTGGTTAAATACTGCGAGCTCTCCGCGAACACCGTCGGCCAGGTTGTCTTGTACATCTTCGGCAGGGCGACCCCGGACCGGCTCAGGCGCTCCGATAGCATCTGCACTGCTCTTCAGCTTGTCGAGCACTGGCAGGACGTGGCGGAGGACCTGGCCAACGGCCGGATCTACCTTCCGCTCGAGGACCTGGAGCGGTTCGGCGTCACGGAGGCCGGCCTGGGCGAGCCGGTGGCGGGCGAGGCGGTGCGGCGCCTGCTGGCATTCGAGACGGAACGCGCGCGCCGCATGCTGGAGGCGGGCGCTCCGCTCGTGGGCACGCTCAGGGGAATGGCGCGGCTCGCGATCTCCGGCTACGTGGCCGGCGGACGGGCAGCGCTCAAGGCAATCGAACACTGCGGTTACGACGTCTTGCGGCAGACGCCCAAGCCAGGCAAGGCAGCCACGCTGACCGGCATGGTCAGCCTTTACGTCAAGGGGAGGTGAAGGTGAACTCAGAGGAGGCGTACGCCGAGTGCGAGCGGATCACTTGGTCGCAGGCGCGGAACTTCGCCTACGGCATCAGGCTGCTCCCGCCGGAGAAGCGCCGGGGCCTCGCCGCCGTGTACGCGTTCGCCCGGCGCGTCGACGACATCGGCGACGGCACGCTCCCGGCCGCCGATAAGGCGAGCCAGCTAGAGGACGCCCGCAAGCAAGTGGCCGCGCTGGTCGCGGGCGACAACCCCGATGACACGGACCCCGTGCTCGTCGCGCTGAGCGATGTCGGCCAGCGCTTCGACATCGAGCTCGCCGCGTTCGGCGAGCTGATCGACGGCTGCCTGGCGGACGTGAACGAGGCGACCTACGAGACGTTCGACGACCTCCTGTACTACTGCCGGTGCGTCGCCGGCTCGATCGGCCGGCTGTCGCTGGGCATCTACGGGGCGGCCCAGCCGGAGCGGCAGCGCAAGATGGCCGACGACCTCGGCGTCGCGCTGCAGATCACGAACATCCTGCGCGACGTCCGCGAGGACTACCGCAATGGCCGGATCTACCTGCCCCGCGAGGACCTGGAGAAGTTCGGCTGCGAGCTCACGCTCGGCGGCGACGAGCCGTTCCCGGCCGCGGCCCAGCAGGCGCGCTTCGCCAGCCTGGTCGACTTCGAGGCGGCTCGCGCCCGCGAGTGGTACGCGTCCGGGCTGCGGCTGCTGGCCACGATCGACCGGCGCAGCGCGGCGTGCACGGGCGCGATGGCAGGCATCTACCGGCGGCTGCTCGAGAAGATCGCGGCCAACCCGGCCGCCGTGCTCGAGGGCCGCATGTCGCTCCCGGGCGGCGAGAAGGCGCTGGTGGCCGTCCAAGCGCTGACCGGCCTCGACCGGCTCAGATACCGGAAGGGTGCTGCCCTGTGAAGGCAGCGGTGATCGGCGGTGGGCTGGCCGGCATCACCGCGGCGATCGCGCTCGCCCAGGCCAAGATGGACGTCACCCTGCTCGAGGCCAAGCCGCGCCTCGGCGGCGCCACGATGTCGTTCAGCCGTGACGACCTCGTCGTGGACACCGGGCAGCATGTCTTCCTGCGCTGCTGTACCGCCTACCGTGGCCTGCTCGACCGCCTCGGCATGACCGCCCACGCGCCGATCCAGCCCCGGTTCGACGTGACTGTTCTCACCCCGGCCGCACGCGCCCGGCTGCGCCGCGGCCGCCTCCCCGCCCCGCTGCACCTCGGCCCCGCGCTGCTGCGGTATCACCTTCTTTCTCTTCCCGAACGCACCAGGGTGGCTCGCGCCGCCCTCGCCTTTCGCGGTGTCGACCCGGCCGATCCCAAGGCCGACGAGATCCGGGCGGGTGACTGGCTCGCGCGGCACGGCCAGGACGAGCGCACCCGCCGCGCGCTGTGGGACCTGTTCACGATCTCGACGCTGAACGTCCCCGGCGACGAGGGCTCGCTCGCCCTCGCGGCCAAGGTCGTGCGGACCGGACTGCTCGGTGACTCGGGCGCGGCCGACATCGGCGTGCCGGCGCTGCCCCTGGGCGAACTGCACGGCGCGGCGGCCGGCCGCCTGCTCGGCAAGCTGGGCGCGACCGTCCGGGTCAACACGAAGGTGGCCGAGATCAGGCCAGCGCCAGCGGGCGGGTTCACGGTCACCACGGTGCGTTCGGCGGAAAGTATTCCGGTGGACGCGGTGGTGCTCGCGGTGCCGCACGAGGCGGCGGCGAAGCTGGTGCCCGATGGCGCGCTGCCCGCGGCGACGGTGGCCGGCTGGGCGGGGCTCGGCGCGGCGCCGATCGTGAACGTACACGCGATCTACGACCGGAAGGTCATGGACCTGCCTTTCGCGGCCGGGGTGGACTCCCCGGTGCAGTGGGTGTTCGACCGGACGCGGATCTCCGGCATGCACGCGCGCGGCGACGACGGGCAGTACCTGGCGATCTCCCTGTCGGCAGCGGACGAGTACGTTGACGCGTCGGTGGCGGAACTGCGCGCGCGGTTCGGGCCGGCGCTCGCGGACCTGCTGCCGGCGGCGCGGGACGCGAAGCTGACGGAGTTCTTCGTGACGCGCGAGCGGCGCGCGACGTTCCGTCAGGTGCCGGGGTCCGTCCGGCTGCGCCCGGGCGCGGCGACCGCGCTGCCCGGCCTGGCGCTGGCCGGCTCGTGGACCGACACTGGCTGGCCGGACACGATGGAGAGCGCGGTGCGCAGCGGCCTGAACGCCGTGGTCGCGATCAGGAGCGGCCTGGAAGCCGCGGGTAGGTTGCCGGCCGTCACGGGAACGAACCGTGGCGGGACCGGAATTGTTGGTGACTCAGTAACTGAAGTAGACGAAGTGGAGGTGCGCTCGTGACGGTCGTGATGCCCGCTGGGGTCGCCGTAGCGCGTGACCTGGTCGGACCCGCCACGGAAGCGGCGATCAACCGGCTGAGCCCGACTGTGCGCAAGGTTGCCGCCTACCACTACGGCTTCGCGGACGCCGACGGCAACCCGGTGCGTAAGGGCAGCGGCAAGGGGCTGCGGCCCGCCCTCGCCCTGCTGTCCGCCCGGGCGGCCGGCGCGGCGCGCGACCGCGGGGTCGCCCCCGCGGTCGCCGTGGAGCTGGTGCACAACTTCTCGCTGCTGCACGACGACATCATGGACGGCGACACCGAGCGCCACCACCGGCCCACCGCGTGGACGGTGTTCGGCATCGGCGGCGCGATCCTCGCCGGGGACGCGCTGCTCGCCCTGGCCAACGACCTGCTGCTTGAGGACAACGCGCCGGGCGGCGCGTGGGCCGCGCGCTGCCTGTCCACCGCCGTGACCCGGCTGATCGCGGGCCAGGGCGAGGACCTGGCGTTCGAGAAGCGCGGTGACGTGACGCTGTCCGAGTGCATCGAGATGGCCGGCGACAAGACCGCGGCGCTGATGGCCTGCGCCTGCACGATCGGCGCGGTGCACGTCGGCGCGGCCCCCGAGCTCGCGATGGGCCTGGCGGAGTTCGGCGGCCACGTCGGCCTGGCGTTCCAGCTCACCGACGACTTGCTGGGCATCTGGGGCGCGGCGGAGGTGACCGGCAAGCCGGTGCGCGCCGACCTGCGCGCGCGCAAGAAGTCGCTGCCGGTCGTGGCGGCGCTGTCGAGCGGCACCGCGGCGGCCACGGAGCTCGCCGAGCTGCTCGCCCGCGACTCCGAGCTGAGCGAGGACGATCTCGTGCAGGCGGCCGACCTGGTCGTGGCGGCCGGCGGCAAGGACTGGGCCGAGAAAGAGGCGTCCGACCGGCTCGCCGCCGGGGCGGCCTGCCTGGACGGCGCCGGCATCCCCGCCGACGTGCGCGCCGAGTTCCTGGCGATCGCCGAGTTCATCACGGCGAGGACCTGGTGACCGTAACCAACGACGCGACCGTCGGGGAGATCGCGGCCGCCACGCTGGAGAAGGCGCGCGACCACCTGCTCGGGCTGCAGAACCCGGCCGGCTGGTGGCAGGGCGAGCTCGAGACCAACGTCACGATGGACGCCGAGGACCTGCTGCTGCGCCACTTCCTCGGCATCCTGACCGACGACGACCTGCGTGACGCCGCGCTGTGGATCCGCAACAACCAGCGGGACGACGGCACGTGGGCCAACTTCTACGGCGGCCCGGCCGACCTGTCCACGACCGCGGAGGCCTACGTCGCGCTGCGGCTGGCGGGCGACACGCCCGACGAGCCGCACATGAAGCGCGCCGCGGACTGGATCACCAGCCGCGGCGGGCTGACCGCGACGCGCGTCTTCACGCGGATCTGGCTGGCCCTCTCCGGGCTCTGGTCCTGGGACGAGCTGCCGGTGATCCCGCCGGAGATCATCTACCTGCCGTCGTGGTTCCCGCTGAACATCTACGACTGGGGCTGCTGGGCACGGCAGACGATCGTCGCGCTCGCCGTGGTGGCCTCGCATCGGCCGTGCCGGCCGCTGCCGTTCGGTATCGACGAGCTCTACGCGGCGCAGCCGGGGCTGCCGCCGAAGGGGGACCAGCACGACTTCTGGTCCAGCTTCTTCAACAACCTCGACGTGGCCCTGCACAAGATCGAGCCCCGGTTCCCCAAGCGGGCGCGGCGGGCGGCGCTGCGGCGCTGCGCGGACTGGATCATCGCCCGGCAGGAGGCCGACGGCTGCTGGGGCGGCATCCAGCCGCCGTGGGTGTACTCGATCATGGGGCTGCACCTGATGGGCTTCGGCCTGGACCACCCAGTCCTCGCGAAGGCGATCGCCGGCCTCGACCGGTTCACGATCAGGGACGAGCGCGGGCGCCGGCTCGAGGCGTGCCAGTCCCCGGTCTGGGACACCGCGCTCACGATGACCGCGCTCGCCGACGCGGGCCTCCCGCCGGATCATCCCGCCCTGGTCAAGTCCGGCGATCGGATCCTCGCCGAGGAGATCTTCGGTCCGGGCGACTGGCAGGTGCGCCGCCCGCACACGGCGCCGGGCGGCTGGGCGTTCGAGTTCGACAACGACAACTACGCCGACACCGACGACACCGCCGAGGTGATCCTCGCGCTGCGCCGCGTGGACTTCAAGGACCGGGCTGCCGGTGGCCGCGCCGCCATCGGCCGCGGGCTCGCCTGGCTCGAGGGCATGCAGTGCAAGGACGGCGGCTGGGCCGCGTTCGACGCGGACAACACCCGCCAGCTGGTGAACAAGCTCCCGTTCTGTGACTTCGGCGCGGTCATCGACCCGCCGTCCGCGGACGTCACCGCGCACATCGTGGAGGCGCTCGCGGCCGAGGGGCTGGCCAGCGAGACGGCCTGCCGCCGGGGTGTGGTCTGGCTGCTGAAGAACCAGGAGCCCGACGGGTCCTGGTTCGGCCGGTGGGGCGCGAACTACGTCTACGGCACCGGGGCCGTCGTCCCCGCGCTGATCGCGGCGGGCGTCAAGCCGGGCAAGCCGCCGGTCCGGCGGGCCGTCGAGTGGCTGCTGGCGCACCAGAACGTGGACGGCGGCTGGGGCGAGGACCTGCGCTCCTACGACGACCCGGCGGAATGGTCCGGCCGCGGTGACTCGACCGCGTCGCAGACAGCGTGGGCGCTGCTCGCGCTGCTCGCGGCGGGCGAGTCGCGCTCGGCCGCCGTCGAGCGCGGCATCCGCTGGCTCGCGCAGACGCAGCGCGCCGACGGCACGTGGGACGAGCCGCAGTTCACCGGGACCGGCTTCCCCCGTGATTTCTACCTCAACTACCACCTCTACCGGCTGGCTTTCCCGGTCAGCGCGCTCGGCCGATACGTGAGGGGCTCCAGCCATGACTGAGATTTTGCCAGCCGGGGGAACGACCCCCCCAGACCCCTCCGTTTGGGGGGACCGCCCGTCCCCCCAAGTCCCCCTGGCCCCCCGAGCCCCCCTGGGGACGGGGGAAGACGAGTCTTCCCGGGCCGGGCTGCTTGTCCTCGCGCCGCTGCGGCTCGAGGCCAGTGCCGTGCGCCGCGGGCTCGGGCAGCCCGCCAGCCGGGTCGTGCGCGCCGGCCTGCGCGCGGCCAAGACCGAGGCGAGTCAGTGGGGCGCGTTCGGGGGAATGGTGGTCATGGGCACCGCCGCGGGCCTTGACGACAACCTCAGGCCCGGCGACCTGGTGGTCGCGACCGAGGTGACCGACGGCGAGCAGACGGTCCGGCTGCCCGGCGCCGACCTGATCGCCGGCGAACTGCGCCGGGCCGGGCTGTCCGCCCGCGCGGGGCGCATCCGGACGGTCAAGAACCTGGTCAAGCAGTCCGAGCGGGACGCCCTGGCCGCCGACGGGTCGCTCGCGGCCGACATGGAATCCCTGCCGCTCGTGGCCGCGGCCGCTGGCCGTCCGGTGGCGGTGATCCGCGCCGTGTCCGACAGCGGCATCGGGCCCGGGCTGGTGACCGGCGGGCTGGCGGCCTTGCGGTCGCTGCGGCTGGCCGCCCCGGTCGCCGAGGCATGGGCCGCCGCCTGCGCGGCCCGCACCGTGCTGCTCGCCGGGCCGCGGTCGTTCTGCGCCGGCGTCGAGCGGGCCATCGAGATCGTCGAGCGGGCGCTCGAACTGCGCGGGGCGCCGGTATACGTGCGCAAGCAGATCGTGCACAACACGCGCGTCGTTCACGACCTGGAAGAGCGCGGCGCGGTCTTCGTGGACGAACTCGACGAGGTGCCGGACGGCGCGACCGTCGTGTTCTCCGCCCACGGAGTCTCGCCCGCGGTCCGGTCGGACGCCGAGGGGCGCGGGCTCTCCGTGATCGACGCGACGTGCCCGCTCGTGTCCAAGGTGCACGCCGAGGCGCGGCGGTTCGCCCGCGAGGGCTACACGGTCGCGCTGATCGGGCACGCCGGGCACGAGGAAGTCGAGGGCACGCTCGGCGAGGCGCCCGGCTCCACGGTGCTCGTCCAGACCGCCGCGGACGTGGCGGCGCTGCCGGCGACCGACGACTCCAAGGTCGCCTACCTGATGCAGACGACGCTCGCCATCGACGAGGCCGAGTCCGTGGCGACCGCGCTCAAGGAGCGGTTCCCGCGGATGCGGGCGCCCGGCAGCGACGACATCTGCTACGCGACCACGAACCGGCAGGCGGCCGTGCGGTCCGTCGCGGCGGACGCGGACATGGTGCTCGTCGCCGGGTCGGCGAACTCGTCGAACTCGGTGCGCCTGGTCGAGCGGTCCGAGCGGGCCGGCACGCCCGCGCACCTGATCGACGGCGCCTCCGACATCTCGCTGTCGTGGCTGTCCGGCGTGTCCGTCGTCGGGCTCACCGCCGGCGCGTCCGCGCCGCCCGCCGTGGTCAGCGAGATCATCGACGCGCTGTCCGGCCTCGGCGACGTCACGGTGGCCGAGCGCGTCACCACGACGGAATCCGTGCAGTTCGGCCTGCCCCGGGAGGTCAGGCGCTAAGCCCCGCAATCGGGGCGGTTTCGAAGGTTCGGTTCAGCGACTCCTCAGGTTCGGCCAGCAGGATGCTGGCTGGCGCGGACGCCGTGTCCAGGGCGCGGTAAGCCCTGCTGGCACGGCGGTCCCGCGCCGCCACTATCCATTGAGGAGCCCGATGTTCGTTACGTACCTTTGGCGCGAGTTGCGGCGCCGCGTGCGCCAGGCGATTTTCATAGCGGTCGGCCTGGCATTGGGGATCGGCCTCGTGATCACCGTGACCGCCGCGTCGTCCGGGGTCAAGAACGCGCAGGCTTCCGTGCTGCATTCGCTCTACGGCGTGGGCACGGACATCACGGTGACCAAGGCGCCGTCGGCCGGGTCGGGGGGCGGCCAGTCGTTCGGGTTTGGCTTCCGCGCCGGGACCACTAAGCGGCCGGCCGCGGGCAGCAAGATCAACGTTGAGAACCTCCGCGGCACCGGTCTCGGCACGATCGGCGCGACGTCACTTACGACGATCTCCGGCCTGAAGAACGTCGCCGCGGCGGCCGGCGGCCTGTCGCTGACCGACACCAAGATCACCGGCACGATGCCCGCGATCAACTTCGGCAACGGCACCGGCGGCACCGGCGGCACCGGCGCGTTTACGCCCACCTCGTTCACCGTGGACGGAGTCGACATCGCCAACGGCGAACTCGGGCCGATGAGCACCGGCAAGCTCTCGTCGGGCGCGACGTTCACGTCCGCGGACACCGAGGCGGACGTCGCGGTGGCCGACTCGGACTACGCGACCTCGAACAAGATCAAGGTCGGTGACAAGATCACCGTCGACAAGACCAGCTTCAAGGTCATCGGCATCGTCACCGAGCCGTCGGGCGACAACCCGTCCGATGTCTACATTCCGCTGGCGGTCGCGCAGTCGCTGTCCGGCCTGAAGAACGACGTCAACGAGGTTTACGTCGCGGCCTCGAGCGGCCAGAACATCACGACCGTGGCGGACGCGATCAAGAAGGCGGTGCCCGGCGCGACCGTGACCGACCAGGAGTCGCTGGCCAGCGAGGTGACCGGGTCGATCTCGAGCGCGGCCAGCCTGGCCGACAACCTCGGCAAGTGGCTCGCGGTCGCGGTCCTGATCGCCGCGTTCCTGCTGGCCAGCCTGCTGACGGCGGCGGCCGTCGCCCGGCGGATCCGCGAGTTCGGCACGCTCAAGGCGCTGGGCTGGAAGAGCCGCCGGATCGTCGGCCAGGTCATGGGCGAGTCGCTCGCGATCGGCGTCATCGGCGGCGCCGTCGGTGTCGGGCTCGGCTTCCTCGGCGCGGCGCTGGTGAGCAGCTTCGCGCCGCCGCTGAGCGCGACCGTCGGAGAGGCCACCAGCAACGCGACGCCCGGCGGGGCACGGCAGTTCGGCGGCGGCGGCTTCGGCGGGGCGTCCGGCGGCGCCGGCGGCGGCACTGGCGCTGGCGGCGGCGCCGGCGGCGGTTTCGGGTTCCGGCACGCGAGCGGCGCGGCCTCCACGGTCGCGGTGCACTTGTCGGCGCCGGTCACGATCGGCGCGGTCGCCGCCGCGGTCGTGCTGGCGATTCTCGGCGGGCTGATCGCCGGGTCGTTCGGCGGCTGGCGGGCGGCGCGGCTGCGCCCGGCCGCGGCCCTGGCCAAGGTCGCCTGAGCGCGGACCGAAGGGAGACAACACGATGTACAAACTCAGCGGTGTCACGAAGGACTATCCCAAAGGCCGCTCGACCGTGCACGCGCTGCGTGGCGTCGACATGGAGGTCGCGGACGGCGAGTGGCTGTCAATCCAGGGACCGACCGGCCATGGCAAGTCCACCCTGCTGCAGATCCTCGGCGGCCTCGACCGGCCGAGCGCGGGTTCCGTCGAACTGGACGGGCGCGACCTCGCGCGGCTCCGCGAGACCGAGATGACCGAGGTTCGGGCCCAGGCGATCGGCTTCATCTTCCAGACCTTCAACCTGATCCCGACGCTGTCCGCGCGCGAGAACGTGGAGACGGCGCTGGTCCCGCTCGGGATCAGCGCCGCCGCGCGGAAGACCCGGGCCGCCGCGGCGCTGGCCCAGGTCGGCCTCGGCGAGCGGCTCCGGCACCTGCCGTCGGAGCTGTCCGGCGGCCAGCAGCAGCGCGTCGCCATCGCGCGTGCCCTGGTCAAAGAGCCGAAGGTCCTGCTCGCCGACGAGCCGAGCGGCAACCTCGACGAGGACACCCGCGACGAGATCATCGGCCTGCTGGAGAAGCTCTGGCAGGAGCAGGGGCTGACGATGGTGATCGTCACGCACGACAGCACGGTCGCCCGCCGCGCCCAGCGGATCGGCACGATGAAGAACGGCAAGCTGACGATCAAGTCCCGGGTCTGACCTGAACGCGGGGGCCGCGACGCGGCCCCCGCGTTCCCGGGTAAAGGCTCCCCG
>DASZKN010000307.1:0-13961 GCA_035552855.1 Trebonia sp. | reverse complement strand
CGGGGTCCGCCCACGGCACGATCACCGTGTCGGCGCCGACCGTCCGCGCGCCGGCCAGCAGCGCGCCGGCGTCCTCGCCGAGCGCCTTGGCGTGCACCGAGCAAACGGCCAGGCCGGCCTCGTCGAGGTCGTCGCGCTGCTGTTCCGGATCGGTTTTCACGTCGTACGGCTCAACCGCGCCGTAGCCGAAGCCGCGGATCGCGCGCAGTACCTCCCGGCGCCCGTCGGGGAGCTGCTCACGCAGCGAGTAGAGCTGTACAGCGGGTGGATTGGTAGTCAACTTTTCGAAACCTTCCGCTATGATGACGGTGCTAATGAGCACGTTAGATGCGAGCTATTGGGGCGTCAATGGCCACCAAGCGCACTAATTTTTCGAAAAGCCTGACCAGCATCGCGACGGCGGCGGGCGTGTCCGTCTCCACCGTGTCCAAGGTGCTCAACGGCCGGTCCGACGTCGCGCCGGAAACGCGCGAACGAGTCGCCCGGCTGCTGCGCGGGCACGGGTACGAGGTCGCGCCGCGCTCCGGCATCGGGGTCGTCGACCTGCTGATCGGCACGCTGGGCAGCCCGTGGTCGGACGAGCTGGTCCGCGGCGCGATCACCGCGGCGGCCGAGACTGATATCAGCGTGATCGTCAGCCGGGTCACGTCGGACGAAGAGTTCGCGCACTGGCTGCCGGTGGCGGCGGCGCGCGGCACACTGGGGGTGCTCAGCGTGCTCAGGCAGCCAGGTGACGCGATGCTCGCCGGGATGGAGCGCGCGCACGTGCCGCTGGTCGTCATCGACCCGCCGGCGGAGCCGGCACCGCCGGGCGCGTCGGTACGTTCGGTCGGCACCACGAACTGGCAGGGCGGGCTGGCCGCCGCCCGGCACCTGATCGAGCTCGGCCACCGGCGGATCGCGATCATCAGCGGCCCGCACGCCCTGTGGTCCTGCCACGCGCGGTTCGATGGGTACCGGAGCGCGCTGCGCCGCGCGGGCCTGCCGGCCGACGACAGCATGGTGCGGACCGGCGACCTGAGCGCGGCGGACGGGCGCGAGCTCGCCGGCGAGCTGCTCGGCCTGCGCGAGCCGCCGACCGCGATCGTGTGCGGGAACGACGCCCAGGCGTTCGGCGTGCTCCAGGCCCTCGGCGAGCGCGGACTGCGCTGCCCGGATGACGTCAGCGTGACCGGCTTCGACGACGTGCCGATCGCTACCTGGGCCACTCCCCCGCTCACCACGATTCGCCAGCCGCTCGCCGCGATGGCGGCCACCGCGTTCTGGATGCTTACCCGGCCGGCCGACACCAGCGTGCGGCCCCGGCACGTGGAGCTGGAGACGACGCTGGTCGTCAGGGACAGCACCGCCGCGCCGCGCTGAGTCCCCCGCCTCGCCACCCCCCGGCCTCTCCTGGTGCCTATAAACAACGGGTTAATCTCGTGCGGATATAGCACCTGAAATTAACCCAATAAAAAAGTCTTCGCGTTGCTGATGCGGAGGGGCACCAGAGTGACACGCGCCTGGCCAGCCAGCGGGCACACCCCTTGACATAGGTCCGTCATGACCGGGGCTAGGAGACGGCCCGGAGCGAGGCTAGAAGACGACGACCTCCGCGGCGATGGGGAGGTGGTCGTGGTAATAGTGCGCGTTAGCGACCGTCAGATGGACGCAGCCGTGCGAGGGTTTCGTCAGGCTGCCGCCGTGAAAGGCGATGCCGCCTGTGGCGAAGAACGTCGCCCACGGCATCGCCTCGTTGTATTCGTTGCTGATGTAACCGGGGCCGGCCTTCCACGCGACGTGGAAGGTGCCGCGCGGCGTCGCGTGCGCCGACCCGGGCGGCCCCGGCTCCATCCGGACCGGTCCGAACGTCACCTGGCCGCCGGATTGCAGCCAGGTCAGGTGGGCCGCAAGGTCCACGCAGGCCGCCGCCGCCCGGGGGCAGGACCGCCGTTCGGCGGCGGTGAGCGTCGACGTCCCGGCTGATTTCGCCGACCCGGCGGCATGCGCCGCGTGCGGCTTGGGTTTCGGCGCGGGCGCGGGCGCGGACACCGACGCGCGCAGCCCCGCCCGCGGCGACGCGTCCGAGTGCGTGAGCGCGATACCGGCATAGGCGAGCACGGCCGCCGACGCGAGCGCCGCCACCGAGAGCGTCGTCGCCCGCCGCCGCGCCGTCGCCCGCCGCACAGGAGTCCGCCCGGCAGAAGCCTGCCCGGCAGTGGTCCGCCGGGCAGTCGTCCGCCGGGCAGTCGTCCGCCGGGCAGTGGTCCGCCGTTGCCGGGCGGTGCGGCGGGCGGCCCCCTGACGTGTCGCCGCTGACGTTCGCGGAACATGACGCGCCGACCCGCTCATGTCCATGTCGACTCCCGTCGTGGCCCGTTACATACCCCTTAACTACCAACAGTAATCGAATGATCACTTCCCTGCAGGCGAACGCATCCGGTGCCGTCGTTCGATTTGGACGTTATTTCCTGCACCATCGTCCGTAAGGGGGCGATCCAAGCCGAAAGCAGCGGCGTCGTGGCCGACAAGTCGCGGTGACGGAGCGCGACCGGCGGATAATCAGGTCCATGGCTTCTGTGGTTCGAGACGAGTACGGGATACCGCATGTGGACGGTAAGTCGGCCGATGACGCGTGGTACGGAATGGGATACGCGTGCGCGCAAGACCGGCTGTTTCAGCTCGATTATGACCGGCGGCGCGCCTGCGGACGGTGGGCCGAGATCGCCGGGCCGGCGGCCGTCGGCGGGGATGTCCTGGCCAGAAGGCTGCGGCTCGTCAAGGCCGCGAAAGCCGACGTGGCCGTGATGTCCCAGCCAACGCGCGCCGCTTTCGGGGCCTACGCAGACGGGGTCAACGCCGCCATCGCCGGCGGCGCCGCCCCGCTGCCCGGCCGGTATCCCGTCGAGCCATGGGAGGCCTGGCACTCGGTCGCCGCCTTCAAGATCCGGCACGTGCTGATGGGCCAGTGGCAGCACAAGCTCGCGCAGGCGGTGCTGCTCGCGAAGATCGGGCCGGAGGCCTTCGGCCAGCTCGAGGCGCGTCCGGCGCGCGGCTCGGCGCTATCCATCCCGCCTGGCGGCCGGCTGTCCCGCCTGGTCGACGCGGCGCTGCTCGACGTGTCCGAGCATCTCGGCTTCCTCGCCGAAGCAGAGCCCGGCTCGAACGCCTGGGCGATCGCCGGCGCCCGCACCACGCACGGCGGCGCGGTGATCTGCAACGACTCCCACCGCGCGCTCGACACCCCCAACGTCTACTGGCAGTGCCGCGTCACCTGCCCCGGCTTCGACGCGGCCGGCGCGACCTTCCCCGGCCTGCCCGGCTTCCCGCACTTCGGCCACAACGGGACCGTCGCCTGGGCGATCACCCACGCCGATGCGGACAACCAGGACCTTTACCTCGAGCGCTTCGACGGGGCGCGCTACCTGACTCCTGACGGCTGGTTTCCCGCTTCCCCCTATCCAGAACGCATCCTCGTGGCTGGCACCGACCCGCTGACTGTGGACGTGTGGGAGACCGGCCACGGACCAGTCGTCCACGGCGATCCCGCGTCCGGCTACGCGCTGGCGCTCAAGTACACGGCGACGCACCGGCCGGACCGGGGCTTCGAGTGCCTGCTGCCGATGCTCACCGCCGGGTCCGCGCGCGAACTGGCCGACGCGCAGGACGGGTGGGTCGACCCGGTGAACAACCTGGTGTGCGCGGACACGAACGGGCGGATCGCGTACCAGTGCCGGGGCACGCTGCCGGTCCGGTCCTCGGCCGCGCACCGCGGGCTGCCCGCGCCCGGCTGGGACGGGTCGTGCGAGTGGACCGGAACGGTGCCGTTCGCCGAGCTCCCGCGGGTGATCGACCCGGACGCCGGCTTCGTGATGACCGCCAACAACTCGCTCGTGGACGGGGACCAGCCGTATATCTCGTACACGTTCGCGCAGCCGTTCCGGGCCGAGCGGCTGCGGTCGCACCTGGCCGGCACGGGCACCGCGTCGGCGGCCGGCGTGGCCGCCCTGCAGGCCGACACCGTGTCGCTCGCGGCCGCCGGGTGGGGACGGGTGCTCGCCGGGCTCGGCCCGCTCGCCGAGCCGCTGGCCGAGCGCGCGCGGGCACGGCTGGCCGGCTGGGACGGCGACTTGCGCCCGGACTCGGGGCAGGCGCTGCTGTACGGCTGCTTCGTGCGTGAGCTAGCCGCTGCCCTGTACCGCCCCCTGCTGGGCGACGAGGCGTGGGGCTGGGTCGCGTCGGGCACGCTCGCGCCGACAATTAACCTGGTCAGACGCTGGCTGGCCAACGACACGTGGGAGCTGCTTGGCGGCCCGGTGCCGGCGGCGTCGGACGGGTCGCGGTCGCGGCGCGTGCTCGCGGTGGTCCCGGCGGCGCTCGCGGCGGGCTGGGCGGCCGCGGCCGCGCTCGGCGGCCCGGACCCGGCCGTGTGGCGGTGGGGTGACGTGCACCAGGCCCCGCGCGTCCACCCGCTCCCCGGCACCGGCCCGCTTCCGCCGACCCCGATGGGCGGTGACTCGGACACGATCCAGGCCGCCGGGTACGGCTGGGTCCCGGGCACGCCGTTCACCGTGACGAGCCTGTCCGTGTACCGCCAGGTGATCGACCTCGCCGATCCGGGCTCGGCTAGCTATGTCATCCCTGGTGGCGCGTCCGGTGATCCCGGAAATGCGCACTTCGCCGACCAGCTCGCGCAGTGGGCGGCGCACCGGCGGGTCCCGATGCGGCCACATTCCTAGCCGCGGCCGTTTACCCTGTCCGACATGTCCGTGCTCCGCGAACTGTGGGATAGAGTCGCCGGGACCCAGCCGGCGCCCGCGATCTGGATCATCGCCGCCAGCGGGCTCGTCGCACTGGCGCTCGTCGCGAACCGGCGCACCTGGCACCTCACTCGGAACGCGATCACGATCGCCCACGAGGGCGGCCATGCCCTCGTCTCCGTGCTGAGCGGCCGGCGCCTTGAGGGCATCCGGCTGCACTCGGACACGTCAGGAGTGACGCACTCGCGGGGCCGGGGATCAGGGCCCGGTATCGTGCTCACCACGGCGGCGGGGTACGTCACTCCGTCTCTGCTGGGTGCCGGGGCCGCCTGGCTGCTGGCCGCCCAGCACGTGACCGCGATGCTGTGGCTGCTGCTCGCGCTGCTGACCGCAACGTTCCTCGCCATTCGCAACCTGTACGGCGCGCTGGCGGTCCTGGTGACGGCCGCCGCGGTGTGCGCGGTCAGCCTGCTCGCCACGGCCGCCGTGCAGGCCTTCTTCAGCTACGGCGCCGCGTGGTTCCTGCTGCTCGGCGGCGTCCGGCCGGTCGCGGAACTACGCCGCGAGCGGTCCCGCAGGCACGGCTCCCGGTCCGACGCCGACCAGCTAGCCCAGCTCACCGGGGTGCCCGGCGGGGTCTGGGTGGCGGTGTTCGGCCTGGTTGCCCTGGCCGCGCTGGTGCTCGGCGGGCGGCTGCTCATCCCCGCCACCGTGCACATGCCGCACCTGCCGGCGGCTTCCGGCTGAGCCGCTACGCGTGCGCCTGGTCGAGCGCGCTCTGCAGGGACTGGATATAGCCGGAACTGGTGTAGCTGGCGCCGCTGACCGCGTCGATGCGCGCGCTCTGGGCGGTGAGGGTCTCGCCGGTCAGCTTAGGAATCGCCATCGCGTCGATCCGGCTGCTCTCCGCGCCGGTGTTCGTCTGCTGCAGGACGGTGACCTTGGTGATCCGCCGGCCGGCCAGCGTGACCGCGACCTGCATCGGCCCGTACTGCGTGCTGGCGACCTTGCCGGTGACGGTTCGGGTGCCTCCGGTGCTCGCGGTGCCTCCGGTGCTCGCGCCGCCGGCCGCCCGCGTCGATGGGGAGGCCGATGGCTTCGACCCGGCGGCGCCGGGCGGCGCCGTGGTGGTCGTTGCCGGAGGCGGCGCGGCCGCGGTGGCGTCCGCGGTGGTCGTGGCGGCGTGGGTCTTGAACGACATCAGCGCGGCAAGGCCGGCGACGGTGCCGCCGACGGTCAGGACGGCGCGGCGCATGAGGTTTCTCCGTTCCTCAGAAGTCGAAGGATTCGTGGTGGATGCGGCGGCGTGGCAGGCCGGCGGCGCGCAGCGCGGCCACGGCCGCCGCGGTCATGCCGGGGGGCCCGCAGACGTACGCTTCGTACCGGTGCAGGCCGTGCACGAGGTCCTGCAGCGGGCCGCTGGCGAGCGGGTCGTAGCCGAGCCGCTCGCGGGAGCCGATCACGTAGTGCACGGTCGCGTGCCGGTCGGCGGCGATCGCGTCGAGTTCGCGGCGGAAGACGATGTCACGGGGATGGCTCGCGCGGTAGACGAGCGTGATGCCGTCGGACATCCGTTTGGGCAGCGCGGCGAACATCGCCCGGATCGGCGTGATGCCCACGCCGCCCGCGATCAGCAGCACGCGGCGGCCGCTGAGCGCGGGGGTGAACGCGCCGTAGGGTCCTTCGGCGATCACCTTGGTGCCAGGGCGCAGCGCCGCGAGCGCGGCGCTGTGGTCGCCCCGGGCCTTGACCGTGATCCGCATCAGGTCGCCGCGCGGCATCGCCGACAGCGAGTACGGGTGCGCCTGCCACCACAGCTGCCTGGTCAGGAACCGCCACCGGAAGAACTGCCCGGGCTCCGCGCCCAGCCGGTGGAAGTCCCGGCCGGTGATGTACACGGAGACGATGTCCGGTCCCTCGGCGCGCACGCCGTACACGGTCAGGCGGTGGCGGGCGGCCATATAGAGCGGCGTGACGAACCGGTACCAGACGATCAGCCCCCCGGTACACGCGTACAGGGCCGACCACGCGAACCGCGCCTCCGGGCCGGCGACGAACTGCGCGCCGTCGGCGAACTGGTGGCCGAACGCGAGCGCGATCGCCAGGTACGTGTACAGGTGCGCGTAGTACCAGGTCTCGTAGGGCAGGCGGCGGCGGGCCGCGCGGGCGGAGAACGCGGCGATGCCGAGCAGCAGGAACCAGGCCACCGTCGCCATCAGCACGTCCGGGTAGCTGGTGAGCAGCGTGACCGATTCACTGGTGACCGACTCGTGCGCGATGAGGGCGTAGCCCCAGACGATCGTGAGCACGTGGCCGGTGACCAGCGTGATCACGTACCTGCCGCCCGCCGCGTGCCAGCGGGCCAGCCGGTCGCTGCCGATGCCCCGCTCCAATGGCGGCAGCCGGGCCATCAGCGCCACCAGGACGACGAACCCGTATCCGGCCAGCAGTCCGAGGACGCGCCCGATGTTCGTCACCAGGTCGCCCGGCCCGTGGATCGATGGCGTGTCCTGCCACCAGAGCGCCAGCACCGCGAGGCCGCCGGCCGCGATCACGGCCAGGACGATGGCGGGCATCGCCGGCCGCGCGAGACGGCGGCGGGCCGGCAGCGAGGGAAGCGGCTGCGCATGCGCCGACGGGAACGGCTGCGAATGCGCCGGCCGGCGGGGTGCGGGCGGAACTGCGTACGGTGGAGCCGGGTGGTCGCTGCGGACGGCCACGCTGTTCTCCTCTCGGTCAAGCCCAGGGTGGAGACAGCCGGGACGGCACTGCCTCGTGTCCTGGTTTACGTGCCGGCCGCCGCCCTCGTTCGGGAGACGGCGGCCATGTAAGGGCCTGTTAAGAGTTCGCATGGTCAGGCGCCGCGGCGAGGCTCGCATCGGCGCCGACTCCCGCGTTACCGCGATTCGTGTTGCTGTATCAGATACAGTGTCGTTCCCGCAGCTGGAGCGACGACAAGGTCACGTTCACGGTGCCGACGCCGTCGGGCACTGGCGGCATGTGGCACGTCGACCCTGGCTCGACCGCGACCGTCACCGTCACGACCGCGAACGGCACGTCTAACACGGCCACGCTGGCCATCGGCTCCGGCTGACTCGGACTGAGGCACGCCCGTGGTTTCCCGTGCGGCCCGTCGCCGGCTCCGGCGACGGGCCGCACGCGTCAGCCGAAGCGCCGGGCGCTGGGATACCGCTGTCCGCCGTCGACGACGATGTTCGCGCCGGTCACCCACGACGCCCGGTCGGACAGCCCCTCTCGTTCTCCGCCGTCACCGGTGTACCGGGCCACCCAACCTACCCCGCCCCGTCGCTGACCCGCCGGATTCGCCCCGCGCTCACCGTGCGGACGACGTGCTTGCGGAACAGTCCGGCCGCGGGCAGCAGTGTTCGGTCGGCCGGCCAGGTCAGGTAGATGTCGCGCTCGGCCCCCTCGTCGAGCAGTTCCCGGTACACGACGGGTCCTGGCGCCGCCACCGGAGTCCCGGCCCGCGGCGCCGGCACGATCGCGACCCCGAGACCGGCCGCGACCAGCCCGCGGACGTTCGTGAGATCGTCACCCTCGAAGACGATCTTCGGCCGGAACCCGGCCGCCCGGCACAGGTCGTCCCCTAGCTTGCGCAGCGCCGAGGTCGTGCGCAGGCCGATGAACGGCTCGGCGGCCACCTCGGCGAGGCGGAGCTGGTGCTGGCCCGCGAGTTCGTGGTCGCGCGGCAGCGCCAGCCGGAGCGGCTCGCCCTCGATGCGCCGCGTCCACACCGCGAGATCGCCGGGACGGGTGGCCTCCTTGCCCACCCGGAAGCGGCGGGTACCCAGCTCCAGGTCCGTCGTGCCGCCGTCGAGCGGCAGCCCGCGCAGCTCATCGCGCACCAGCGTCAGCTGGAAAGCGACGTCGGGGTGGGCGGCGCGGAAGCTGCGGACCAGGTCGGGGATCAGCCACGAGCCGAGCGACTGCTGGAAGGCGATCGCCACGGTGCCCGTCTCCGGTGACACGAACTGCGCGACCGCGTCCAGCCCGTCCGTGAGCTCGTGCAGCAGCCGGTCCACGTACGGCTTGAATACCTCGCCGGCCCGCGTCAGCCTGAGCGTCCGTCCCGAGCGCTCGAGCAATGGCGTCCCGGCCTGCGCCTCGAGCCGCGACAGGCCTCGCGATACGCCGGATTGCGTGACCGGCTCCAGCTCGCTGACCTCGGTAACGGTCGCCCCGTCGGCGACTAGCCGGAACCAGCGAAGCACGTCGGTGTCCATATCACATGACTTTACGTCATTAATTCTTTGCAAACTACTCATTGGACGCATAGGTCTAGACCAGGTTCAATAGACAGTGAACCACGAAAGGAGTTCACATGGCTTTCGTTACAAGCCTCATCAGCCCGCCGCTGACCGGCATCCGGGCACTGGTGCGCGACGTTCGTGAGGTCCACGCCGCCCACCGCGAACTCGAGCGCGAACTCGGGACCTACACGAGCCAGGGCGACCTGAACGACTTCGACGCCATCCTCGACCGGTACAGCGACGCCGAAACCGCGGAGATCCGCCGGATCCTGGCCGCCCGGCGCTACAACTAAGCGCCGCCATCTAATTCCCGGATGGACGGCCGTGCACGCCCCGTCTATCCGGAATAGAAAAGGGCCGGCTAGCGTCCCGTCGGTAGGCAAAAACCGAACTGAGGGAGTGCTATATGGCTGGCCGGAACGGCAGTGCGCGGTGGCAGGGCGATCTGCAGAACGGATCGGGGACTATCAAGGTCGGAGACGGCGTCTTCGAAGGCAGCTACTCGTTCAAGTCGCGGTTCGAGGACGGTGCCGGCACGAACCCGGAGCAGCTGATCGCGGCGGCGCACGCGGCGTGCTTCACGATGGCGCTGTCGAACATGCTCAGCTCGGCCGGCCACACGCCGGAGTCCGTGAGCACGACCGCGGACGTGCAACTACGCTTCGTTGACGGGGCGCCGACGATTACGCGCATCGACCTTGACACCGAGGGCCGCGTTCCCGGCATCGACGCCGCCGGGTTCCAGAAGTTCGCCGATGACGCCAAGGCGAACTGCCTCGTCTCGCGCGCCCTGGCGGGGGTCCCCGAGATGAACGTGACCGCGAAGCTCGCCTGACGAGCCAGCGGCATCAGACGCAAGACGGCCGGTGCCGTCCCGGGTGCTGTCCGCCCCCGCGGACCGCACCGGCCGCCCCGTTACGACCCGTCTGTACGCACGCCCATCTCGTAGATGCGCTCGAGCATCTCGGCCGGGTCGGCGTAGACCCGGTAAGCGCCGGCTCGCTCGAGTTCCTCGCGCCCGTAGCCGCCCGACTGCACGCCGATGCCGAGCGCGCCCGCGCGCCGCGCGGCGAGCAGGTCCCACACGCTGTCCCCGACGACCATCGCGTACCGCGGATCGACGCCGAGCAACGAGGCGGCCGCGAGGAACAGGTCAGGGTCGGGCTTGGCGTGCCGCACGAGATCGCGCGTCACCATCGGGGCGTCGGCGGGCAACTCGAGAAGATCAAGGGCAGGCCGCGCGGTCTCGGCGTAACCGCTGGTGGCGATCGCCCATTTCACCCCTTCCGCGGTGAGCACGGCCAGCAGTTCGCGCGCGCCGGGCAGCGCGCTCACCGAGCTTGCCTGCTTCTTGTACTCGGCGGCGTGCGCCCGCCGGAGCTCGGCGATGTCCGCGGCGGACAGGGAGATACCGGTCTCGCGCAGCAGCGCATGGACGAAAAGCCCGCCGCTCATGCCGATTCGCCGGTGAATCCGCCACACGGAAAGGTCCACGCCGATCGCGGACAGCGCGGCGCGCCACGCGATCACGTGCTGGTAGACGCTGTCAATCAGCGTCCCGTCCAAGTCGAACAAGAACGACGGCACTGGTGACTCCGGGAAGTCCACTCGCCTAGTGTGTCATGGGTGGACGAATTGCCTTCCACACCTCGCCCTTTCCCGCGATCAAAGACGGAGGCCTGCCGTGGGCCGTAACACGTCCGCCCGGTACGGCGGGTCGGCGCCCGGGCGAGCGCAGGTCAGGGCGGCGACTTCGGCCGCGAACGCGAGCGCTTCGCGAATCGCGGCCGTCCTGCCCGGGGTGCCGGCGCGCAGTTCGTCCCGGCCGAGGCCGGCCGCCAGCCAGTTCGCCAGGAACGCACCGCCGAAGGCGTCCCCCGCCCCGATCGTGTCCACGACGTCGACGGCGGGCGCGGGCACGCTGATCTCCGCCTCGTCCGGCGCGAAGGCGCGCGCCGGACGCGGCCCGTCGGTCACCAGCACCAGCGCCGGCCCCTCGGCCAGCACGGCGGCCGCTGCCTGCTCCGGTGACAGGCCCGGCGACAGGTACGCCAGATCTTCGACGCTCGCCTTCACCACGTCGGCGCGCCCGAATATCCGCGACATCCGCCGCAGGTACCCGTCCCTGTCGGGGATCGCGCCCGGACGGCAGTTCGGGTCGGCCATCACGAGCACGTCTGGCGGCAGCGCCGCCGCGACGAGCCGTTCGACGCTCGACGCGATCGGCTCCATCACCAGCCCGAGCGTGCCGACGTGCACGATCCGCGCCCCGTCGGCCGCGGCGCGCAGCGTCTCGTCGTCAACGTCCGCCGCCGCCGTGCCGGCGAGGTAGAACCCATAGCGCGCACCACCCGTCTCGTCCACGTCGGCGACCGCCAGCGTGGTCGGGAGACCGCTCGGTTCCGCCATGCCCAGCGTCACGCCGTCGGCCTCCAGGCCGCTGCGCAACCGCCGGCCGAAACCGTCGGCGGACAGCCGCCCGGCGAACACAGCCGGCGCGCCGAGCCGGGCGATCGTCCGCGCGGTGTTGTACGGCCCGCCTCCCGGCCGCGCCGCGACGTCACCCCCGGAGGCACTCACGACGAGATCGATCAGCGCCTCGCCAATAACAGCAATCATCGCCTCACCGGTCCCTGATCGCCTATGACCACATCTGACCTGCCCGCATTTCCCGATCAACGATTCAGCGGCGGGCGGCGTCGAGCAGGTGGTAGTTGCGCTTGCCCTTGCGGAGGACCAGCCAGCGGTCGTGCAGCAGGTCGGCCGCGGTCAGCGCCCGGTCGGCCGCGGCTACCTGAGCGCCGTTCACGTACGCGGCGCCCTGCGAGATCGTCCGCCGCGCGTCCGACACGGACGACGCCAGCGGGGTTGACGCGAGGACGTGCACCAGGTCGCCCGCCTCGAACGGTGTCGTCGGCACCTCGGTGGCGAGGAACTCAAGGGCCTGCGGCGAGGCACCCGCCGGCGTCCCGCCGAACAGGATCGCGCTCGCTTCCTCGGCCGCCATCGTCGCCTCGGGACCGTGCACGATCGTGGTGATCTCGCGGGCGAGCCGCCGCTGGCCCGCACGCTTATGCGGCGCCGCCAGGTGCTCGGCCGCCACCGCGCGGCACTCCTGCACCGGCAGCAGCGTGAGCTGCAGCAGGAACTGCTCAATGTCCGCGTCGGCCACGTTCATCCAGTACTGGAAGAACTGGTACGGCGAGGTCCGGTCGGCGGCGAGGAAGACCGCGCCGTCCTCGCTCTTGCCGAACTTCTTCCCGTCCGACCGCAGCAGCAGCGGCCACGTGAACGCGTGCGCGTGACCGCCGTCCGCCTTCCTGATCATGTCGACGCCGGCCACGAGGTTGCCCCACTGGTCGGAGCCGCCGATCTGCAGCTCAATGCCATGCGCGCGGTACAGGTGCAGGTAGTCGTTGGCCTGCAAAAGCTGGTAGCTGAACTCCGTGAACGAGATCCCGTTGTCGCTATCGAGCCGGGCCTTCACGACTTCCCTGGAAATCATCTGCTTGACGTTCGCGTGCTTGCCGATGTCCCGCAGGAAGTCGAGCAGCAGCACCGAACCGGTCCACGCCAGGTTGTTCACCAGCGACACCCGGCTGATCCGCTCGAGCTGGTCGGCGATGCGCTTGGTGTTGTGCGCCAGCGTCTCGGCGTCGAGCAGGTTCCGCTCCTTGGACTTGCCGCCCGGATCCCCGATCATCCCGGTAGCGCCGCCGGCGAGCGCCACCGCGTTGTGCCCGGCGTCCGCGAACCGGCGCAGGATGAGGAGACCGATCAGGTTGCCGACATGCAGGCTGTCCGCGCTCGGGTCGCAGCCGTAGTACAGTCCGACCGGGCCGGAGTTGATCCGGTCCCGCAACGCGTCGCGGTCAGTGCTGTCCTGGACGAGGCCGCGGGCCTCGAGATCGGCGAGAAGATCCACGCATTCATGGTTGCATACCGGCGGTAGTACCTCTGCCCATTATTCGCTGCCCGCTATTAGCGGCCTGGATACCCGGGTAGACCGACGCTGTGTCCGGAACCGGCACACGCTGCGCGGCTGCCACGGCAACCTGACCAGCACACCGCTCGTCCTGTGGGCGGCCGTCGCTACAGTCCCAGACGGCGGGACAGGTCGGAAGCCAGCGCCCCCGCCGGGTCGATCTCGGCCCGGAGCGCGCGGAACTCGGCCACCCGGGGATACATCTCCTCGAACGCCGCGCGGGCCACGTGGCTGTCCTTGGCCAGGTAGACGCGGCCTCCGGAGGTCATGACGAGCAGGTCGAGGCGGTCGAGCAGCGGCGCCAGCGCGGGCGTCCGGGCGGGGAAATCGAGGGCGAGCGTCCAGCCCGGCCGCGGGAACGAGAGGAAGCCGGGGTCACCCGCGCCGAAGCGTTTCAGCACGGTGACGAACGACGGCGCGGGCAGGGCGCTGACCATCTCGAGCGACTGGCGGACGGCCGCCTCCGCGCCGAACGGCAGCACGTACTGGTACTGCCGGAAGCCGCCCGGCCCGTACACCCGGTTCCAGTTCCTGATTCCGTCCAGCGGGTGGAAGAACTGGCTGATCGTCTGGATCTCGCCGTCGCGGCGGCGGGGCGCCTTGCGATACCAGACCTCGTTCGCGAACCGCACCGAGTAGCGGTTGACCAGCCCCGGCGGCACGCTGCCAGGCGCGCCCAGCCGCGCCCGCGGGTCAAAGGCGAAGGGCTGGTCACGGGCCGCGGGCGGCAGATCGCCGACGGCCGCGAAGTCTCCGCTAGTGACCACTGAACGCCCCAGGCCGCCTCCCCGCGCCAGACTGTCTGTCCACGCGACCGTATAGCCGCGGCGGGTGTCGTGCTCGGCGAGCACCGCCATCGTCTCGTCGATGTCGCGGGTCCGCACCGTGTCGACCTTGACCAGCGACGTTTCCACCCGCTTGAGCCGCACGACGGCGCGCGTGATGAATCCGGTCAGCCCCATGCCG
>DASZKN010000306.1:0-7296 GCA_035552855.1 Trebonia sp. | reverse complement strand
CATAGCGGAGCTTCTCTTTGCGGCTGCGCACATATGTGCTGGCGGTGAAAACGGCGCCGACAGCGGCGAAGACGACGCCGGCGATTATCACGATGATGCCCGGCACCGTGCTGACATGCAGCACGCCCGCGCCGACCGCGGAAATAACCGAGCCCGCCGCGGCCGAGCCCCCGGTCACGTACGGTCCCACGCGTGATTCCCAGGCTTGCCGGGACTGCTTCCGCCTCGCTCGCGCGTAGTCGGCGGCGACGTCGGTGCTCAGTCCCCGCAGTTCACCAAGGACCTGCCAGCGCCAGCCGCCAGTCTCGTCCAGGGCGCCGGGCTCGTCCAGACCCTCGACCGCGGGATCCCGGCCGGCGGCCGTAGCGGCCGCGGCGGCGGCCCGGATGGCTTTTTCCGCGCTCCGGTGACGCGCGTCAATGTCGAATGGCGGTCTGACGCCGCTCTTTTCTTCGCTACGCGCGAGCGCGCTGCCCGCTGCCGCCATTCTCGCCCCCCTGCGCATGCGACCACGTATACCGCGATACCGGCGGCACATCAGGCGGAATTCAGTATGGCACGCGGCGGATTCGCCGGTGGCGGACGGCACATTGGGAGAACCAGGCCCCGCTCATCTAGAAGACGCGGGTCGGGGGTGATCGACCACCACGCGGGCGGCGGCCCGGCTCGGCTAGCACGGCGCTCTCACGGCTGGACGAGCGATTCGCTCGCGCCGCCGACGCCGGCGCCGACCTCGGCGCCGACGCCGAGCTTGCCGCGGTCCGGCAACAGGGCGGCCGCGAAGAGCGTCAGCACCGCGCACGCGATGATGTACACCGAGATCGCCTGCCAGCCGAAGGCGGGCAGCATCCACGCCGCCAGCAGCGGCGCCGGGCCGCCGGCGATCAGCGACGCCGTCTGGTAACCGAGCCCGCTGCCGCCGTAGGCCAGCTTGGTGGGGAAGCTTTCCGCGATGTACGCGGCCTGCGGGCCGTACTGCGTCGCGTGCGCGATCGCGATCAGCACCGTGCCCACGATGATCAGGCCGACCGCCTTGGTATTCAGCAGCAGGAAGAACGGGAACGCCACCACCGCCATCAGCGCCGCCCCGGTGACGTAGACGCGCCGGCGGCCCAGCCGGTCGCTGAGATGACCGGCGGCCGGGGTGAGGAACAACTCGACCGCCGCGCCCACCGTGATCGCGGCCAGCCCGATGCCCTCCGGCTTGCCCAGGTGGTCCTTGATGTAGGTGAGCCCGAACGTCGTGTACACGTAGAACGGCGCCTGCTCCGACATCCGCAGGAACGCGCTGGCGACGATCTCCTTCGGGTGCCGCTTGATCACCTCGAGCACCGGGGTCCTCGCCACCGACCGCTGGGCCACCAGGCGGGCGAACAGCGGCGTCTCCATGACCTTCAGCCGCACCCACAGCCCGATGGCCACGAGCAGCAGGCTGGCGAGGAACGGGATCCGCCACGCCCACGCCTTGAACGCCGCCTGGTCGGACAGCGCGATCGCCGTCATCGCGCCGGTGCCGAGCAGCAGCCCGATCGCCACCCCGATCTGCGGCCAGCTGGCCATCAGCCCGCGGCGCCGCTGCTGGCCCCACTCCATGGACAGCAGCACGGAACCGCTCCACTCCCCGCCCACCGCGATGCCCTGGATCACCCGCAGCAGGACGAGCAGCACGGGCGCCGCGACGCCGATCGACGAGGCGCCCGGCAGGACGCCGACGAGCGCGCTGCCGACGCCCATCATGAGCAAGGTGATGATCAGCGTCGCCTTGCGGCCGAGCCGGTCGCCCCAGTGCCCGAAGATCGCCGCGCCGACCGGCCGGGCCGCGAACCCCACGGCGTACGTGGCGAACGAGTCGAGCGTCCCCGAGTACGAGCTCGACGACGGGAAGAACACCGCGGGGAACACGATCGCCGAGGCGGTCCCGTAGAGGAAGAAGTCGTACCACTCGATCGAGGTGCCGACCACGCTCGCCGCGGCGGCGAGCGCGACCTGGCGCCGCCGCCCGCCGCCCTCATCGGCGGTCGCGGCCTCGTGGGCTTCGCCGGGCTGCAGCGCCATGGAACCTCCCGCACGGGCGACAAACTTGGCACGGTGTTACCCACGCCGTTATCCGGCTAATCATCCATATTTCACTTCCGCAACAACTATGGTTTGCTTCTGAAAGAAGGTCCACCGACGCCGGCGGCAGTTTTCCGGGGCGGCGGGGCCACACGGCGCGGGCGGTGTAGCGCCCGTGCCGCGGCTGCCGCCGCCGCCCGGCCGGCGGCGTTCTCCCCCAAGCTCGCCGCCGTTCCTTCCCCCGGCAGGCCCCTCACCGCCGGGGGAAGGCTTCGAAAACCCGGTTTTCCTAACGCGCCCCGCTGCCTGCCGCCGCCTGCGCCGCGTGTTCGCCGGCAAGGGCGTGGACGCGGCGTTCGTCCTCTGTCGTGCCGCCCCAGATGCCGTGCGACTGACGCGTGGCCAGCGCGAACCGCAGGCACTGCCGCCGCACGCGGCACACCGCGCACACCGCCTTCGCCCGGTCCGCCTCGGCGCGGCCCCGGCCCCGACGGCGCCACCGGGAAGAACAGGTCCGGGTCGGCCGTGCGGCACGCCGCCACTTCCCACCAGTCGCGCCCTGCCGCCCGTTCCGCGCGCTGGGTGAGTAGTTCGGTTACAACCATGGGCAGATCCCCGAATCTGTCTGGTCCCAATCTTGACGGTCACGCATCGTGTCGCAACGGTGACAATACCTACTTCAGTACCTATTCGCAATGGGTGACCCGTTCCTGACCTGCGGTTTCCGCCCCGCATCGGCCCGCGACCCGGGCCACCGCCGGGCGGCGTGCGAAGATAATGCCGATGAGCACGGTGAAAATTAAGAGCGTGACGATCACGCCGGTGGCGTTCCACGATCCGGCCCTGCTGAACGCGGTCGGCGTCCACGAGCCCTTCGCGCTCCGCGCGGTCCTGGAAGTGACGACCGACGCCGGCCTGACCGGACTCGGCGAGACATATGGCGACCAGCGGCACCTCGAGCGGCTGCGCGCGGCCGCCGCGGCGGTGGAAGGGCTCGACGTGTACGGGCTCACCGCCATCCGGGCCGCGGTGGCGATCGCGATCGGCGCCGCGGTCGGCGGCGACAAGCACGGGCTGACGGGGGACTTCACCCAGCAGGGCACGGTCGACCGGGTCTTCTCCCCCTTCGAGGTGGCGTGCCTGGACATCCAGGGCCGGGCCGCCGGCCGCCCCGTGTCGGACCTGCTCGGCGGCGCCGTGCGGGACACGGTCCCGTTCAGCGCGTACCTCTTCTACCGGTGGGCGAGCCATCCGGGGGCGGAGCCCGACGGCTGGGGCGAGGCGCTCGACCCCGGCGGGATCGTCGCCCAGGCGCGCCGCATGGTCGCCGGCTACGGGTTCACCGCGCTGAAGCTCAAGGGCGGCGTGTTCCGCCCCGAGGAGGAGATGGACGCGGTGCGGGCGCTGCGCGACGCGTTCCCCGGCCTGCCCTTGCGCATCGACCCCAACGCGCGGTGGACCGTGGAGACCTCCGTCCGCGTCGGCCGGGCGCTCGGCGGCGTGATCGAGTACCTGGAAGACCCCACGCCCGGCATCGACGGGATGGCGAAGGTCGCCCGCGAGGTGTCGATGCCGCTGGCCACGAACATGTGCGTGGTGGACTTCGAGCACCTGGCGCCCGCGGTCGCCGCCGGCGCCGTCCAGGTGATCCTCGCCGACCACCACTACTGGGGCGGACTGCGCCGGTCGCAACTGCTCGCGGGGATCTGCGAGACGTTCGGCATGGGCGTGTCGATGCACTCGAACTCGCATCTCGGCATCAGCCTGGCGGCCATGACGCACTTCGGCGCGGCGCTGCCGGCGGTGCCCTACGCGCTAGACACCCACTGGCCGTGGAAGCGGGCGGACGAGGACGTGATCGTGCCCGGCGTGCTGTCCTTCTCCGGCGGCTCGGTGGCCGTCCCGACGACGCCGGGGCTGGGCGTCGAACTCGACAGGGACGCCCTCGCCCGCCTGCACGAGCAGTACCTCAAGTGCGGCCTCCGCGAACGCGACGACACGACCTACATGCGCCGCTTCGACCCCTCGTTCGACCCGTCCACCGCCCGCTGGTAGCGGCGGCTTCGGCGAGCCCGTGGTGACGCGGTCCGCCAGGCGAGTGTTCCAGCCGTCCCGGCCGGCGTCCCGGCCGGCACCTGAGGCACCCGAGCCGGCTCCGGTTGCGGCGGCTCCGGCGGCTCCGGCTCAGCCCCGGACGTCGTCGTGTCCCGGTAGGAGGCGAACGCCGGGAGCACCGCCCCGATCACCAGCGCGCCCGCGACGGTCAGCAGGCCGCCCGCCAGCGCGCTGATCACCGGCGTGGTCAGCGCGCCGACCACGCCCGACTCCAGCGACCCGAGCTGGCCGCCGCCCGCCCCCACCACGTAGTCCGCCGCGTTCACCCGGCCGCGCAGTTCCTCCGGCGTCACCCGCTGCACGATGATCCCGCGGAACACCACCGTGAACGTGTCCGCCGCGCCCGCCACGCCCAGCGCCAGCAACGCGAGCCACAGCGCGGAAGAGACCGCGAACACCGCGAACGCCGCGCCCCACACGGAAACCGCGACCAGCATCGCCAGTCCCTGCCGGGACACCCGGCCGACCGGCCCGGACGCCGCCGCGCTGACCATGCCGCCCACGCCGATCGCGGCCGAGAACAATCCGAGGGTCCGCGGATCACCGCCGAACCGCAGCGCGTTGATCGCCGGGAACAACGCGAGCGGCAGCCCGAAGAACGTCGCGTTCACGTCGGCGAGGAAGGCGCCGGCCAGGACTTTGTCGCGCCAGATGAACGAAAGGCCGGAACCGATGGCAGCCAGCGGGGCGCGCTGCGGGGAAAAGTCCTTACGCGCGGTCGCGGCGGCGGGCAGGCGGCCGATCCCGTAGAACGCCCCGGCGAAGCTGACCGCGTCGGCCAGGTAGCAGCCCTTGAGCCCGAGCGCGCCCGTGACCAGGCCGGCCAGTGCCGGGCCGGCGATCAGCGTGACCTGGAACGCGACCCGGTTGAGCGCCATCGCGGCGGGCAGCTGCGCGGGCGGCAAGAGCGCGGGGATCAGCGTGCGGCGGGCGGGCGCGTTGACCGCGCCGAGCGCACTCTGCGCGGCGACGAGCGCGTAGGCTGCCCACAGCCAGCCGGCGCCGCGGCCGGGCAGTGCCTGCAGGAAGAGCAGTGCCTGCAGGAAGAGCAGCGCGGACACCGCCGCCTGGCCGGCCGTCACCACGACGATGAGCCCGCGCTTGTCGACCCGGTCGGCCAGCGACCCGCCGGGCAGCGCCACGACCAGCATCGGCACGAGCGTCACCACGCCGATCGCGCCGGTCGCCGCCGTCGAGCGGGTCGCGTCGAACACCTGGAGCATGATCGCGAACGACGTCATCGACCCGCCGGCCAGCGACAACGTGCTGCCGAGCCAGAGCCGGCGGAAGGCCGGGCTCTCCCGCAGGGGCGTGATGTCCGTGAGCAGTCGCACGCCCACCAATATAACAGCACTTGTATAAGCACTGTCATATTGTTAAATAGAGGCCATGACCCAGGACCCGACCGAGAGCAGCCGCTGGCGGCCGGTCTTCCGCCTGCTTTCCGACGTGGACGACGAGATCGCCCGCGTCTACGCCGAGAACGGCATCGAAGACCTCAAGCCGAACTGGGTGCTCGAGATCGTCCGGCTCCACGTGCGCGGCCCGATGACGATCGCCGACCTCGCCCGGTTGGTGGGCCGCACCCACTCGGCGATGAGTCAGAAGGTCGCGGCCATGCGCGCGGCCGGCTGGCTGGAGACGTCGGCCGGGCCGGACGCCCGCAGCAAGAAGGTCACGCTCACCGCCAGGGCCGAGGCCATCGCCGGAAAGCTCGCCACCGAGTGGCGGGCCACCGAGGCGTCGATCGCCGAGATCGAGGCGGAGATCGCCTACCCGCTCAGCCGCGCCGCGGACGACGTGCGGGCCGTGCTCGCCCGCAAGAGCTTCCACGACCGGATCACCGAAAAGCTGGCCGCCGACCCCTCGTGGTCCGGTTCGTAGCTTTTACCGGAGATCATTAGCTTATGTTGCAAGAGCCCCGCGTCGGCTCCGGCGCGGTCAGCGCGCAGGCGCCGGCTCCCGACTCCGGCAGGCCCCCGTCATCCCGAACGGGCCGGTAGCGTCGTTTCGCTCTCACGTTCCTCGCCACGATGGTCGTCGTCGTCATCATCGTCTGGCAGCGGCACAGGCTCGCCCGCTCGCTGCACGTCCTGTCGACGGCGAACCTGCCGTGGCTGGCGCTGGCGGCCGCGGCGCAGGCGGACGCTGCTGCGCGCGAACGGCGGCCGGATCGGGCTGCGCCCGGTGATGGGGATCACGTACGCGAGCAACGCGCTGTCGCAGTCGATACCGTTCGCGGGGACCGAGCTCGCCGTCGTGTACTCCTACCGCCAGTTCCGGCGCCGGGGCCTGGACGCGCCGACGACGAGCTGGGGACTGACGGTCTCCTGGATCTGCTCGGCGGGCGCGCTCGCGGGCGCGGCGGTGTACCTGGTGCCGGTCGCCGGCATCCTGCTCGCGCCGCGGTTCACCAGGGTGCGGGGCGTGCTGCACGCGGCGCTGGCGTGGGTCGCGGGGCTGAGCAAGCGGACGTTCGGGAAGCCGGAACACGGCGCGGACGGCCTCGACACGTTCCTCGACGAGGTGTCGCGGACCACGCTGGCGCTGCCGGAGTACGCGTGGGCCGGCCGCGCTCACCGCCGCCGGGATGCCCGGCTCGAAGGCGGTCGCCGCCGTGCTCGCCGACCGCGTGGTCAACTTCTGGCTGGTGCTGCTCGGGGGCTGGATCGTGATGGCGTTCCTGACCCACCCGGTGCGGCTCCGGCGGGGCCGCACATAACCCGGTCGACGGCGCTGACCGTCTACAACACGGTCGGCTTCGCCGACATGCCGGCCGCGGACATGCGCGACGCGAACACGCTGTTCGCGACCAGCAGCCAGCTCGCGGCCGGACTAGCCGTCGCCGTCGCCACCGTCGCGCTCCGGGTCGGCGGCCTGTTCCCCGGCGCGGCCGGGGGCACCACTGCGTACACCTTCGCGTTCTGCCTGCTGGGCGGCATCTCCCTCGTCACCGCCATCGAGGCGACCCGGCTGCGGCCCGGCGCCGGGGACGCCGTCCGGTCCGGGCGCGCGCCGCGGCCAGCCGCGACGGCTGGCGAGCGGGCTTAGCGCGACCCCGAGGAACCGCTGCCTGTCCTCGTCCTCCCGCAGGTCCACGCGCCGCGCGTGCAGCAGCTGATCGAG
>DASZKN010000305.1:0-9330 GCA_035552855.1 Trebonia sp. | reverse complement strand
CGGTCAGCGCGGACGGCTCGGGCGGCACGGACTAGCGTGGCCCGCCACGTCGACGTGCGCTGGGGGATCCTCGGCGCCGGGCGCATCGCGCACGCGTTCGCGGCCGACATCGCGGCCACACCCGGAAACCGGGTGGAGACGATCGCGGCCCGGGATCCGGCCCGGTCCGCGCGGCTGCGCGACCGGGTCGGCGCATCCCGGATCAGCCCGTCCTACCAGGCGCTGCTTACCGACCCGGCGGTGGACGTGGTTTATGTCGCGACCGTCAACATCCGGCACAGGGAACACGCTCTGCTCGCCCTCGACGCGGGCAAGAACGTGGTTGTCGAGAAGCCCCTGGCGATGACCGCGGCCGCGGCCGCTGAGATCGCCGATCGGGCTGGGCGGGCGGGCCGGTTCTGCATGGAGGGCATGTGGATGCGGATGCACCCGCTGGTCCGCCGGGCCCGGGAACTGGTGGACGGCGGCGCCGTGGGGGAGGTGCTTGGCATCCGGGCGGACCTGTCCAGCGCGCACCCGTACGTGCCCGGCGACCGCCTGTTCGACCCCGCCGCCGGCGGCGGGTCGCTGCTCGACCTCGGCGTCTACCCGGCTCACTTCGCGTGGCTGTTCTTGGGCGCGCCCGTCGGCGTCGCCGCCTCCCTGACCTTCGCCCCGACAGGGGCGGACGACAGCGCCGCGCTCCAGTGGAGCTACCCCGACGGTAGGTTCGCCCAGCTGTACGCGGGGTTTCGCGGACCCTCGGCGCTAGGCGGAATCGTCTCCGGGACCTCCGGCTTCATTCAGCTCGGGCCGCGGATCAACCGGCCCCGGCGGCTCACCGTCCAGGTCGGCCAGGACGCAACGCGCACCCAGACCGCGGACTCGCCGGGAAACGGATTCGGGTTCGAGATCGCCGAGGTCGCCCGGTGCGTCCGGGCGGGCCTGACGGAAAGCCCGCTCGCCCCGCTCGGCGACAGCATCGGGGTGCTGGCAGCGCTCGACCGGATCCGCCGCGTGGCTGACCCGGTCATGAGCGACCGGCCAGGAGACGGGAATGCATCAGCAGGCGAATCGCGGCCAGGCGCATCCCTGTGGCCCGCTCCGCGCGACTAAGCCGCCCGCGCTGACGACCGCGAGCCCGCTCACATCATCAGCGTCCATACCGCGACCACAGGGAAGATGTGACGATCCCGGCTGCTTCCGCGAGCCGGGGGCGAACCATCCAGGGAGTGTCGCGCAACAAGCGGAGCTCTGCGCCTCGACCAGGCGCCTTCGCCCCGGCCTTGACTAGGCGCGCCAGGGCCGGCACCCGTTTGCCGGCGGTGGCGATGACGAGAGATTCCGGCCAAACCGCGATGAGCTTGGCCGACCGACCTCGTCTGCCCTATGAGCGTCTGGCGGGATGTCACGTTATGGCGGCAGGTTTCGTCAAGGTTGGTGAAGGAGGAGTGGAATAAGTTGAGTAGCTCAACTGTTTAGGCAGTCATGGGCATTGAGAGCCAGCAGACGGACGAGGCGCGGGCTGAGGGATCGGCACTGGCGCTGAACCGGGACATCCTCGACTCACTCACCACGCTGGTGAAGCGGGCCGGGACGATCGGGCAGTCCATAGCGGGGGGGTTCGGGGTCGCGCCCCATGACCTGCTCGCGCTGTTCAAGCTGGACGGCGTGCTCACGATGAAGGAACTGGCGCAGCACATGGGATGCGACGCGTCATTCGTGACGGCGATTGCGGACACGTTGGAGCGGCACGGGTTTGCCAGGCGCGAGCCGAGCCAGCGTGACCGGCGGGTCAAGAACCTGGTGCTGACGTGCGAGGGCATTTCCGCGAAGGAGCGGATGATGGCCCAGCTCGCGGCGAAGATGCCCTGGTGTTACGCACTCGACGACCGCGAGCGGCGCTGTCTGCTCTTCCTGCTGCGGAAGATGCTGGACACGCCAGACCAAGGTGCCGCCAATGACGCTGGCGCGGGCGATCAATCCACGACTCATCAGCACGACCAGCACGACCAGCACGACCAGCCGATGCCCGGCCCGAACGATGAGATGCGGCGGGGCTGACATGTAGCCGCACTCACGGGGGCGCTCCACATCAGCAGCTCCGCCCGCCAGAACCCCAAGCACGGGGGTGGGGACGGAGCCAGAAGCTGCTCGGGGGCTCGTTCGGTTTTATTTTCTTGAACTTCAAGAAGTCGACATCAGAGGGGAAACACCTGTGTCAGCAACCCGCGGGAAGGCGGAGAACCCGGCGCAAGCCGAAGCCGACGCCGGCACGCCACCAGCACGGCTAGGACAGCCAGCAGAAGCGCCGAGGCCACGACGGCTCGGACTCGCGCTCGTGGTCATCGCGGCCGCGCAGCTCATGGTCGTGCTCGACGCGACCATCGTCAACGTCGCGCTGCCGCACATCCAGGACGCCCTGCACTTCTCAGGGACGAACCTGGAATGGGTCGTCAACGCCTACACGCTCGCCTTCGGCGGGCTGCTGCTGCTCGGCGGGCGATCAGGTGACCTGCTCGGACGGCGCCGGATCTTCATCGCCGGCATCGCGCTGTTCGCGCTCGCCTCGCTGGCCGGCGGATTCGCCACTGACCAGGCCTGGCTGCTCACCGCCCGGGTCATCCAGGGCATCGGCGGGGCGCTGGCCGCCCCCGCCTCGCTATCGCTGATCGCCGTCACCTTCCCCGAGGGCAAGGAACGGAACCGGGCGATGGGCGTGTACGCGGCCGTGTCCATCGCCGGCGCGGCCATCGGGCTGATCGCCGGCGGGCTGCTGACCAGCTACGCCGACTGGCGATGGGTGTTCTTCGTGAACGTGCCGATCGGCCTGGTCCTCGTGCTGCTCGCGCCCCGGGTTCTCCGCGAGTCGGAGCGAGTGCGCGGCAAGTTCGACCTGCCCGGCGCGATCACCGGGTCACTTGGCCTGGGGGCCCTTGTCTACGGGCTTTCCGAAGCGGCGACCACATTTGTCAACGGACAGGCGATCGGGCACTGGGGCAGCACCAAGGTCATCGTGAGCCTGGTGGCGGCCGTGGTGCTGCTCGGGACGTTCGCGTTCATCGAGGCACGGTCGCGGCACGCGCTGGTGCCGCCTCGGGTGCTCGCGTCCCGCGACAGGACCGGGGCGTACCTGATCAGCCTGTGCATCGGCACGGCGGTCTTCGGCTTGTTCTTCTTCATGACGCTCTTCGTGCAGCAGATCTGGGGGTATTCGCCGGTCCGCTCGGGGGTCGCGTACCTGCCGATGGTTGCCGCGATCATGGTCGGGGCCGGACTCTCCTCGCAGCTGGTCGCGCGGATCGGCGCCCGGCCGCTGATGACCGGGGGACCGCTGTTCGCCGCCGGAGGCATGTTCTGGCTGTCGCGGCTCTCCGAGACCAGCACGTACGCGGGCGGCCTGCTCGGCCCGCTGATGCTGACCGGCCTCGGGATGGGGCTGACGTTCGTGCCGCTGTCCCTGGTGGCGCTCGCGAAGGTGCCGAACAAGGACACCGGGGTGGCGTCGTCGCTGCTTAACACCGGACAGCAGGTCGGCGGGTCGATCGGCCTGGCGATCCTCGGCACGGTGGCCTGGTCGGCGGTGGCGTCGAACACGAAGTCGGCCATCGCGGCCACGCACGGTGCACACCTGTCGGCGGCCGCGCAGGCGGCGCTGAGCAACCACGCGCTCGCCTACGGGTTCGGCCGCGGGTACCTGGTGGCGGCGGGGATCTCGGTCCTCGCGGTGGTCATCGCGCTGGTGATGATCCGGGTCAAGAAGTCGGACCTGGAAGGCATCGACCCGATGGCGGCCTCAGCGGGCTGAGCCGCGGGGGCATGGATCTGCCGTTGGTGCCGGCATAGCGGCACCAACGGCAGATCCGTTCCCGAACGGACTGCGCGCCCTCGGCACGCTATGCCGCGGTGGCACGCTATGCCGCGGTGGCACCCTACGCCGCGGTGGCCAGGCACGCCGCGACGGCTAGGCGGCTAGGCGGAAGGCCGCCGCGCGCCTAGCCCATCGGGTAGCGACGGAAGCCCACCGCGTACTCGCGACCCGCCCCTAGGCCGGTGAAGCCGGCCATGTTCCGGAGGAACTCGTCAGGATCGAAATCGCGGCCCAGGCCCTCGAGGTAGGCGCGATGCTCGCGCAGCGAGGCGATACCCGCGTCGATGGTGGCGGTGACGTCCACGAAGTGCGTCGGGTTCCCGGAGGCGACGTACGCGTCGCGGATACCGGCACACGCTGGCCCGGCCTCGGGGAACACCCATCCGTTGGCCGCGTCCCGGCACGCGTCCAGTACGGCGAGCCCGACGGCGCGGTGATCCGAATGGTTGACGGGTCCTTCCTCCCCCCACGTGAGATCGAAGCTCATGGTGATGATCACCTCAGGGTTCAGGCGTCGGAACGCTGCTGCCAGATCACGCCGCAGCGGCACCCCGTATTCGACGATCCCGTCCTGGTGATCGAGGAACTCGACCTCGCGGACACCGACGATCGCCGCGCTGCGCCGTTCTTCCTCCATCCGCAATGGCCCGACTTCGTCCGGGGCCATGCCGGCGATGCCTGCCTCACCTCGGGTCGCCAGCACGTACGCTACCTCCTTGCCCTGACCGGTCCAGCGGGCGACGGCTGAGGCGACCCCGTACTCTAGGTCGTCGGGGTGGGCCACCACAGCGACGGCCCGGTCCCAGTCTTCTGGCATTGGCTGCATTGGACCGCCTTCCTAGCATCCGGCTTCCCGCCGGACGGCTAACCCCGCACCGACTCCGGCTCGTAGCGATACCTGGCGCCGGCTGTTACCAGTGGCCCGACAGGTCGTTCGCGAGTATGCGGGCGAGGCGGTTGTGCCGCTTGGACGCGCCGGGGCTCACGACGACCATCCCGTCCACGATCTCGATGCCGGCGCACTGCTCCTCGGACCACGACTCGTACTCCGCCGCGGTGATCTGCGAGTGCATCCACTCCGGAGCGATCATGTCCACGCTCATGCGGCACCAAAATCACTCCCCGGAACGGACCGTGGTCTCTCGCCGGCGGATCAGCTCCGTTCGGCTCCCAGGCCGGTCGCCTATGCCGCGTACTGCCCGTGCCTACTGGCGGCCCGGCAGCATCGCGAGCGCCTGCGACCGCTTCCTCCCATGGACGTGACCGCGCCCGCGCCACCGCGCGAAAGCGCCGGCCGCTGACGGGGCCGGCCGCTAGCGGGTCGCCTCGGCCGCGAGCTTTTCGACGCGCGCCCAGTCCCCGGCTTCGATCGCGTCCCGGGGCGTGAGCCAGGAGCCGCCGACGCAGCCGACGTTCGCCAGTTCGCGGTACAGCGGGGCGGTGGCGGGCGTGATGCCCCCGGTCGGGCAGAACCGCGCGCCGGGCAGCGGCGAAGCGAGTGCGGAAAGGAACGCCCGCCCGCCGGAGGCCTCGGCGGGGAAGAACTTCATCTCGTGCTGGCCGCGATCGAGCATGCTCATGACCTCGGACGCGCTGGCGACCCCGGGCAGGAACGGCACCCCGGAATCGTCCATGGCGGAAAGCAGTCGGCTGGTGGTCCCCGGCGAGACGAGGAACCGCGCGCCCGCGGCGACCGCGCGGCCGACGAGATCAGGGGTGGTGACCGTGCCCGCCCCGACGACCGCGTCCGGCACGTTGTCGCGAATCGCCCGGATGACATCCAGCGCTCGCGGGGTGCGCAGGGTGATCTCGATGATCGGGACGCCGCCCGCGAGCAGCGCCTCCGCGAGCGGGCCCGCGTGCGCGGGCTCGTCAAGGACGACGACGGGGATGACGGGTGCGAGGCCCAGCAGGTCGGCCGAGGTCAAAGTGGTCATCAGACGGCGCTCTCCATGGGTCGGATGGTGGTGGTTTCCAGAGCGGTGCTCTCCAAGAGCTGCGGGATGATGCTTGCGCCCCGCTCCGTGGCGCCGACGTGGCGGCGGAACGAAGCGAACAGTTCGCGTCCGGTGCCGGTCCAGCCCGCGTCGTCCAGGGCGGCGCCCTGGATACCCCGTGCGTCCAGTTGCTCGTCGGGGACTAGCACCTCGAGGGTACCAGCCGAGGCGTCGACGCGGATGACGTCGCCATCGCAGACCTTAGCGATCGGCCCGCCCGCCGCCGCTTCCGGGGTGAGGTGGATGGCGGCCGGGACCTTGCCGGAGGCGCCGGACATGCGACCGTCGGTGACGAGGGCCACCCGGTACCCGCAGTCCTGCAGCGCGCCCAGCGCCGGGATGAGCTTGTGCAGTTCGGGCATGCCGTTGGCCGACGGGCCCTGGTAGCGGACGACCGCGACGAAGTCGCGGTGCAGCTCACCGCGGCTGAACGCGGCCAGGAACTCGTGCTGGTCAGCGAAGACGGAGGCGGGCGCCTCGACCACCTGATGCTCGCTCGCCACGGCCGACACCTTCATGACGGCCCGCCCGAGGTTTCCCCGCAGCATGCGCAGCCCGCCGTCGGGGGCGAAGGGGCCGGCGGCCGGCCGCAGCACGTCCTTGTCCGCGCTGGCGGCCGGCCCGGGCCGGTAGGCAAGCGCGCGACCCTCGAGCGCGCGACCCTCGAGCGCGTCACCTTCGAGGACGGGCTCGAGCCGGTAGGCGTCCAGGCCGCGTCCCGCGGCAGTCAGCACGTCCGCGTGCAGCAGCCCCGCGTCGAGCAGTTCGCTGATGAGGAAGGCGGTCCCGCCGGCGGCGTGGAAGTGGTTCACGTCGGCCGGGCCGTTCGGGTAGATCCGCGCCAGCAACGGCACCACCGCCGACAGGTCCGCGAAGTCGTCCCAGGTCAGCTGGATGCCCGCCGCGGCCGCCATGGCCGGGAGGTGCAGGGTGTGGTTGGTCGAGCCGCCGGTGGCGAGCAGCGCCACCACGCCGTTGACGACGGCGCGCTCGTCGACGACGTGGCCGACCGGCGTGTAGTTGTCGGTCAGGGCGGTGAGCGCCAGCACCTGACGGGCGGCCGCGGCTGTCAGCGCGGAGCGCAACGGCGAGTCCGGGCTGACGAAGCTGGCGCCGGGCAGGTGCAGCCCCATGACCTCCATGAGCATCTGGTTGGAGTTCGCCGTCCCGTAGAACGTGCACGTACCGGCCGAATGATACGACGCGGTCTCGGCTTCCAGCAGCTCTTCCCGGGTGGCCTTGCCTTCGGCGTACCGCTGCCGGACCTGGCTCTTCTCCTTGTTCGGCAGCCCGGACGCCATCGGGCCGGCCGGCACGAGGATGACGGGCAGGTGACCGAACGCGAGCGCGCCGATCACGAGTCCGGGCACGATCTTGTCGCAGACCCCGAGCAGCAGCGCGGCGTCGAACATCTCGTGGGAAAGCGCCACGCCGGTCGCCATCGCGATCAAGTCGCGGCTGAACAGCGACAGTTGCATGCCGTCGCGCCCCTGGGTGATGCCGTCGCACATCGCCGGCACGCCACCGGCGAACTGCCCGATCCCGCCGGCCTCCCGCAACGCCGCCTTCAAGGCCGCGGGGTAGGTCTCGAACGGCTGGTGGGCGGAGAGCATGTCGTTGTAGGCGGACACGATCGCCACGTTCGGCTTGGCGAAGCCGCGCAGCGCCTTCTTGTCCGGCGGGTTCATCGCGGCCAGCCCGTGGGCGAAGTTTGCGCAGGCGAGGCGGCCGCGCGCCGGTCCCCGGTCGGCCGCCGCGGCGATCCGGCCGAGGTAGGCGGCGCGGCTGCCGGCGCTGCGCGCGACAATCCGCTCGGTCACGCGCTGCACGACAGGATGAAGTCTGGCCGGCGGCGAAGTCGTCATGGCGTCACTCCCCGTAGTCGGATCGGCTGTCAGGCTTACCGTAGGGGTAGTTATGCTGCGAAGGCAACAGAGTTTCGCATTCAGATATGCAAAAGTCGCCGATAGTACGTACTTGTAAGACGGAAGCAACCGCTGGTTTACTACATGCGATGGATCCGCACGCCGTACCCGCCGCCGCCGTACCCGCCGTGGCCGCCCTGCCCCCGGAGCCCCCGGTGGTCGCCCGCCCGGCGACCGCGGGCCGGGTTCTGCAGCTGATTCTGTCCAACCAGGCCAACAGCCGGTCGGAGATCGGCCGACTCACCGGGCTGTCGCGCACCGCGGTCACCGCGCGCGTCAACCAGCTCATGGCGCAAGGCCTGGTCGTCGAGTACGCGACGACCGAGTCGACGGGCGGCCGGCCGGCCGGGCGGCTCAGCTTCAACGCGTCGGGCGGGGTCGTGCTGGCCGCCGCCATCGGCCGCAGCCGCATCCAGTTCGCGGTGGCCAGCCTGGACAGTTCCCTGCTCGCCGTGGAGTCGGTCGAAGTCGATCAGGCGAGCGGCCCGCGGCGCTGCCTGCCGCCGGTCGTGGACCGGCTACACGAGATGCTCGCTAGCTGCGGCCGCTCGCTGGCGGACGTGCGGGGCATCGGCGTGAGCGTCCCGGGCAGCGTGGACGTCAATACCGGCGTCGTGGTGAACTCGATCGCGCTCCCGTCCTGGGACGACGCCGCGGTGGCGCCGCTGTTCCGCCGCGATCTGGACGTTCCCGTGCTGGTCGACAAGGACGTCAACGCGATGGCCCTCGCTGAGCAGCACGGCCCGCTGCGCAACGTGCGGGACCTGCTCATGGTGAAGGCCTCGACCGGTATCGGCGTGGGCATCGTCAGCGGCGGCGCGCTGCAGCGCGGTTCGCTGTTCGCCGCGGGTGAGCTCGGCCATGTCCCGCTCCGCAACGGCACCGGCGTGCTCTGCCGGTGCGGCCAGACCGACTGCCTCGAGGCGATCGCCGGCGGCTGGGCCATGGTCAAGGCACTGCGGGAACTCGGCCGCGACGTCCATCACGTCCGCGACGTCGTCGCGATCGCCCTCAAGGGCGATGCCGAGGCCCTCGGCATGATCCGCGACTCCGGCCGCCACGTCGGCGAGGTCCTGTCCGCGGCCGTCACGCTGCTGAACCCCGAAGTCGTCGTCATCGGCGGCGACCTCGCCGGCGCCTACGAACCGTTCGTCGCCGGGCTGCGCGAGACCGTCTACCAGCGCTCGACCGCGCTGTCGACCCGGCAGCTGCGCATCGTGGCAAGCACGTTCGGCGAGCGCAGCGGACTCGTCGGCTGCGCGGCGATGATCAACCAGTGGATCACTTCGGAACGGGCCGTCGACTTGGGCCTCGCCGCCTCGATGGCCGCGCGCGCGGGGCAGGCCGGGCTCGCATAACGGGCCGGGATATTCTGCCATTCGTGCTATCACCAGCCCCTTCCGTCACCCGTGGCTGAGGAATTCCGCCTTCGTTCGGTGGCTATCGCCGCGTTCGGCCCCGCTACCCTCTTCGGGCTCGCGGAAGGCGCCATGCTCCCCGTCATCGCGCTCAGCTCCATCGATCGCGGCGCCAGTACCGCGATCGCGGCGCTCATCAA
>DASZKN010000304.1:0-2855 GCA_035552855.1 Trebonia sp. | reverse complement strand
ACCGCCGCATCGGCGAGCGCTTCGCCGCGCTGGCCTTCGGCGAGCAGGGGCCGTTCGCGGCACGCTGAGTGCCTGGCGTGGCAGCGACCGGCGAGCGGCCGTCGTGGCACAATGGCGGCCTGCCTTCGCACATGGATGGAGAGCCCGGGTGGACCACCTGCCCGTCGAACTCGGCGGCGCCCTCGACCGGGCCTGCGCGGAACTGTCGCAGCGGGAGCTCGGCGCCGCGGTCGACAAGCTGATCGCCAGGTACCGCGACCCGCGCCCGGCCACGAGCCCGATCCTCGGCTCGCCCGCCGCGGTCGCCGCGTACGCCGCGTACCGGATGCCGGCGACCTGGGCCGCGGTGCGCCACGCGCTGACGGCGTTCGTCGAGCGCGCGCCCGGCTTCCGGCCGGAGACGCTGCTCGACCTCGGCGGCGGGACCGGCGCGGCGCTGTGGGCGGCGGCCGGGCTGTTCCCGAGCCTGACCGGCGCCACCGTGCTCGATCAGGTGGACGACGCGCTGGCTTTCGGCCGCACGCTGGCCGCGGGTTCCGGGCTCGCCGCGGTGCGCGGGGCGCAGTGGCGGCACGCCGCGTTCGCGCCGGAGGAGCCGCTGGGCGAGGCCGACCTCGTCACCGTCTCGTACGTGCTGAGCGAGCTGGCGGAGCCGGATCAGGCCTCGTTGATCGCGCGCGCGGCGGCGGGCGCGCGGGCGGTGGCCGTGCTCGAGCCTGGCACCCCGGACGGATACCGCAGGGTGCTGGCTGCCCGCGACGCCCTGGCGGCGGCCGGGATGACGATCCTCGCTCCCTGCCCGCACCAGGGAGCGTGCCCGCTCGCCGAGATCAAGGACTGGTGCCACTTCAGCGCCCGCCTCGGCCGTTCCACGCTGCACCGCAGGCTCAAGGGCGGCGAGCTCGACCACGAGGACGAGAAGTTCGCCTACGTCGTCGCGCTGCGCGCCGAGGACGCGGTGCGGGCGCCGGCGTCCTCGCCCGCGCCGGGCCGGGTGCTGCGCCACCCGGTCAAGCGCAAAGGCCTGGTCATGCTCCAGGTCTGCACGCCGGACGACGGCGTCGTGCCGACGCTCGTGTCCAAGCGCCGCGGCGCGGTCTACCGCGCTGCCAGGGACGCGGAGTGGGGCGATCCCTGGCCGCCGCCGGCCGCCGGGCAGGCCGAGAAGAACGCGGCAGCGGCGGCAGACGCGACGAACACGGCGAAGGCGGCGGACACCATCCTTCCGGCCTGATCCGGCGACAGTGCGCAGACACGGGCCGAAGAGGGTGACTCAAGATCCGCCGGGCATAAAGTGGCGGTATGGAATATCGCAAACTGGGCAACAGCGGACTACTCGTCTCCGTGATCGGTCTTGGCTGCAACAACTTCGGCGTCCGGCTGGACGCCGAAGGGACGCGCGCGGTGGTCGACGCGGCGATCGACGCCGGGGTGACCCTGTTCGACACCGCCGACATGTACGGCGGCGGAGGCGGCTCGGAGACCTTCCTCGGGCGGGCCCTCAAGGGCCGGCGTGACCAGGTGGTGTTGGCCACCAAGTTCGGCCACCAGAACTTCGACATGGGCTACGGCGTCGCGGCCGGGGCGAAGGGCGGCCGCGCGTACATCCGGCGCGCGGTCGAGGAGTCTTTGCGGCGCCTGGAGACCGACCACATCGACCTCTACCAGCTGCACACGCCCGACCCGGCCACGCCGATCGCCGAGACGCTGGCCGCGCTCACCGAACTGGTGCGCGAGGGCAAGGTGCGCTACATCGGGCACTCGAACTTCTCCGGCTGGCAGCTGGCCGAGGCCGCGCACGTCGCCCGGGAGACCGGCGCGGTGCCGTTCATCTCGTCGCAGAACGAATGGTCGCTGCTGCACCGCGAAGTGGAGGACGAGGTCGTGCCCGCGGCCATCCACTACGGCCTCGGCGTGCTGCCGTACTTCCCGCTGGCGAACGGCATGCTGACCGGTAAGGTGCGCCGCGCCACCGGCGTGCCGGAGGGCACCCGGCTCGCCTCCCGGCCCGAGCGGGTCACCGAGGCGGGCCTCGACGCCGTCGAGCGGCTCGCCGCCTGGGGCGAAGCGCACGGCCACAGCGTGCTGGAGATCGGTCTCGGCGCGCTCGCCGCGCAGCCCGGCTGCGGCTCGGTGATCGCCGGCGCGATGTCCGGCGAGCAGGTCCGGGCCAACGCCGCGGCCGGCTCCTGGGTGCCGACGGCGCAGGAACTCGCGGAGATCGAGGAGGCGCTGCGGCCGGCGTCGAAGGACTGAGCCGGGCCGTGGATCGGATCGCCTCCGCCGGACGGCCCGCCTGACGCCCCCGCCGGGCGTCTCGGCGGGCCAACGGTCCGGCGGTCCGGCGGTCCGGCGGTCCGGCGGTCCGGCGGCCTCGGGTACCGATCGGCACAGGGTTCTGACTTGCCCCTTTGAGCTCAGTGTGCTGGCTCCGCGGGAATCGCTCGGCGGTCGACCGGGAGAGCGCTCTCTTATTCTGTTATAACTGGTCCATGGCCATCAACGACGCGCGTCGACCCGTCGGGCCCACCCTCGAGGACGTCGCGCGGGCCGCCGGAGTCTCCCGGGCCACCGTCTCCCGAGTGGTCAACGGGGCCACCAACGTCTCCGCGGACGTGCAGCGCACGGTGCGGGACGCCATCGCCGCGGTCGGTTACGTGCCCAACCAGGCGGCACGGCAGCTGATCACCGGCCGCAGCGGGGTGATCGCCCTCGTCATGTCGATCGTCCCGGAGCCCGGCGCGCCGCCCGCGGCCTCCGCGATCCCGGAGGCCGGGCTCGCCGCCGGGCCGGACCTGACCGGTCGGGCCGAGGGCGAGGCAGATGACGAGGCAGATGACGAGGCGGCGGACGAG
>DASZKN010000303.1:0-4470 GCA_035552855.1 Trebonia sp. | reverse complement strand
CACCGGCGAGCCAGGCCGCCAGGAATCCCGCGCAGAACGCGTCCCCGGCACCCGTCGTGTCACGCACGCGCGCGGGCACGGCTGCGACCCGCACCGGCGCGGCGCCCGCCGCCGCGCAGACCGCCCCGTCCGCGCCGAGCTTGACCGCGACCGCGTCGTAGCAGCCGCTGAGCACGCCCGCCATCACGGCCGGATCGCTCGCCCCGGTGAGCACGGCCGCCTCGTCCGCGTTCGGGAAGCAGACGGCCGCCCCCCGCGTCCACTCCGCGAAGGCGCCTGGCTTGAGCATGGCGAGGAACGCCGCCGAGCCGGGGTCGACCGTGACCGGCACGCCCCGGCGCCGCGCCGCCTTTATGATCTCCTTAACGATCCCTCGTGTCTGCCCCGCGAAGAACGAATAGCCCGTCAGGTGGAGCAGCGCCACGTCCTCCAGCAGGTTCGCCGGGACATCCGCCGGGCGCAGCCGCGCGTTCGCGCCCCGGTCCGTGACCATCGTCCGTTCCCCGTCCGGCCCGATCAGGACGACGATCGCGCCGGTCGGAACCTCGTCGTCAGCCGCGAGCCGCGGGTCAACCCCGAAGCCCGCCAGCTGCCGCCGGTGAAACTCCACGTCGCCCGCGCCCGCGCGGCCGGCGAACACCACGTCGAGGCCCAGGTGCGCGAGCCACGCCGCCTGGTTGGCGGCGGAACCGCCCGGGCGCGCGCGGATCGCCGCCGGGTTGTCCGCGCCGGGCGCCAGGTCCGCCGGCATCTCGACGAGCACGTCGTTGATCACGTCCCCGATGACCAGGACGCGGGTCACGCCGGGCTACCTGGCCCGGCTGGCCCACGCGGCCGCGATCTGGCCGGCGAGCGCGATGTTGCCGCGAGCGACGTCCAGGTTGACGGCCACGCTCGTCCCCCCGGTGGCGCGCCGCATGTAGTCGAGCAGGAACGGGGTCACCGCCTTGCCCCGCACGCCGGCCGTCCCGGCCGCCGCGAGCGCCTCCGCCAGCACCCGGTCGTGCAGCGCCGGGTCAAGCTGCTTCTCGGGCGGCAGCGGGTTGCCGATGAGCAGCGCCGCCGGGTCGCCCACCGCGTCGCGGGCCGCCATCATCGCGGCGATCTCCGCCGCGGAGTCGGCGCGCCAGTCCAGTTCCTGGCCGGAGTCCGAGAGGTAGAACGCGGGGAAGCGGCTGGTCCGGTAGCCGACGACCGCCACCCCGAGCGTCTCAAGCCGCTCGAGCGTCGCCGGAATGTCCAGGATCGACTTCACGCCCGCCGAGACGATCGTGACCGGGGTCCGGGCGAGCACGGCCAGGTCCGCCGACTCATCGAGCGTCTCGGCGTAGCCGCGGTGCACGCCGCCGAGCCCGCCGGTGGCGAACACCCGGATGCCGGCCCTAGCCGCGAGCACGGAGGTCGCCGCCACCGTCGTCCCGCCGGTGCGCTTCCCGGCCATGGCGATCCCGAGATCGCGGCTGCTGACTTTCACGACCGATTCGTCGAGCGCGATGCGTTCCAGGTCGTCGTCGTGCAGGCCGGCCTTGGGCACGCCGTCCACGACCGCGATCGTGGCCGCGGTCACCCCCTGCCTGGCCAGCAGTTCCTCGAACGAGCGGGCCGCCGCCAGGTTGCCCGGCCGGGGCAGCCCGTGCGAGATGATCGTCGACTCGAGCGCCACCACCGGGCGGCCCGCTTCCAGCGCCGCGCGGACCCGTGGCGACAACTCCGGTACCGAGGACATATGCCGAACAGTACCGGCCCCGGCCGCGGCCGGGGCTCGCGGACGGGAGCCACCAGCGGCCGTTAAGGGAGAATCAGGACAGGAGCCGGCGGCGGGCCGACACGGACGTGGCGAGCGTGTCAAGCGCGGCGGCGGTCATGTCGATGTCCATGCACGCGTCCGTGACGCTCTGGCCGTAGACGAGCGTCGCGGGGTCCCCGGGCTCCTGGCGCCCGGCGACGAGGAAGCTCTCCAGCATCACGCCCGTGATGCCGCGCTCTCCCGCCGTGATCTGCCCGGCGAGCGACTCGGCGACGGCCGGCTGGCGGCGGTAGTCCTTGCCGCTGTTGCCGTGGCTCGCGTCGACCATCAGCCGGCGCGGCAGCCCGGCCGCGGCGATCAGGTCGAGCGCCTTGGACACGGGAGCGAGCTCGTAGTTCGGGCCGGACCGGCCGCCGCGCAGTATCACGTGGGTGTCCGGGTTGCCCGCCGTGGTCACCACCGCGGCCGCGCCGACCGGGGTGACGCCGAAGAACGTATGGCCGGTGGCCGAGGCCCGGCAGGCATCGACCGCTACCTGGACGTCTCCGTCGGTTCCGTTCTTGAACCCGACGGGCATCGACAGGCCGGACGCGAGCTGGCGGTGCACTTGGCTCTCGGTGGTGCGGGCGCCGATCGCGCCCCATGTCACGGTGTCGGCGATGTACTGCGGGGTAATCGGGTCAAGCCACTCGCAGCCAACGGGCATCTGCTCGGCGAGGATGTCGATCAGCAGGCGGCGCGCCGTGCGCAGCCCCCGGTGTACGTCGTGGCTCTCGTCCATGCACGGGTCGTTGATCAGGCCCTTCCAGCCGGTCACCGTGCGCGGCTTCTCGAAGTAGACGCGCATGACGATCAGCAGGTCGGCGGCGTACTGATCGCGGAGCGCGCGCAGGCGCGCGGCGTAGTCGAGCGCGGCGCGCGGGTCGTGGACCGAGCAGGGGCCCGTGATCACGAGCAGCCGGTCGTCCTCACCGTCAAGCACGGCGCGCACCTCGGCGCGCGTGTGCTCGACCGTCTCGGCCTCGGCACCGGTGAGCGGAAGCTCGTCTAGCAGGGCGGCCGGCGACAGCAGCGGCTCGTACCCGGTAATCCTGGTATCACTGACGCGTGACATCGGGGTTTTTGCTCCTCCCGGGCGCGCCGCGCGCCCGTGTCCCGGGAGCCAGCTACGCCCTAGTTCTCGGAACGAGGCGGACAAGCCTCGTTCTCGGCTGGCTCCGGGTGGTGGTGGTCAGCGCACGCGATCAGTACGCCTGGCTCCGCCCGGAGCCTGCGTAAAGGGCCAATACCACCGTGACACGCTGACGATCATACACGGTCCGTGCCGCGTGGTGATGACGGGACTCCACCCGGCGCGACATGACTCCGTCCGCTGAGAACGTGGACTTACCTATTGATGGTCATTGATGCGGTAGTTACCATTTCGATGATCGACAACTCCGGCGCGGTCAAGGCGCAGCCGGGCGCGCTGACCAGCGGCGGTAACTCGTTCGCGGTTACCTGGGAGCGCTCTTCCTGAGGTCTGAGCGCGGGCCGGCGCGGGCGCACCATCGTCCGCGCCGGCCAGCCGCGATTCGTCAAATTCGGCGAGGCGAAATGGGACGAGACCATGGGCCCACGTCACCTCGCCCGCCTCAAGACAGAGATGTCCGCCTTATCGGCCTGGACCAGATCTACTAATGAAACGAGGCGAGCAGAGTGTCGAACTCTGCTCGCCTCTTGGCTTGCTCGCCTCTTGGCTTACGTGTAGCCCCGACCGGATTCGAACCGGCGTTACCGCCTTGAGAGGGCGACGTCCTAGGCCTCTAGACGACGGGGCCGAACATTGATTTCGCCGGGACTCGTTCATCCCCGGCGGACTACACCATACCGCCTCCGAGGGAGTGCAGCCAACACGAGCGGCAAGCGGTGCGCCCTGTCCTGTCGTCAGCCGGCCAGGCGCGTCCGGCGTCAGCCGGCCAGGCGCGCCGCCGCGGCGACCAGTTCGCCGTTTCCGGCGGCGGTCGTCCCGTCCGGCAGCACGGTCGTGTCCTCCAGTCCCACCCGGATATCAAAACCCCTGGCCACCGCTTCTTTGAGCACGTCCCAGGTGGCCAGTCCGTAACCGTGGTGCACCTGCGGCACGTCGATGCCCAGCCTGATCAGCTCGGCCGACGCCTCCAGGGCCGTGGCCACCGCACCCGCCGGGGAGCGGTCGACCGGTTCGAGCAGCACGCGCAGGATCCGGCCCGCGAACGTGCTCCCCGCGAGCCTGTCCGCGTCGTCAGTCGTCCAGACTCCCGCCTCGATCGCGATGCCAAGGCCGGCGAGCAGGTCTGCCAGCGCGCCGGTGCCCGGCTCGTTCATGTTGATGGACGCGAAGTCCGGCCGGCCGGGCCCGGTCCAGCCCGCGACGAGCGTCAGCCGCCGGCCGGCATCCCCGTCCACTGTCCAGATGCCGGTGGTCACGCCGACGGGCAACCCGGTCGCGGCCCGGACCGCGGCGACGGCGGCGAGCACGTGCCTGGCCTCGAGCGTCTGCGCACCGGACTGGTCGCGCGGATGCAGGTGAATCGCCCCGGCGCCCGCGTCCGCCGCCTCGCGGGCCGAAGCGGCCAGTTCGGCAGGCGTGAGCGGTACCGCCGGGTGCTCGGCGCGGCTCGTCCCGCCGTTGAGGCAGGCCTTGATCAGCACGCGGTTGTCCGGCAAAACAGTTGTGGCACGAACGCCACAGTAGGGCATTC
>DASZKN010000302.1:0-7081 GCA_035552855.1 Trebonia sp. | reverse complement strand
ATGCGCGCCTGGGAGAACCGGCCCGACACCGTCGTCTTCGACGAGCCGCTCTACTCGTTCTACCTGTCGTCGACCGGCCTTGACCATCCCGACCGGGACCAGGTGATCGCCAGCCAGTCCGCCGACTGGCGCACCGTGCTGCGCGGGCTAGCCGAGGATCCGCTGCCGCCCGGTATCTCCGTTTACTACGCCAAGCACATGACGCACCACCTGCTCCCCTCGGTGGACCGCACGGCGCTCGCGCCGCTGCGGCACGCGTTCTTGATCAGGGACCCGCGCTCGCTGCTCGCCTCCTACGCGCGCGTCCGTTCCACCCCGGCGCTCGACGACCTGGGCCTGCGCCAGCAGGCAGAGATCTTCGAGGATTTCGGCGGTCCCGTCATCGATTCGGCCGACATCCTGGCCGCGCCCGAACCGGCGCTGCGCGCGCTGTGCGCCGCCCTGGGCGTGCCGTTCTTGCCGGCGATGCTCTCCTGGCCGCCGGGTCCGCGTGACACCGACGGCGTGTGGGCGCCGTACTGGTACGACAGCGTGCGCCGGTCGACTGGCTTCGTCCCCGCCGCCCCGTCGCCGGCGCCGGCCGCCCTGCCCCCAGCCCTCGAACCTATTGCTCAGCAGTGTCAACCATACTATGAGCGACTTCGAAACTACAAGCTAAAAATCTCTTCATAACTCCTAACGAACCGGCCTGACTCCCAGGGAGACCCGAATGCTGCAGCAGTTCGACGAGCGCAACCGCGACCTGATCGTCAACGTCGGGGGCAAGCTCGCCCACCGCGACGAGGCCGGGGTGAGCCCGTTCGACTCGTCAGTGCAGGGCGGGGACGCCGTCTGGGAAGGGCTGCGGCTGACCAACGGCCGGATCTTCGCGCTTACCGAGCACCTGGCCAGGCTGCGCCGCTCGGCGCACGCGCTCGCCTTCGACTCGGTGCCGACGGACGAGGAGATCGTCGCCGAGATCCGCCGCACCCTGGCGGCGAACAGCATGCGGGACGGCGTCCACATCCGGCTTACCCTCACCAGGGGCGTCAAGATCACTTCGGGCATGGATCCCCGGCTGAACGCCGTCGGCCCCACGCTGATCGTGCTGGCGGAGTTCAAGGAACCGGTCTACGACCCGGCAGGCATCCGGCTGATCACCTCAAGCGTCCGCCGCCCGGCGCCCGACTCCCTGGATCCGAAGGTCCACCACAACAACCTCCTGACGTCGATTCTCGCGAAGATAGAGGCCAACGTCGGGGGCGCCGACGACGCGGTCATGCTCGATCACCGGGGATTCATCGCCGAGACCAACGCCACGCACATCTTCATGGTGTCCGCCTCCGGCGGGACCGCCGCGAGCGGAGTGCCGGTCGGCGGCCCGGTGCTCGCGACACCGACGACCGTCTCCTGCCCGGAGGGGATCACCCGGTCCACGGTGCTCAGCCTGGCCGCGGACGCCGGCATCCCGGTCGAAACGGGCGACTACACGCTGCCCCAGCTGTACAACGCCAGCGAGGTTTTCGTGACCGGCACGATGGGCGGGCTCGCCCCGGTGACGGCCGTGGACGGCAGGCAGATCGGCGACGGCGCCCTCGGCCCGGTCACCAAGCAGCTGACGGAGCTCTACGCGGCCCTGACCGCCGCGGCGGGCACCACAGTCGCCTGACCCAATCAGGCAAACCGCGTGGGTGGCCCTAGGCTTGCGTGATTTTGCCGTCGGTTAGGTGGAGGACCGAGTCCGCCAGGTCGATCAGCACCGGGTCGCGGGTCGCGACCAGCGCCGTCACTCTCTCCGAACGAACCAGCGCCGCTGGTGACCGGACCGTTCACGGAAATGGCGGTGTCCGGCGCGACCGAGAGGTCGTGCCGCACGGCGAGCGGGAGCGCCTGTCCGGCGAACACCGCCAGGGCCGCCCCGACCGCCGACGCCACCAGCGTGGCTAGCGCGGCCGCGGCGAGTACCACCCAATGAGCGGTCATGCGCCGCGTCGACAGGGAGCCCCGCGGGTTGATCACAGACGTCAGGATTCCGCATCCGGCCCGACACTCGCAATTTCGCTGCTGTAACGGTTGATACGTTTGGGCCTTATGCCGACCATCCTTATTACCGGCGCCGCCGGGCTCGTCGGAACCATGCTCAGGACGCGACTGGCGCGTCCCGGACGGGTGCTGCGCTTGCTCGACATCGCGCCGATGGACCCACAGCCCGGCGAGGAAACGCTGCGCGCGTCAGTGACGGACATGGACGCGATGCGGTCGGCCTGCGAGGGCGCGGATGCCGTTATCCACCTCGGCGGGATCCCGGGCGAGGCCCCGTGGGAGCGCATCCTCGACGTCAACATCAACGGCACGTACGTGGCCTTCGAGGCCGCGCGCCGCGGCGGCGTCCCGCGGGTGATCTTCGCGTCGTCCAACCACGCGGTCGGCTTCACGCCGCGGTCGGCGTATCCGGTGCCCGACTACGCCTATCCCGCCCCGGACACCTACTACGGCGTAGCTAAGGCGTCAGGCGAGGCGCTCGCCGCGCTGTACAGCCGCCGCTACGGGATGGACGCGATCTGCGTCCGGATCCTGACGTCCACGGACCGCCCGACGAACGCGCGGATGCTGTCCACCTGGCTGTCGCCAGACGACACGGGCCGGCTGTTCGAGGCCTGCCTCACCGCGCCGTCGCCCGGCTTCCGGGTGGTCTACGGCGTGTCCGCCAACACCAGGGGCGGCTGGGTGTCGCTGGACGAGGCCCGGTCGCTCGGGTACGAGCCCCAGGACGACGCCGAGGTGTACGCCCCGGAGATCCTGGCCGGGCTGCCCGACGGCGGGCCCGGTCCGGACGACCCGCTGCTCCGCTACCTGGGCGGTCAGTTCACCTTCCCGGACATGGACGCCGACAACCTTAGTTAGCCGCCGTCGCGGTGCCTGCGGACCTCGTCCTCGTGGATGCGGTCGATGCAGATGGCGACGGAAATCATCAGCGGGTCGTTCTCGCCCGGCGCGACCTCGACACCATAGGTGTCCCTGATGCGGAACCACTGCCGGGAGATGCGGGCGACGGGCCGGCCGTCGCCCGCGGTGATCACCCAGTCCTTGTCGGCGAAGTTGCCGGTGGCCTCGAGCCGCTCGCCGTCGATGAGGTCGATCTCGTACCGGTGCCTGAGCGGCGAGAAGAACGCCGGCCGAACCCGGGCGACGACGCCCTGGCCGTCCTCGATCTCCATCGTGTCGCGCATCGCGAGCAGCCTTTTGTGGATAAGTGTGAGCAGGTTGCCGTTGGCGTCCTTCAGCTCGAACCGCTCCCGCAGGCTGAGCGCCTTGCCGTCGACGAAGAAAACGCGGTTGCCCTGCTCGTCTTCGATCCAGAAGTCGTTCCCGATGGCGAAAAGCCGTTCCTGTACGAGGTATCGCATGGAAAGAGGCTATCCGCCGGGGTCGGCGGGACATAGAACGGCGACGCCCGTTTCGCGCCGCGACAACACGGCCGGGAAGGCCCGACTTCCCGGCACGACTGCTCTCATGGCGCTACGTTGGGACCTGGCCGGACGGGCATCCGGCGGTGTTATGTCCAGTTTTTCGACATCAAGTCGGAAAATCGTGTGATCTAGACCGCTGATGTAGCTGATCTGGTAGCGAAGACGTACAAATGTCGAGATGATGTTGTGACCTTGCTGAACCGCAGGTACTCCAGACATCGAGGTGACCGCCAATATGAGGAGCGGATGGCCGCATACCCAGGACGATCGCGGGGCGCAGCCCGCCGGCCAGCGGCAGGCGGCGTTTGGCCCTGAGATCTCCTGGCCCACCCGAAACTCCGGCTCGGAGTATCAGGATGGCGACTACCGTTACCCGGCCCAGGCCGGCGCGCAGCCCTATGCCGCCCAGCCGCCCGCCGCTAGCGCGGCGCCCGGCGGGGAGCACCCGTACGCTGCCTTCGGCTCCGTCGCGTACGGCGCGGAGTCCGGCGGCTACCCGGCTGCCAGCATGGATGACTTCGGTTACGGGGACCCGGGTTACAGCAACCCGGGCTACCAGGGCCCGGCGTCCCAGGACGCCGGCGTCGCGGGCACCCGGACGGTGCGCGGCTTCGTGGAGTCGGGACGCGGTGACGTCGGCTACGGCCAGCAGCCCGGATACGGCGCGCCCGCCGCTCCGGCCATGCTGAGCGCGCCGGTCGCCCCGGCCGCCCCACCCGCGCCGCGGCCGGACGCGTACCAGGCGACCGAAATCTACCGGGAGCCGTGGGACTACGACCAGCCGCTGCGGTATGACGGCGAGGAACCGGCCTACCCGGGCCTCGAGCGCTCCAACCTCGAGGGTTACGGAGCGACGGCCTACAACCCGCCGGCCTACGACCCCGGCGATTACAACGGGTCCGACTACTCCATGCCCGGCGTCAACGGCCCGGGCTACGACCTGTCCGGCATCATCCACACGGGCGAGTTCCCGGAGATCGGCTTCGACCAGCCGGGTTACGATCGCCTCGCGTACGACGACCCGCGTTACGACATGCAAGGCCGCGAGACGCGGTTCGACATGCCCGCGCTCGGCGGCGGCCCGGAAAACCACACGCGGTTCGACATGCCGGCGCTCGGCGGCTTCGACGAGACCAGGCTCGACCACGTCTGGCCGGCCGAGGAAGGCATGCCAGCCGGCGGTCTCGGCGGCTACGGAGACGACGGGTTCGGGGGAGTCGCGGGGGAGCGTTCGGGATATCTGGACGGAAGCCAGGTCGGAGCTGGCAGCTTCTTCGGCGACCCGCGGGAGACGCGGCTCGACCTCGGGACCGGCGTCGGCGAGCCGCGGATGAGCCAGACCCGGTTCGACATGCCGGCGCTCGATGGCTTCCACGATGGTGCCCGGTTCGACGAGACCCGCATCGACGGCCTGCGGGCACTGGCCCCGGCGACGCAGTTCCGCCGGGCCGGCACCACGCTGCTCGCCCCGCCGGAGGACCAGCCGCTGAGCTGGGCCGACGAGACGTCGCTGGACACGCTCGGAGACTTCGACCAGGCGGCGCCCGCCGCGTTCACGCGGACGCTGGAGCGCGAGGCGCCCGGCGAGCAGGCGGACGACACCGCGGCCCGCCGCGCGATCGGCAAGCGCCGCGGCCGCAGCGGCGACAAGCGGCAGTGGATGGCACTCGGGGCCATCGCGGTTGTGGCGGCCGGCGCGATCGGCGCCGTGCTGATGAAGTTCTCCGGTCCGAGCGGTCCCGCGCACAGCGTCTCCGCGCCGGGCAAGGTCTCGTCCTTCACCCGCGAGCCGAACCTCGAGCAGCAGATGAAGGTCGGCCAGCTCGCGCAGGAGACGGTCAAGACGACTTCGGGCCAGGCCTCGGACGTCGTGTCGGCCGTCTACCAGCAGGGCAGCTCGGCACCGGGAAGTAACCCGCAGATCTTCATGTTCGTCGGCGGCAAGCTGGCCAACAGCGATCCGTCGGCGTCGATAACGAACTTCGAGCAGAACTACCGGGGCGCGACGGCCGTCTCCCCGGCGATGGGCGGCAAGGCCGCGTGCGCCGAGGCGACGTCCGGCGGCGAGAGCGTGTCGATGTGCGTGTGGTTCGACAACGACACGTTCGGCGAGCTGGTGTCGCCGACCATGAACACCGCGCACCTCGCCCAGACCCTGAACACGGTCCGGCCGAACCTGGAGCACACGGCGCAGTAACGCCTTCCGGCCGCCAGACATAATGTGGGCTGCCCCTGACACCTCCGGTGTCAGGGGCAGCCCACGGCTTTTCTCCCGAGCCGTTCTGCTTCCTCGCCCGTTCGGTCGCCGGTTCGGCCGCCGTTCGGTTCCGCGCCCGGTTTTTGGTTTTCATGATCGTGGGCAGTTCGCGGCTATTTGCCGCTTTGTGCCCATGATCTTAGTGTTCTGCCAGGTGGTGCCCCTTGTACCGCGCGGCGCTCGTTCTTTGATCGCGGAAAGGGCTGCTATGACCGCTTCCCGGCCGCGGTGGGCGGGTTAGCTGGCGTCGCCCGTTGGCGGCTTCGGGGTGGAGCGCTTGCGGACGGAGAGCCGCGTGACCGCCAGGATGAACGCCACGGCGAGCGCGCCGAGCCCCACGAGCTGCGCGCCGATCACCGACGACGTGCCCTCGGACAGCGCGGACGTGTCCGCTACCGGGCGGGCGTCGGCCTTACCGCCGACGGCCACGGGTTGCCCGGAGCTTCCCGTGCTGCCAGCCGACGAGGGGTTGAGCGTCGGGAACAGCCCGGAAGCGTTTCCGCCGGGACTCAGGCTGCTCGACGTGGGGTTGAGCGTCGGGAACAGCCCGGAAGCGTTTCCGCCGGGACTCAGGCTGCTCGATCCGCTGCTGTTGAGGAACGGCAGGCTTCCGACCCCGAGCGTCGAGCTCACCCCCGCCGCCACCGGCGGCACGGTGGTGGTGGTGGTGTTAGCAGGCGGCGACGAGGGCGGCGGCGCGGACGAGGGCGGTGGCGTCGGGGTGGCGGATTTGCTGGCAGCGGGCTTCGGCTTGGCGGGCGCTGTCACTGATACCGAGGCGGATGCCGCCGGTGATGTAGGGAGGGCCTTGGCGCTGCCGGTCGCGGTCAAGATCACGGACTTGACCGACGTGGCGGAGCTGGGGACGGCGACTTCTGCTGAAAGCTGGCGGGTGGATGAGCCAGAGTCCACAGTTTTGAGATCGCACGAGTCCGTGCCGTCACCGGATTTGCAGCCGAAGGTGAATTTGGCCGACTGACTCTTCGGCGTCACCAACAGGCTAAGGGTGACCCCGGGAACGTTACCGTTGTTGGCCCACACACTCACGGTCCAGTCGGCCGCGTGGCCGCGCGTGATGCTCGCCTGCTGGCGCTCGACGCTGATGCACAGTTCCGCTGCCGACGGCGCGGGAGTCGGCGTCGGGGTCGGCGTCGGCGTCGATTCCGCAGGCCGCAGGTAGGCGAGCAACGCGGCGGTGTTCGACGCGCTGGCGGACGCGGACGCCTTGGCCGTGCTAGTCGCGCTCGGCGTGGCCGTCGCTGTCTTTGTAGGCGTCGGAGTGGCGGGCTTCGTCGGGGTAGGCGTGATTATGGCGGGCTTGGCTGTCGGCGCGGGCGGGCTAGTGGTCGTTGACGGGGCCGTGGTCTGAGTGTCC
>DASZKN010000301.1:0-29835 GCA_035552855.1 Trebonia sp. | reverse complement strand
GGCCGCGGCGTCGCGGCCACGCACAGCGGCGAGACGCGTGGCCGCGACGCCGAGGTCGCCCAGGACGAGGCGCCCGCCGGGGCCGCGCTGCCGGCGGGCCTCGAGCCGCACCGGCCGCGCAACCTGCAGTACACGGCCCCGTCCGACAGCGGCGGCGTCGAAGTGCACGGCGAGAGTGCCGCGGACTCGTTCGCGGGCGTCGGCCGGAACGACATGTGCCCCTGCGGGTCTGGCCGCAAGTACAAGCGCTGTCACGGTGACCGGCGCAACGCGTCCTGAGTTCGCATCCTGAGTTCGCGTCCTGGGTTCGGCTTGATCGCGGCCCCCGGTGTTCTCGCGCCGGGGGCCGCGGCTTTTCTCAGGCCGCCTCGATATCGGTGCAGAGCCATCGGGCTGGCCGGCCGCCGCTCACGACGCGCTCCAGGCGCAGCGCCAGTGCCCGTGTCCGGGCGCCGAGATTGATGACGACGCTCATCTCGATGATGCCGATGGCCGGCTGGCTGGCGTGTATCCGCAACACGCGCGGTTGCTGTCCGGCGCAGAATCCCGGTGACAGCCGCCGGATGCGCATCCGTACCCGCTCCGTCGTGAACGGGAGCAGTTGCCGCGCCGGGCGGTGCCCGGCGAGCACCTCGGCGAGCAGCCGGGCGAATTGCGCCGGCCAGTCCCCGGACCCCGTGGCCTCCGGCTCGCCGGCCGTCGCGGCCGCCGCGCGTACCGTCGTTGGCTTTGGCTTTGGCTTTGGCTCGGCCGGCCCGCGGGCCGCGGACATTTCGCCGTCGAATGGCGGCGCCGAATCGGGGATTTCCAGCAGTTGTACCGCGGAGAGATCGTCGCAAGTGGTCATAACCGGTCCTTGAACGCGCGTGAAATGGCAACTGATTGCGCATCCGTTGTACAAGCCGCCACCGACATTCTGCCCGCTAACTGCACGGTTCTCGTGATCGCGTAGCTTTTTTAGCCTATACGCACAAAAACCCTTCACCATACCGGCGGGCGTGCTCGCCATACCCCAGGCGAGCAAACCGCTTACCTACCGGGCTTGCCGCTAGCCGCCGCTTACCGTGTCGTTGAACGCGCTGGTGATGAACTTCGACATGTCGACCTTGCCGGGAATCAGGCCCGCCGCGTAGAACTGGGCGACCAGGCCCTGCTCGGACGATACGACCGCGTTGCTGATGTGCGCGGGCACGTTGATCTCGACCTTCGCGGCCTGCTCCATGATGCTGGCCGGCAGTCCGGTGGCCTGACCCCAGACCGCGGCCCACGCGGACTGGTGCGTGTCCGTCCACCGGTAAGCCTTGTCCAGCGTGGCGAGGTAGACCTTGATCGCCGCCGCCTTCGCCGGGTTGCCGACCGCCGACTTGGACGCCACTTCGAAGGAGTACGGGCTGCCGTACGGCTTGCCGGTGGCGATGACGCGGCCGCCGTACTGTCCCTGCAGTTGCTGCACGTAGGGCGGCCAGATGTCCCAGGCGTCGATCGCACCGGAGGTGAACGCCGCGAGGCCGGGCGCCGGCTGGAGGTTCACCAGCGTGACGTCCTTGGTCGTCAGCCCGTTTTTCGTGAGCACGGTCAGCAGCTCGTAGTCGTCAGAGCTGCCGAACGACACGGCGATCTTCTTCCCCTTCAGCTGGGCGATGGAGTGGATCGGCGAGTTCTTCGGCACGACGATCGCGTCCGCGTCGCCGCCAGGTGTCTCGCGCGCGCCCACGATCTCGATGTTCTCGCCACCGGAGGCCGCGAAGACGGGCGGTGCGTCCCCGACGCCGCCGATGTCAACGGCGCCGGTGCTCATGGCCTGCACCATCGTCGGGCCGGAGGTGAAGTCGGACCAGTTCACCTTGAAGGGCAAGGTCTTGAGCAGGCCGGCCGCCTGGAGGACCGCCTCGGCGCCGGTGCCCTTCTGGTCGCCGACGTTCAGAGTCACGGCCGACAGGTCAGCCGCCGAACCCGGGCCGGCCGGGGCGCCGGGGGCCGGCGCGGCGGACGAGGGAGCCGATGACGACGAACTGCCCGACGAGCAGCCGGCCGCGGCGAGGCCCGCCACGGCGACGACCGTGGCCGCTACGAGTTTGGGACGATAGCTCATAGATATTAACCTTAATTTTGGCTTTATTTGTCGGAAATTACGAGTGATGGCCGCGCCGCGAGACCGCCGGATCCGCGAAGCGCGCGATCTGCCAAACGCGCGATCAGCGGGACGGGCGATCAGCGGGACGCGCGGTCAGGCTGGCCGGGACGCCGGGTCAGCTCGTCGCCGCACCCGGCACGCCGAGTTCGGTGAGCAGGCGCACTCGCAGCGCGACCTGGGCAGGATGGTCGCGGTCCCGGGGCCGGGGAACATCGATCGCGGCGGCGTGGGTAATCCGGCCGTCCCCCAGCACGAGCACCCGGTCGGCGAGCGCGAGCGCCTCGTCGACGTCGTGCGTGACCAGCAGCACGGCGGGCTTGTGATGCTCCCACAGCCGGAGCACCAGCCGGTGCATGCTGATCCGGGTGAGCGCGTCGAGGGCGCTGAACGGCTCGTCGAGCAGGAGCAGGGACGGCTGCCGCACGAGGGCCCGCGCGAGCGAGGCGCGCTGTGCCTCGCCCCCGGACAGCGTGAGCGGCCACGCCGAGACGCGCCCGGCCAGGCCCACTTCCGCCAGCGCGGACCGCGCGACCGAATCCGCGTCGGGCACCCGCAGGCCGAGCGTCACGTTGCTGACCACCTTCTTCCACGGGACCAGTCGCGGTTCCTGGAACGCCACCGCGACCTGCCCGGGCACCGCCAGCGTCCCGGTGACGCCCCTGTCGAGCCCGGCGAGCGCCCGCAGCAGCGTGGATTTACCGGATCCGCTCCGGCCGATCATGGCGACGAACTCGCCGGGAGCGATGTCCAGGTCCAGCCGGTCCAGGACGACGCGGTCGCCGAACCGGCGCGTAAGCCCACGCACGGACGCCGCCGGGCCGCCGGCCGCGGAAGCGGAAGCGGAAGCGGAGCCGGGCGGAGTCACCAGGGCGCGTTCAGGAGAATTAGCGGGGATTAGCTGACGAAGTCGCGGCGCCATGCCAGAGCCTTCCGCTCGAGGACGCGCACGATCCAGTCGGCCAGCAGGCCGAGGATGGCGTACACGATCAGGGCGACCATGATGATGTCGTTCTGCAGGAAGCTCTCGGCTTGCATGATCATGTTGCCGAGACCGGCGTTGGCGTTGATCTGCTCGCCGACGACGAGCGCGAGCAGCGAGGACACGACGCTGAGCCGCAGGCCGGCGAACACCTGGGGGAGCGCGCCGGGCAGCACGATGGAAGTGACGAGCTCGCGGCGGGACAGGCCGAGCACCTGGCCGAGTTCGCGGAGCCTGGAGTCGACGCCGCGGATGCCCGCGAACGCGTTGACGTACATCGGGAACAGGGCGCCGAGCAGGACGATGAGGTCCTTGGGCAGCTCGCCGATGCCGAACCACACGATGAACAGCGGCAGGATCCCGAGCAGCGGGATCGAGCGGAGCGCCTGGACGATCGGGTCCACCGCGACCTCCGCGGCCCGGCTCAGGCCGGTGACCACCGCGAGCAGCACCGCGATCACCACGCCGAGCGAGAACCCGATGGCCCACCGCCCGGCCGAGACGAGCAGCGAGTTCTGCAGGGTCCCGTAGGTCGGGTTGGTGGTCGTGATCAGCGTGTAGGCCGTGTGCACGATCGCGGCCGGTGACGCCAGCTTGCTCGCCGGCAGCACGCCGGCCGAGCTCAGCAGTTGCCACAGGCCCACCGCGGCCACCGGGCTGGCGAGGCGCAGCCAGCCGTGCCTGCGCTGCCCGCGCTGCCCGCGAGGTTTGCCGCGCGCGGCGGGCGGGCTGGCGCCGATGCCGGCGTCGACGGTCACCATGACAGAGGCGGACATGGCGGCTCCTCTCGTTTCGGAACTACAGCTCAAGGTTGTCGAACCTTGTACATAATGTCAATTAGAATAGTAGGAATATATCCGAGCCGGGTCGCGGCCGGCCAGATCGGCCGGGATACATGTGCCGCGGCGCTGACGCAACGGTTTGCGGATCGCTAGTCTTTCGGCGTGACCGCGGCACGCCCGAAGGCGGAGAGCACGGCGGAGACCAAGCCGGCGAAGCCCTACCCGCTGCCTATGAACGCGGGCCGTTCGGCGAACATGAAGGCCAACCGCCGCACGGACACCAAGCCGGAGCTCGCGCTGCGCAGCGCGCTGCACGCGCTCGGCTACCGGTACCGCAAGGACTACCGGCTGGATCTCCCGCTGCGCCGGGTCCGGCCCGACATCGCGTTCACGTCGCGGAAGGTCGCCGTGTTCGTCGACGGGTGCTTCTGGCACGCCTGCCCGGAACACGGATCCAAGCCCAAGAACAACGAGTGGTACTGGTCGCCCAAGCTCGCTAAGAACGTCGAGCGGGACCGCGCCGTCGACGCCGCGCTCGCGGACGCCGGGTGGACCGTGGTGCGCCTGTGGGAGCACGTGCCGGTCGCGCAGGCGGTCGACGCCGTCGTCGCGGCGTTGGGTGACCGGCGGTCGCTACGATGAGGCCTCATGCGCGTGTACCTGCCCGCCACGCTTGAGTCGCTGGCCGCCGTCCTCGCCAAGGCCGAGATCGCGTCGCCGCCGCTCAACGGCTACGGGGTCACGCCGGCGCTGCGCGAAGCGTACGCCGCCGGCGACGAGGAAGAACTCGAGTACGTCGCGATGCTGGCCGCCGCCAGGGAATCCCTGCGCCTGCTCGCCCTGGCCCCGGACGTGCCGCGGCGGCGCGTCGTGCTCGCCGCCGACGTGCCGGACGCGGAAGTGACCTGGATCGCCTACGACGACGATCCCGCCGCCGTGCTCATCGGCGCCGCCGTGCCGCTGTCCGCGGTGGCTTCCGGGCACGTCGACGACGCCGCGGCCGAGGCCGATGTCGCGGCGGCGGTCACCGCGTCCGCCGCCGCGGACGCGGGTGACGAGGACGCGCGGTTCACCGTCGATGGCGCGGAGGGCCACGAACTTGGCTGGTATGCGACCCAAGAGCTTTTCGATCTCCCCTAACGATCCCTGGTGCCTCACCCGGTCGTAACCGCTCGCGGTCACGGCTAAATTTGCTCTTATGGATGCTGTGACCAGGGTTCCCGTGCCGTACAACGAGCCGGTGCGCCAGTATCAGCCAGGCAGCGCCGATCGCGCCGCCCTCGAATCGAAGATCAAGGAGCTAGCGGGCCAGCGCGCCGAGCTGACGATGACAATCGGCGGCCGGCTCGTCTTCGGCGGGGGCGAGCGCGTGCCCGTCGTCCAGCCGCACAACTTCCGCAAGGTGCTCGGCGAGTTCGGCAACGCGACCGACGCCGACGTCTCCGCCGCGATCGCCGCCGCCGGCGCCGCCGCGCCCGCCTGGCGGGCGCTGTCGTTCGCCGACCGGGCCGCGGTCTTCCTGCGCGCCGCCGATCTCCTGGCCGGGCCGTGGCGGTCCACGGTGAACGCGGCCACCGTGCTCGGCCAGTCCAAGTCGCCGTACCAGGCGGAGATCGACGCCGCGTGCGAGCTGATCGACTTCTGGCGTTACAACGTCCACTACGCCAGGCAGTTGCTGTCCGAGCAGCCCGAGTCCGTCCCCGGCGCCTGGAACCGGATGGAGTACCGGCCGCTCGAGGGCTTCGTGCTGGCGATCACGCCGTTCAACTTCACGTCGATCGCGGGCAACCTGCCGACCGCGCCGGCGCTGCTCGGCAACGTCGTGGTGTGGAAGCCGTCCCCGACCCAGCAGCTGGCGGCGCACTACATCATGCGGCTGCTCGAGGCGGCGGGCCTGCCGCCCGGCGTGATCAACATGGTGACCGGTGACGGATCGGCGGTGTCCCGGGTGGCGCTGTCCCACCCTGACCTGGCCGGGATCCATTTCACTGGCTCCACGGGGACGTTTCAGCACCTGTGGCGGACCGTCGGCGCGAACATCGCGACGTTCCGCGATTACCCGCGGCTCGTGGGCGAGACCGGCGGCAAGGACTTCGTGATCGTCCACCCGTCGGCGGAGCGCACGTCGATCGTCACGACGCTGGTGCGCGGCGCCTACGAGTACCAGGGCCAGAAGTGCTCGGCCGCCTCCCGCGCCTACGTGCCGCGCTCCCTGTGGGAGTCGTCGGTCCGGGACGAGCTGGCGTCGGTGACGCAGTCGCTGACGTTCGGGGACGTGTCGGAGAACCTGTCGCTGTTCGGCGGCGCGGTGATCGACTCCCGGGCGGTCGGCAAGCACCGGGGCGCCTTCGAGCGGGCCCGGTCGCGGCCGTCGGTCCAGTTCCTGGCCGGCGGGACGATCGACGACGCCGAGGGCTACTTCGTCGCGCCGACCGTGCTGGTGTGCGACGACCCGGCGGACGAGGTGTTCACGACCGAGTACTTCGGGCCGATCCTCGCGGTGCACGTGTACGACGACGCCGCCTTCGAGGACGTGGTGGGGCAGGCGGCCGACGTGGCCCCGTACGCGCTGACCGGGTCGATCCTGGCCACCGACCGGACCGCGATCGCGTTCGCCAGCGACCGGCTCAGGTACTCGGCGGGCAACTTCTACGTCAATGACAAGCCGACGGGCGCGGTAGTGGGGCAGCAGCCGTTCGGCGGTGCCCGGGCGTCGGGCACCGACGACAAGGCGGGCTCGGTCTTCAACCTGGTCCGCTGGGTCTCGGCCCGCGCCATCAAGGAGACGTTCGTCCCGCCGACGGACTACCGCTACCCCCACATGGGCTGAGTGGCTGAGTTGGGCGCCTCCGCCGGCTGGCTGAACTACGCTCTATCGCGAAGGTCATCTGGATAGAGCGATTCACGATCGGCGGAGGCGCGCCATTCACCGGCTGGTGCTGTGGAACATCGACCTGACGCTGGTCGACGTGGTGAAGGTGATGCGGCCCGCGTACGCGGAGGCGTTCCGCAAGATCACGGGCCGTCCGCTCGTGCAGTTGCCCCAGATGGTCGGGCGCACCGAGCCGGAGATCTTCTTCGATGCCCTCGCCAGGAACGGCGTGAGCCTGCGCGGCGACGAGTCCGAGCGGCTGCTCGTTCCCTTCGGCGCGGAACTCGCCACCGCCTTCGCCGCCCGCCGCGACCAGCTCGCGGCGGACGGCCAGGCGCTGCCCGGGGCCGCCGACGCGCTGGCGGCCGTGGTGAAGACGGACGGCGTGGTCCAGTCCGTGCTGACCGGCGCCAGCCGGCCGAACGCGGCGGTCAAGCTCCGCGCGTTCCGCCTCGACCAGTACGTGGACATGAGCATCGGCGGGTTCGCCGGGTCCGACATCTACCCGAAGGGCGCGCTTCTCGAGGCCGTCCGCCAGCGCGCCGGGGAGAAGTACAAGTCGTCGTTCGCGGGCGAGGCGACGGCGTACGTCGCGGACTCGCCGCGCGACGTGGAGGCGGCGAAGACCGCGGGCGCGCGGTCGGTCGCGGTCGCCAGCGGCCGCGCCAGCGCCGCCGAACTGCGCGCCGCGGGCGCCACCGCGGTGCTGCCGGACCTGACCGACCCGGACGCGCTGATCAACATCATCACGCGCCCGGTCTAGCCGCGCCGCCATCCTCGCCGGCGAGCCGAGGTGGTCTGGGCCATGTTGCGCGCGGCCGCGGGCGGAACGATGCTGGTCTCATGGCAGGCAATGACGCTGATGAGGCCCTCGCGGCGCAGGGATATGGCGCCACCCTCTGGACGCCCGGCGACCGGGCGGCCGAAGACGCCCGGGTGAGCCACTACATCCGCTGGCTGGGCGGCCGGGTGGCGGCGGCGCGGGCGGGTGCGCCGGCGGAGCGCTACGCCGCGCTCTGGGAGTGGTCGGTGCGCGCGCCCGGCGAGTTCTGGGATTCGGTGTGGGACTACTTCGACGTGCTGGGCGACCGCGGCGACGGGCCGGCCCTGGCCGACGCGAAGATGCCGGGCGCGCAGTGGTTTCCCGGCGCGACGGTCAACTACGCGCGCAATGCGCTGCGGGCCGCGGTCACCGACCCGGGCAAGCCCGCGATAATCGCGCACTCCGAACGGTCCCGGCGTGCCTCGCTCACCTACGGGGAACTCGCGGCCGAGGTCGCCCGCGTGGCGGCCGGGCTGCGCGCGCTCGGGGTGCGCAAGGGCGACCGCGTCGTGGCCCTGCTTCCGAACGTCCCGGAGACCGTGATCGCCCTGCTCGCCACCGCGAGCATCGGCGCGATCTGGTCGTCGTGCTCGCCGGACTTCGGCGCCCGCAGCGTGGTCGACCGGTTCGCGCAGATCGGCCCCGTCGTGCTGATCGCGGCCCGCGGCTACGCCTACAACGGCAAGCAGTACGACCGCACCGGCACGGTCGGGGAGATCACGGCCGCGCTGCCCAGCCTCGAAGCCGTGGTCACCGTCGATCTGCCCGGTGCCGGGGACACCAGTCCGCTCCCGGTGCGCGCCGGGGTGCCGGTGCTGACCTGGTCAGCTCTCGGACCCAGGGGTGGCGCCGGGCAGGAGATCGACTTCGAGCCGGTGCCGTTCGACCACCCGCTGTGGGTCGTCTACTCGAGCGGCACGACCGGCCTGCCCAAGCCCATCGTGCACGGCCACGGCGGCATCGTTCTCGAGCACCTCAAGGCACTGTCCTTTCACATGGACATCCGCCCTGGTGACCGGTTCACCTGGTACACCACGACCGGCTGGATGATGTGGAACTTCCTCGTCGGCGGCCTGCTCACCGGCGCCGCCATCGTCTTGTACGACGGCAGCGCCACCTACCCGGGCACCGCCCGGCTGTGGCAGCTCGCCGACCAAGAGCGGGTCACGTACCTGGGTGTCGGCGCGCCCTACCTCATGGCCTGCCAGAAAGCCGGCCTGCGGCCCGGCGAAGACCTGGATCTGAGCAGCCTCAGGGGGATCGGCTCCACCGGCTCGCCGTTGCCGCCGGAAGGCTTCACCTGGGTCTACGACGCGGTCGCGCGCGACTTGCTGCTCGGGTCCTTCTCCGGCGGCACCGATGTCTGCACTGGCTTCGTCGGCCCGAGCCCGCTGCTGCCAGTGCGCACCGGCGTGATCGCCGGCCGGTGCCTGGGCGTGCAGGCGGAGGCGTTCGCCGAGGACGGCACTCCGGTCATCGGGCAAGTGGGCGAGCTCGTGGTCACCAGCCCGATGCCCTCGATGCCCGTCGGCTTCTGGAACGACGCGGACGGGAGCCGGTACGCCGACAGCTACTTCGCCGACTTCCCCGGCGTATGGCGGCACGGCGACTGGATCGAGATCCTGCCGGACGGCGGGTGCGTGATCTTCGGCCGGTCGGACGCGACGCTCAACCGCGGTGGCGTGCGGATGGGCACCAGCGAGTTCTACCGCGTCGTCGAGTCCTTTCCGGAAGTCGCCGACAGCCTGGTCGTCGACACCGGCCGGCTCGGCGCGGAGGGCACGCTCGTCCTTTTCGTAACACTCGCCGGCGCGGAAACCGGGCGTGAGCCGGGCGACGACAGTAGTCTTGGCACGGAGCTCGCGGCCAAGATCAGGGCCGCGCTCCGTGCTCAGCTATCCCCGCGACACGTCCCGGACGAAATTATCCGGGTGCCGGGAGTTCCCCGCACGCTGTCAGGAAAGAAGCTGGAGATCCCCGTGCGCAAGATCCTGCTCGGCACGCCGGTGGCGGACGCCGCTGACCCCAGCGCGCTCGCCAATCCGGATGTGCTCAGGCATTTCGGGGGGTTCCGGGGGGTCGTCCCCCCGGGCGGGTAGGGCGGGGGGTTCCGGGTGGTCCTCCCCCGGGGCCAGCAGGGCGAACGGGGTCCTAGGCTGTAGGCAGGGATGGCCGGTAAATCACTATGGCGACGGCCGCGGTGACGCGGCGGGCGCCGCATGCCCGCGTGCACAGTGTGGTGCGCGTGCGGCCGACATGAATGGAGTCTCAGCAAATGCCGGATCGCGCGGACGAGGCCCGGGAAACCGCCTCGGACGAGGCCAGGAACGAAATTCTCGCTGAGGCGGCGGCAATGTGGCCGACCGCCGACGGCGGCTCGGCGCCGCCTGGCGGCCCGGGGTTCGTGGGCGCCTACTACCGCTTCGTCGCGACCGAGGACCTGGTGCCCGCGGGCGCCGCCCGGCTAGCGGTGACCGCCGCCCGGCACACGACGCTCGGCGCCGTCCGGCCGCAAGGCCGGGCCGTGGTGCAAGTACGCGACGCCGGCGGCGCCTCGCTGACCGGGGCGGGCGCGGTCGTGGACATCGTCACCGACGACATGCCCTACCTGGTCGACTCGGTGACGATCGAGCTCAACCGGCACGCGGCCGACATCCGGCTGATCGTGCACCCGCTGCTGACCGTGCACCGCGACGTTACCGGCGCCGCGCAAGGCGCGATCCTGCCGCGTACCGGCGAGGAAACCCCGGACGCGAGCCAGGAGTCCTGGATTCACATCGAGATCGGGCATGTCGCCGACACGGCGGTGCTCGCCGCGGACCTGCGCCGCGTGCTCGACGACGTCCGCGTCGCCAACGAGGACCAGCGGCGGATGCGGTCGGCCGCGCGCGAACTGGTCGAGGCGCTCAGCGACGTCGGCGGCCCCGCGGAAACCGAGGCGGGCGAGCTGCTGGCCTGGCTGTCGGCCGGGCACTTCACGTTCCTCGGCTATCGCGAGTACGACTTTTCCCCGGGCGGCGGCGACCAGGACGTGAAGCTGCGGCCGGTCGCCGGGACCGGCCTCGGCATCCTCCGCCACGACGAGTCCGATTCGTTCGCGGTCACCCCGCCAGGCCGGCGGCCGGGCGGCGCCAGGCCGCGGCTGCTCGTCATGGCCAAGTCGAGCACTAAGTCCACGGTGTACCGGCCGAGCTACCTCGACTACGTCGCGGTCAGGAAGTTCGACGCCGCGACCGGCGAGGCGACGGGGGAGTACCGCTTCCTCGGCCTGTACACGCAGGCCGCCTACACCGAGTCGGTCACGCGCATCCCGGTCCTGCGCCACAAGCTCGACCAGGTGCTCAAGATCACCGGGCTGCTGCCCGACAGCCACGACGGGAAGGAACTCGTCGAGATACTCGAGGGATATCCGCGCGAGGAACTATTCGAGATCAGCCCGGAGCAACTGGCCCCGATCGCGCTCGCCGTGCTGCGGCTGGGGGAGCGCAGGCAGGTGCGGCTGTTCTTGCGTCCCGACGCCTACGGGCGGTACGTCTCGTGCCTGGTCTACCTGCCGCGCGACCGCTACACCACTCACGTCAGGCTGCGTGCCCAGGAAATCCTGCGGCAAGCGCTGCACGGCTCGTCGGTGGACTACAGCGCGATGGTGGGGAACTCGGCGCTCGCCCGGCTGCACATCGTCGTGCACAGCGAGCCGGGCACACCGATGCCGTACGTCGACGCCGCCGCGCTGCAGGCGCAGATAGCGGCCGCCGTCCGCTCGTGGGACGAGGACCTCGCGGCCGAGGCGGAGCGTCAGTTCGGTCCGCGGCGGGCCGACCGCCTGCTGATTTCCTGCGCGCCTGGCATCCCCGAGTCCTACAAGTCGGACACGCCGGCGGTGGCCGCGGTCACCGACCTCGCCCAGGTCCTCCGCCTCAAGGAGTCCGGGACCCCGTTCGCCGTCCGGCTGGACATCAACCAGGACGAGCCCTGGCGGCTGCGGATCTTCCGCGCCGACTCGCCGATCACGCTGTCTGAGGTCCTGCCGCAGCTCCAGCACATGGGGCTAGAGGTGGTGGACGAGCACCCGCACGAATTCAAGGGAAGCAAGGAACCGTTCTGGATCTATGAATTCGGACTGCGGCGGGCGCAGAGCCTGCCGCTCCCGGCCGACCGGGAGCAGGCGCGGTCCGCTTTCGAAGACGCGCTCGGGGCGCTGTGGCGGGACCAGATCGAAGACGACGGGTTCAACGCGCTGGTGCTGGACGCCGGCCTGACCTGGCGGCAGGCCGCGGTGCTGCGGGCATACGCCCGGTATCTCCGGCAGGTCGGCGTGCGGTTCAGCCAGGACTACCTGCAGCGGGTGCTGCGCGCCAACCCGACGATCACCCGGCTGCTCGTGCGGCTGTTCGAGTCGCGCTTCGACCCGGGCAAGCTCGCCGGCGCGGAAGAGCGCAGCGAGGCCATCGTCGAGGAGTTGCGCGGTGAGCTCGACGAGGTCAAGAGCCTGGACCACGACCGCATCCTGCGCTCGTACCTGTCCTTGATCGAGGCCACGCTGCGCACGAACCACTTCCAGGGTGACGTGCCATACCTGGCGTTCAAGCTCGCGCCCGAGCGGGTGCCCGAAGTCCCGCTGCCGCGGCCGAAGTTCGAGATGTTCGTGTACTCGCCGCGCTTCGAGGCGGTGCACCTGCGGTTCGGCCGGGTGGCGCGCGGCGGGCTGCGCTGGTCCGAGCGGCCTGAGGACTTCCGCACCGAGATTCTCGGCCTGGTCAAGGCGCAGGAGGTGAAGAACTCGGTCATCGTGCCGTCCGGCGCGAAGGGCGGTTTCGTGTGCAAGCGGCTGCCCGATCCGGCGGCCCGCGAGGCGTACACGGCCGAGGTGCTCGCCTGCTACCGGATGTTCATCAGCGCGATGCTGGACATCACCGACAACCTCGACGGCGACCAGGTGGTCGCGCCGCGGGCGGTCGTCCGGCTCGACGGCGACGACCCGTACCTGGTCGTGGCGGCGGACAAAGGCACCGCCACGTTCTCCGACGTCGCCAACGAGATCGCGGGGCAGTACGGGTACTGGCTGGGCGACGCGTTCGCGTCCGGCGGCTCGGAAGGCTATGACCACAAGAAGATGGGCATCACCGCGCGGGGCGCGTGGGAGTCGGTCCGCTGGCACTTCGCCGCGCTGGGCCTGAACCCGGACGTCGACGACTTCACGGTGGCCGGCGTCGGCGACATGTCCGGTGACGTCTTCGGCAACGGGATGCTGCTGTCCCGGCACATCAAGCTGGTCGCCGCCTTCGATCACCGGCATGTGTTCCTCGACCCGGATCCCGACCCGGCCGTCGGCTTCGCCGAGCGGGAGCGGCTCTTCGGCCTGCCGCGCTCGTCGTGGGACGACTACGACCGCTCGCTGATCTCGGCGGGCGGCGGGGTCTGGCCGCGCAGCGCCAAGTCTCTCCCGCTGTCGCCGCAGATCCGCGCCGCCCTCGGACTCGACAGCGGGAGTGTCGCGCTGGCGCCGGACGAGCTGATCTCGGCCATCTTGCGCGCGCCGGTTGACTTGCTGTGGAACGGCGGCATCGGCACCTACGTGAAGGCGACGCAGGAGACGCACGCCGACGCGGGGGACCGGTCCAACGACGCGGTGCGCGTGGACGCGCCGCAACTGCGGGCCCGGGTCGTCGCCGAAGGCGGCAACCTAGGTCTGACGCAGGCCGCGCGCGTCGAGTACGCCCTCGGCGGCGGGCTGGTCAACACCGACTTCATCGACAACTCGGCCGGCGTGGACACCTCCGACCACGAGGTCAACATCAAGATCCTGCTGGCGGACGCGATCGCCGCCGGGGACATCAAGCCGGACGACCGCGGCCCGCTGCTGCTCGCCATGACCGACGAGGTCGCCGCGCACGTGCTGCGGCACAACGACGGGCAGAACATGGCGCTCGCCGTCGCGCGGTACCAGGCACCGCGGCTCCTGCACGTGCACGCGCGCTACATGCGCAAGCTCGAGCGGGCCAAGCTGGTCTCGCGTGAGCAGGACGGCCTGCCAGGGGGCAAGGAGATCGCGTCGCGGCGCAACGCGGGGGTCGGACTCACCGCCCCGGAGCTTTCGCTGCTGCTCGCGCATACGAAGATCTACGCGGGCGAGGAGGTGCTGGCCTCGGATCTGCCCGACGATCCTTACCTGCGCGGCACGCTCACCGGTTACTTCCCGGCGCCGCTGCGCGAGCGGTTCGCGGACCGGATGAGCGCGCACACGCTGCGCCGGGAGATCATCACGACGTCTGTCGTGAACGAGATGGTGGACACCGGGGGAACGACGTTCTTGTTCCGGCTCGGCGAGGAGACGAGCGCCCCGATCCCGGACATGACCCGGGCCTGGCTGGTGGCCCGCGAGGTGTTCGGCATGCAGCACTTCTGGCGACAGGTCGAGGGGCTCGCGGGACGGGTCGACGTGGACGCCAGGATCGCGCTTGTCCTCGAGGGACGCAAGCTCATGGAGCGCGCCGGCCGGTGGCTGATCCTGAACAGGCGGCCACCGTTCGGCATCGCCGAGACCGTGGAGTTCCTGCGCGAGGGAGTCACCGCGGTCCGTTCGGGCATGCCCAAGCTGCTCGCGGGGCGGGATCTGGCCGGCTACGAGGAGCGCCGGGAATCGTTCACGGCGCGCGGCGTGCCCGCGGCGCTGGCGGACGAGGTAGCGGCCATGGTGCCGTCCTACTCGGCATTCGACATCGTGCAGAGCGCGGCACAGACCGGGCGCGGCGTCGAGGAGACGGCGGCCGTGTACTTCGCGCTCGCCGACCGGCTGCAACTCGGACGGCTGCGTGACCTCATCGTCGCGCTGCCGCGCGAGGACCGGTGGGCCGCGATGGCGCGGTCGGCCCTGCGCGACGACCTGTACGGAGCGCACGCGGCGCTGACCCGCGACGTGCTCGCGGCGGGTAACGGTGCCGGCGCGGGCGGCGCGGCGGAGTTGATCGCCGCGTGGGAGTCGGCGAACGCCGCCACCGTCGCCCGGGCGGCCGCCACGCTCGGCGAGATCTGGGAAAGCGAGCGGTTCACGTTCACCACGCTGTCGGTGGCGTGCCGCGTGATCCGCACGCTAATCGGCATCTGAGGCCCACGCGGCGTGGCCGAAAGGGGTATTCGTCAGCCAGCGCTGGCCCAGTTCGGGGCGCCGCCGATCGCGACGACGTTGACTTTGGCGCTCGAAGCGGTGGCCGGCGGGTCGACCGCGGCGAATGTCAGCGCGAACTGGGTGATCAGCTGCACCCGGGGCGGGGTAGCGGTGCCGGGGGCCAGCAGCGCCGCGAAGTCCGGCGGGACGTTGATCGGCGGCCCCGGATTGACCGGGCTCGACTCGTTGAGTTCCGCCGGCACCTCGACGGCCGTGTTCAGGTACATCGCGTAGAGCACCAGGGCGCCACCGTCGGACGTGCGCAGCGCGAACTGGCCGTAATTCGTGCCCAGCAGGTCCCACTGCCGGACGTCCCCGCGGGGCGCGGCGTACCGCGGAACCGGCTTGGCCAGGTAAGAGTAGATGCCGGTCGTCAGCGGCCCGCTCGCTACGGCCCGGGACGCGGCGCTGGCGGGGCCGTCGTCCACGACCGTCGCCTGCAGCGGACCCGTCACGTCGGGCCGGGCCAGCGTCGTGGTGGCGTCGAGCGGCGCCACTTCCGCGTGGCCGTCGCTGGTCAGCGCGAGCTCGGGCAGCGCCTGGCCGGCCGCGAGCTGCGCCGAGCTGGCGAGCGTCCAGGGGACCTGCGCGCTGTCGCGGGCGAACACCATCAGCACCTGGCCGCGCGCGGCCAGCGGCACGCCGGTGAGCGTCGTGGGCGCGCTCGCGGTTCGCGGCACGCTGGCCAGGAACCACTGCGGATACGAAGTGGTGTCCGGCCGGTAGAACCGGGGAGCGCCGTACCGGTAGGCCGGGAGCTTCGTGTGGTGGTGGCCGGCCTCGGTGAACTGGGCGCTTACCATGTCCCCTTGCACGCCGCTGGCAACGGACAGCGCGGCCTGCCGGTCGCCCGCCGCCAGCGCCGTCGTCATTGTGGCGACGTAATGATCGAAGATCTGGCGTGCCTGTGCCCGCGTCACGGTGGCCGACGTGTCCCTCGCGGCAGTGCCCCTCGCGGCAGTGTCCCTCGCGACTTTGTCCGCGGCGGCTCGCGGGCCGCTCGCCGTGCCGCCGGCGGCGCAGGCGGAGCCGGCTAGCGTCAGCGCGGCGAGCGCGGCGCCGGAGAGCAACGTTCGGTACCTCACGGTCGGTGAGGATACCTGCCAGGCCAGCGTCCCGCCGGCCCGCACCAGGGAACTGGCGCGTCCCGTATACGCTGATCGGCCAGGTCTCGCGTAGGCTTTCCGGCATGGCAGCTACCGATCCCACCGATGAGATATCGGAACTGTCGTCGAAGCTCGACACTATCGAGGCCGTCCTTGACCCCGACGCGATGCGGATCGAGGCCGCTGACCTGCGTGAACAGTCAGCCGACCCCAGGCTGTGGGAGGACCAGACCCGCGCTCAGCGGGTTACCCGGCGGCTCTCGTACCTAGAAGGAGAGCTGTCGCGGCTGGAGAACCTGCGGCAGCGTCTCGACGACACCCGAGTGCTCTTCGGGCTGGCCGACGACGAGCACGACCAGTCCGCCCGGGACGAGGCGGCGCATGACCTCGCGGCCGCGCGCGCCGACATCGACCAGCTTGAGATCCGCACCCTGCTGTCCGGCGAGTACGACGAGCGCGAGGCGCTGATCACGATCAACTCCCAGGCGGGAGGCGCCGACGCGGAGGACTTCGCGGGGAACTTGCAGCGCATGTACCTGCGCTGGGCGGAACGCCACAAGTTCCACGCCGAGGTCTACGACGTGTCCTACGGCGAGGCCGGCATCAAGTCCACCACGTTCGCGGTGAAGGCGCCGTACGCGTACGGCACGCTGCGCGGTGAGCAGGGCACGCACCGGATGGTGCGCATATCCAAGTACGACAACCAGGGCCGCCGGCAGACGTCGTTCGCCGGCGTGGACGTGGTGCCGGTCGTCGAGCAGACCGACCACATCGACATCCCCGACGACGACATCAGGGTCGACGTGTTCCGCTCGTCGGGCCCGGGCGGCCAAGGGGTAAACACCACCGACTCCGCCGTCCGGATCACGCACTTGCCGACGGGGATCGTGGTGTCCTGCCAGAACGAGCGGAGCCAGATCCAGAACCGGGCGTCGGCGATGGCCGTGCTCCAGGCCAAGCTGCTCGAGCGCCGCCGCGAAGAGGAAGCCGAGGAACTGGCGTCGCTGCGGGGCGACGGCGGACGTGCCTGGGGCTCGCAGATCCGGAACTACGTCCTGTACCCCTACCAAATGGTGAAAGACCAGCGGACGGGACAGGAGACCACCAACGCGGCGGCGGTCCTGGACGGGGAGATCGACGAGTTCATCGAAGCGGAGATCCGCTGGCTGCGGCGCGGGGAAAGCAACGGCAGCTAGCGGACGGCGGGCAGCGACCCCGGCCCGTTCGGGATGATCGGGTTTGCTTTGGGCCTTTTAAGCCACGTGCATGGCGACGAGGAGACCGAGGAGCAGGATCAGCGCCACGGCGATCAGTACCTGCGGGGGGAGCCCGGACGCATGGTGGTGCACGCGTGCCTTGGCCTCGCGGCAGACGCGGCAGCGTCCTTCGACGACTGGCCCCGCACAATGTGCGCAGATGAGGTGCTCACAGCTCATCTCTACCCCTTCCGGTTGAAAACGCCCAGGGTGCACTTGGAGTGATCTGGAGCCTTGGCCGCCCGATTCCCCCTAGACTGTTGCCTGGCCAACCCCCACGTTACCCGCAAGTTCCCAGGGCTAGGCCGGTAGTACGCCGCGCAAGCGGGGGCTCGCTTAAGGCGGGCTGGCCTGTCCGTCTCCGTCGAGATCGTAGTGATGGTCCCGTGATCAATTTTGACAACGTCACCAAGATCTACCCGAACCAGAGTCGGGCCTCCCTGGAGAACGTCAACCTGTCGATCGACAAGGGTGAGTTCGTCTTCCTGGTCGGCCCGTCCGGGTCGGGCAAGTCGACGTTCCTCCGGCTGGTCCTGAAGGAGGAACGGCCGACAGAGGGACGGATCCACGTGGCGGGCAAGGACCTGGCGCGCCTGTCGAACTGGAAGGTGCCGCACCTGCGGCGCCGGATCGGCTGTGTGTTCCAGGACTTCCGCCTGCTGCCCAACAAGAACGTGTACCAGAATGTCGCTTTCGCGCTCGAGGTCATCGGCAAGCCCCGGCGGTTCATCCGGCGGGTCGTGCCCGAGGTCATCGACCTGGTGGGCCTTGAGGGCAAGCACAACCGGATGCCGAACGAACTGTCCGGTGGCGAGCAGCAGCGGGTCGCCGTGGCCCGGGCGTTCGTGAACCGTCCGATGATCCTGCTCGCCGACGAGCCCACAGGAAACATCGACCCGGCGACCTCGATCGGCATCATGAAAGTGCTCGACCGGATCAACAGGACAGGGACGACAGTGGTGATGGCCACGCACGACGCGGCCATCGTGGACTCGATGCGCAAGCGCGTGATCGAGCTCGAGTACGGCAAGGTCGTCAGGGACCAGGTGCGCGGCATCTACGGCCAGGCCTACTAGCCGGCGTATCGCCGGCTCCGCGTGGCACCCGGGCATTACCGGCTTCTTACGGTGCCCGGCACTACGCCGCACAGGACTACCTAGGGATGAGATAAGGCCAGTATGCGTTCGAACTTCGTGTTCCAGGAGATCTGGATCGGGCTGCGCCGGAACCTCACCATGACGGTCGCGCTGATCGTGGTGGTGGCGATCAGCCTGTCACTGCTCGGGACCGGCTTGCTGTTCATCAAGCAGGTCGACAGCACGCGGACGTACTGGCAGAGCAAGGTGGAGATCTCCGTCTACCTCTGCACCGCCAACAGCGCCAACCCGTCGTGCCACGGGGCGGCGACCCCGCAGCAGATCGCGAACATCAAGCAGACCCTGACCACGATGCCCCAGGTCCAGTTCGCCGAGTTCCAGACCCAGCAGCAGGCGTACGCGCTGTTCAAGCAGTACTTCGCCAACGACCCGTCGTACGTCAACACGGTCTCGAAAAACGAGATGCCATCCTCGTTCGAGGTGAAGCTGAAGAATCCCGAGACCGACTACCAGGTCGTGTCGAGCGCGGTCACGGGCGCGCCGGGCGTGGACTCGGTGATCGACGAGATGACCATCCTCAATAAGTTCTACAGACTGCTCGACGGCATGCGGAACGCCGTGGTGATCGTCGCGCTGATCCTCATCGTGGCGGCGATCATGCTGGTCGCCAACACGATCAGGCTGTCGGCGTTCAACCGGCGGCGAGAGACGGGAATCATGCGCCTCGTCGGGGCGTCTAACTTCTATATCCAGCTGCCGTTCCTGCTTGAGGGCGTGATCGCCGGACTGCTCGGCTGGGCGCTCTCGGCGGTGCTGCTGGTCGGGGTCAAGTCGCTGCTGCTGAATAACCTGCAGCAGTATTTCAGTTACAACGTCGGGCTCTCGGTTACGGACCTGATCGAGGTCATCATCCTCGCTATGTGCATCGGAGTCCTGCTCTGTGGTCTGACGTCGTTCCTGACACTGCGCCGCTACCTGCGGATCTAGCGCGGACCTGGCCTGGCTGGATCCGCGGGCTGTTGTGACGGGAGAGAGATGGCGTTGGCACGGGTGCAGAGCAAGAAAGACGCGAACAACAAGATCATCGCCAGCAACCGGCGGGCGCGGCACGAGTACGCGATCGAGGACGTGCTGGAGGCCGGCATCGCGCTCACCGGCACTGAAGTTAAATCGCTGCGCGAGGGTCGCGCATCTCTCGCTGATGGGTTCGCGCAGGTCTATGACGGGGAAGTGTGGCTGTATAACGTTCATATCCCGGAGTACACGATGGGCACGTGGACTAACCACACGCCCAGGCGGACCAGGAAGCTTTTGCTGCACCGGGGAGAAATCGAGCGCCTGATCCGGAAGACCTCGGAACAGGGGCTCACTCTGGTTCCGCTGTCGATGTACTTCAAGGACGGCAAAGTCAAAGTGGAGCTGGCGCTTGCCCGGGGCAAACGGACATACGATAAGAGGCAGGACCTGGCTAAGCGAGACGCCGCCAGGGAGGTCGAGCGCGCCCTGCGGCGACGACGGTGACTCCGGAGGCAAACGATGACTGCTCGCTCGCGTGAGCGGGGCAGCCGCGCTGGCCTTTCAGGGCAGCCTGGCGACATGACGCCGTCGCTTTCGCCCGGTTCGCGGCCACCGGGCCCGCGGCCGTCCGGTGCGGGCCCGCGGCCGGGCGGCGGCCCGCGACCGGGTCGGCACAGTCGTCACCGCAAGCCGCCGGCGCCACGGTCGCGGTTCTCCCCCTCCCGACGGCAGCGGATGGCCCTGGTGCTCGTGGTCGTGGTCGGCGTGGTCGCGGTCGGGTTCAACACGGGCTTCGGCGGCGGATCCTCCGCCGAGGGCACCGTGCAGGCATTCCTGCTCGACTGGCAGCAAGGCAACTACAATCAGGCGGCCGCGCTCACCACTGGTGCGCGGGACCAGGTCGCGGCCCAGCTCGCGAGCGCCCACACCGACCTGGACGCGAGCGCCATGTACCTCTCGCTCCGGCCCATCGCGCAGCGCGGAAGCACCGCGGTCGCGACCTTCAAGGCGACCGTCGACCTCGCGCAGGGCGGGCATCAGTGGACCTATGAAGGCCGGTTCGGGCTGACCCAGCAGAAGGACGGCGACTGGCGTGTCAACTGGTCGCCGAGCGTGATCAATCCGAGCCTCGGCCCTGGCGATCGCCTGGCGGTCATCAGCTCCTACGCGCCCAGGGCCCAGGTAGAGGACGCCTCCGGGCGGCCGTTGCTCACGCAGTCCGTCGACTACCACATCGGCGTGGTCCCCGGGCAGTTGTCCAGCCCCGCCAAGACCGCGGCCGCGTTCAGCGCGGTCACCGGGCTCGACGAGCAGCAGGTGCTCGGGCAGATCCGCTCGGCTCCGCCGCCCGACTTCCTTTCATTGCTCACGTTGGATCCGGCGTCTTACGCGTCCCTGTGGCCGCGGCTGGACAGGGTTTCCGGGCTGACCTTCCAGCGCAAGTCCGAGCGGCTGTTCACCACGGACGCGGACGAGGTCGTCGGCGACGTTGGCACAGAAAACTCAAGCGCGCTGCGCGACGAGGGCGCCGCCTACGAGCCGGGTGACACCGTCGGGATGTCCGGCCTGGAGCAGTCGTATCAGACCGCGCTGGTCGGGTCGCTGGCGACTTCGGTGGTCGTGGTAGACGGTGCCGGTCATAAGGTCGCCACCCTCTGGACGTCGCCCGGTCATGCCGGCACTCCGGTGCGCACGACCCTCAGCGGCAAGTACCAGCGAGCGGCGGCGGGGGCACTCGCCGGCCAGTCCCGCTCCGGTGAGATCGTCGCGGTGAACTCCGCGAACGGCGACATCCTGGCGCTGGGCGCGCACCAGGCGACCGGATCGGGCAGCGTGCCGCTGCCGGCGGGCGGCCCGCTCAACGGCCAGGTCGCGCCGGGCATGGCGTTCAGCATCGTGTCCGCGGCGGCGCTGATCGGCGCCGGTGTGCAGCCGGACACGCCGCTGCCGTGCTATCCGAGCGAGGCGGTCGGCGGCCAGACCTTCACGTACACGGGCCAGCCGTCGTCGACGACGTTCGCGTCTGACTTCGCTAACGGGTGCGGGACGGCGCTGGCCAGCATGTCGACCAGGCTGACACCGGCCCAGCTCGCGACGGCCGAGAAGTCCTTCGGGATCGGCTCGGACTGGGACCTGCGCCTCCAGTCGTTCTCCGGGGCCGCGCGGGCGACCACGGCGGGCGCCAGCCTGGCCAAGCAGGCGATCGGCACCAGCGGGGTGCGGATGAGCCCGCTCGGCATGGCGCTGATCGCCGCCGAGGTCGACGCGGGGGCCGGGCACGCTCCCGCGCTGATCGCCTCCGACCCCGCGGCCACGTGGCAAGCGCCGCTGTCGGAGAGCCAGCTGAGTGAGTTGCGCGGCCTGATGCGAGACGCGGTGCGCTCCGGTTCCGCGCGGGCCGCGAACCTCAGCGGGCAGCAGGTCTACGGGCAGGCTGGCGTGGTGCGGGCCGGGCAGCACTCGTGGCTGAGCTGGTTCGTCGGATACCGGGGCGGCGTCGCCGTCGCCGCGCTCGAGACCGGTGGGACGCAGAGCCAGGCGGCGGCGTCGCTGGCCGCGGCCTTCCTGTCGTCGATCGGCTAGCGGCTAGCGGCGCCGGGGCGGCCGTTCGAGCGGCCACCGGGTGTCCGATCCGCCGCCTAACAGCCGGTCTGCGAGCTGCGCAGACCCCTTGCCGAAACTTTACTGAAATTGATGGCCACGGAAAGCAACCATCACACTACTCACAGGCGTCTCTATAAGTGACTGAGGTTCGCTTGGGGGGTTGCGGCCCAGTCGTCGTGAGAGCCGGGCCTCATCTCGGGGGAGGCCCGGACTTCCAGACCGGCTCCGACCCTGCCGGTCGACCCCCGTGGGTGCTTTTGGCCACCGCCAGCGCTCACGGGGGTCCCTCATTTCATTCCACGCCGCCGCTCCCCCCAACGCGCCTTCCAGGCGAGCTCAGTCGCCGGCCGGATCCCGGCCACGGGAATTCCGGTTGGCTCGCCGGGGTTGAGGGAGGTAAGCTGAACGCGATGTACAACTGAACATGGGGGTGAACGGTTTCGACTTCGGTGGTTGATCCAGGGGAAGCGAGCCGAGGGTTACGGTTGTGACCTCGATAATCCTGCGACCGTAAACCAATAAGTGCCAATTCTAAGCGCACTGCCTCCACTTACGCCCTCGCGGCTTAAGTAAAGGAGGCTGTCAGCCCGGGAGTGCCTTCGGCCCGGGACCTGGCATCAGCTAGAAGGCTCAACTAGCCGACCCGGCCACGGGGATGGCTAGGAAATCAAACAGTGGCTGAGCCCGTCGGCGTCTTGCCTGCGTGATCGCCGGGGCTGAGAAAAGCACAGCAGGCTGCGCTCGGAGAAGCCCTGGTGATGTACTGAAGGACGCGGGTTCGATTCCCGCCACCTCCAAGAGTGCTCAGCTGTGATTCTGAGCATTGTTGGAGGTGCCCGTGTTCTCTCCATGCCCGTCAAGGATCTGCCGTGCCCAGGCGACGGCGTCGCTGACGGGGATGCCGGCTAGCTGCGGACGTGTCCAGAGCTCAAGGTTCTCTGGGCGATTGTCTTCGCGCACGCCGTCGCGGTTATGCACGTTCCCGGACCTCAATCATCAGCCTCCCCCAGTGCCGTCTTGCCTCCCGCCGCCGCGCTTTGCCGGAAGCCGCGGTAATCAGCGAGCGCATTGTCCGGTATATCGGTTATGTGGTGATACTGGGGTAGGTTGCCGCTCCGCCGCCCGCCACGCCGCGACGCGCCGGGCCGGCCGGCGACCGGATGGGTCCCGCACCGCCTGTTGTTGGTGCAACTCGGGGGAGTTATCGGGCGGCACACGTAGCCGATCATTACCATTCTGCGTCCGAACACGGGATAATAGGGCGACGGATCGACACGGTTGTGGCTTGACCGGTTCCGCTCGTCGGCGCCGGGGTCTTGGCAAGCGCGGACCCCGCGTGACCGTACGGGCGCGGGTAGGAAGGGGACGCAGGATGGCGGCGATGAAGCCGCGGACGGGCGATGGCCCGCTCGAGGTGACCAAGGAGGGGCGTGGCATCGTGATGCGCGTCCCGCTGGAAGGCGGTGGGAGGCTCGTCGTCGAGCTTAACGCCGACGAGGCCGCGAAACTTGGTGACGCGCTGCAGGCTGCTATCGCATAGTGCCCGCCGCTACGCCGCCGGAGCATGTCCGATCCGACCCGGCTATCGGATACACCAGATAGCCCGGACAAGGGCAGTCCGTCTGTCAGCGCTTAATCGCGGCCAGCAGGCCGCCTGCCACAGGCAGCAGCAACGGCACCAGCCGTTCGTCGATCCTAATCATCTCGGCGAGCTCGCGCGCTCCTGCTGTGGACGGGAACGCGTCGTCGAACACGACGACGCCCCCTGTCCGCAGCAGCCGCAGGCCCTCGCCCAGGTAATCCGGGTACGCCGCGGTGTCCGCGTCGCAGAAGACCAGGTCGTAGGCGCCGTCGGACAGCCTCGGCAGAACGTCGCTGGCCCGGCCGAGGATGAGCCGCGCCTGGTTGGGCGCGAATCCGGCCTGACCGAACGACTTGCGTGCGAGGCGCTGGTACTCCGGCTCGGTGTCGACGCTCGTCAGCACGCCGCCGGAACGCATGCCCCGCAGCAGCCAGATCCCGGAACTGCCGCAGCCGGTGCCCACCTCGACGACCGCGCGTGCGTTGATCGCGATAGCGAGGAAGCGCAGCACCGCGCCCGTCTCGGGTTCCACCGGCTGGGTGCCCCCGAGATCTTGGGCGTTGGCGCGGGCGGTGAGCAGCGGCTCGTCCTCTACGGCGAATACCGCGAAGCCGCCGTCCACGAAGTTGCCGTCGATGGCTGGCCCCCCTTCAACGTCACCCAAAATCACACCTCAGCGTCGGTGTCCCTGCCGGCAGCCTAGTCAATAAGCCTGCTCCGTGGAACACGAAGCCGGTGTTGTCCGTTAGTCAAGCGAGGAACGAGACGTTCTTCCGGCTGGTCTAGCGGAAGATTTGAGTGCAGGATGGTCATGACCGCTGTCACGGGTACGCGACAGGTGAACCGGCGGAGGATTCCTTGACGCCCGATCAAGAGCAGCCGCAGGACGAATCCCAGTGGGAACTGCCTAGCTGGGAAGAGATCGTGCGCGCCCACTCGGCCCGCGTCTACCGCCTCGCCTACCGGCTTACCGGCAACCAGCACGACGCGGAAGACCTCACGCAGGAGGTCTTCGTCCGCGTGTTCCGCTCGCTGTCGAGTTACACGCCCGGCACGTTCGAGGGGTGGCTGCACCGGATCACCACGAACCTGTTCCTCGACGGCGCGCGGCGCAAGCAGCGCATCCGGTTCGAAGGGCTGGCGGACGACGTGGCGCAGCGGCTGCCCGGCAGTGAGCTGTCGCCTGCCCAGGCATGGGACGAGCGCCATCTCGACAGCGACGTCCAGGCCGCCTTGCGCGCCCTGCCTCCCGACTACCGCGCCGCCGTGGTGCTCTGCGACATCGAAGGCTTCTCCTATGAGGAGATCGCCGCGACCCTCGGGGTGAAGCTCGGTACGGTGCGCAGTCGCATCCACCGGGGTCGCGCCCAGCTGCGCGCGGCGCTGGCGCACCGGCACCGGCCGAGGGCGGCGGCGGCGCCGCTCACCGTGCCAGCGGCGGGCGGGGCGGCCGGCGCTGCGGGCCAGGTGCCAGCCAGCCACGCAGCAGGCGGGCGGTGACTCATGACGCACCTGGGAACCCATCTCTCCGCGCTCGTCGACGGCGAGCTATCCGGCACCGACCTGGACCGTGCGAACGCGCACCTCGCCACCTGCGAAAAGTGCCGGGGCGAGGCGGCGGCGCTACGCGAGCTGAAGACCCAGCTGCGGGTGCTCGTCGCCGACATCGGCGATGACGCGCTGACAAGCCGCCTGCTCGCCATGCCGGACGAGGACAGTCATCCGAGCGGTCCCCCGCGGCCCCGTCCGGCGTTCCGCGCTTATTCGTATCAGGAGGCACCGGACCGGCCGCCTCGGGCCGGGCGGGAGGCCCGCAGGCCGCCGCGGTCACCGCGGCACCGCTATTTCGTCTGGAGTGCCGTCTCCCTCGCCGTGGTCGGCGGCCTCGGCGCGGCCGCCTTCGGCATGGGCGGCGGCAACCCGGGCCCCGGACCAGACGTGATCCCGCCGGCAGAGGTGTTCAACGTGGAGCATGCCATCACGACTGGTGACGTGCCTCTGCCGGAGACTTCACGGGTGCCCAAGACCAAGACGCCTGGCACCGCTTACCCGTCTGACACGGCTAGGCGGGCGGCACAGCGGCAGCCATGATGTCGGTGCTGCGTCGCCCGGTGCTGTTCCTGAGCGCAGCCGCCACGATCGCCGTGCCGGGCGCGCTCGCGGTGCTCGCTGTCCTCGGACACGGCCACGCGGCCAGGAGCGCCGTGGAGCAGGCGGCGAGCGCCGCCAGCACGAGCGGCGTGGGACAAGCCGACATGCTGCCCGCCGCGGCCGGCGGGCCCGCCGGGGCCGGGGCCGCCAGCACCGCCCAGCCCGCCAGCGGACAGCTCGCCCCGGAAGTGCGCGGCGGCGCCCCGGCCGCGGCCCTCGCCGCCGCCATGAACCAGGTTCGCGGCGCGCAGTTGCTCACCGCGGCCGCGACCGCGGGCACCTCGGCCTCCTACCGGGGCGTGGAAGTCATCGCCAACACGACCGTGGGCGGGACCGTGACGGTCATGGCCACCGTGTGGCATCGTGGCGGCGGCCGTACGGTCACCCAGACGTCGGACACCACGGCGCTGGCCGCCAGCCAGCCCTACATCGTGTCCTATGACGGCGACAACCGTGCTCCCGAAGGGGTCTTCGGGGTGACGAGGACGCTGGTGCGGCTGCTCGCCACACACTACGTCGCGGTTTACCGGGGCGTCGGCACGGTCGTCGGCCGCCCCGCGCTGATCGTCGAAGCGAACCGGGCCGATGGCAGCGTGGCCGCGCGCTTCTGGCTGGACGAGCGAACCATGCTTCCGCTGCGCAAGGACGTCTACGACACCGCGGACCACCTGGTCAGCCACGACGAGTTCATCCAGGTGCGGTTCGGTGCGCTGTCCGCGCCGACGGCGGCCGCGAGCCCCGCCAAGGTCGCCGGCGGCGCGCAGCCCACGTGGACCGCGGCTTCGTCGCCGGCAACGCTGCTTAAGCAGCTGAACGGACAGGGCTGTCTCCTCCCGGGCACCCTTCCTGGCGATCTCAACCTGTACGCCGCCGCGCAGGCCACGACGGCTTCCGGACGCGTCGTCGACCTCGGTTTCTCCGACGGCCTGTCGGCGGTATCGTTGTTCGTCCAGCGCGGCACGCTGCCGGGGCAACTGCCGGGCTGGCAGCCGGCCAGGCTCGCCGGGCACACCGTCTACGTGGCCCAGCACGAAATCACGCTGTCGGCCCGCGGTTTCGTTTACACGCTGGTCGCCGACGCGCCGGCGGCGACGGTCGACGGCGTGGTGGGGTCGCTGCCGCCCGACAGCAGGCCAGGGGTCCTGGGCCGCATCAGCCGTGGCCTGGTTCGCCTCGCCACGCTCGCCGACCCCTTTAAATGACTAGCCGCCGCTCGCCCGGAGAGCCCGGACCGTTTAGAGTGGTTGTGGATGTGATCGTGTCCTCAGGCGGTCACTTGCTGACGGAGAGCTGAGCGTGTTTGACCTGTCCTTCACCAAACTGCTGGTCCTCGCAGTGATCGCGCTGGTGGTCTTCGGGCCGAACGAGCTGCCCAAGATCGCGGCCCAGGCGGGGCGCGCGCTGCGCGATCTCCGGCGCATCGCCGAAGGCGCCAAGGCCGACCTCAAGGACGGGCTTGGCCCGGAGTTCCAGGACTTCGACTTCGACGACCTCAATCCCCGCCGGTTCGTCCAGAAGCACCTGCTGGAGGAATCCGCTGACGTCCCCGCGCCCGCGCCCGCGCCGGTGAGCCCGGTGCCCGCGGCGAACGGGGCAGTCGTGACCGCGGCGAACGGCGCTGGCGCGGCCGCCGGAACCGCCGCGGGCGGCACCAGCGTTCTCGGCACGGAAGCGAACCCGCCGTTCGATATCGAAGCGACCTGATCCGGGCCGGCTAGCGCGACCGGGCGCTGGCCAGCCCGTGAGCCCGCGCTGGCTAGCGGGGCGACAGGTTCAGCATGCGGCCCGCCAGGCTCCGGCCCTTGCTGGAGAGCGTCTCAGCAACCTTCATGAGCTGCAGCGCCGCCGGCGCGGAGGGATCGCTGAGCACGAGCGGCGTACCCTTGTCGCCGCCCTCGCGCAGCCGGACGTCGAGGGGAATCTGGCCGAGCAGCGGCACGGGCACCCCGGTGATCTTGCTGAGCGCCCCCGCGACGGCTTCGCCGCCACCGGACCCGAACACGTCCATCTGCTCGCCGCAGTGCGGGCACACCATGTACGACATGTTCTCGATCACGCCGGCGATGCGCTGCCGGGTCTGCGTCACGAGGGCACCCGCGCGCTCGGCGACCTCGGAGGCGGCCAGCTGCGGAGTGGTGACGACAAGCAGTTCCGCGTTGGGCAGCAGTTGCGACAGCGAGATCGCGACGTCCCCGGTGCCCGGCGGCAAGTCGAGCAGCAGGTAGTCCAGGTCGCCCCAGAACACGTCGGCGAGGAACTGCTGCATCGCCTTCCCGAGCATCGGGCCGCGCCACACGATCGGCGTGTTCCCCTTGGTGAACATGCCCATCGACATGACCTTCACGTCGTGCGCGGACGGCGGCATGATCATGCTCTCGACGGCGGTGGGCCGCCCGGTCACGCCGAGCATCCGCGGCACCGAGTGGCCGTAGATGTCGGCGTCCATCAGGCCGACCTTGTGCCCGGCCGCCGCCAGCGACGCCGCGAGGTTCACCGTCACCGACGACTTGCCCACGCCGCCCTTGCCGCTGGCCACCGCATAGACCTGGGTGAGGGACGCCGGCTGGGCGAACGGGATCACCGGCTCCGGCTGGCCGCCGCGCAGCTGTGTCTGGAGCGCCGAGCGTTGCTCCTCGGACATCACGTCGAGCTCCACGCGGACCGCGGAGACGCCCGGCAGCGCCGATACGGCGTCCGTGACCCGGGAGGTGATCGTGTCGCGCATCGGACAGCCGGACACGGTCAGGTAGACGCCGACGCTCACCTGACCGCCGGGCGCGATGCCGACGGACTTGACCATGCCGAGCTCGGTGATCGGACGGCCGATCTCCGGGTCGTTGACGCCCGCGAGCGCGGACCTCACCTGCTCGTCGGTAACCTGCGGGGAGTTCATGCCTCCATGCTACGGAGGGCCGCACGCCCCCGCGAACGCGGGCGGGCGGCCCTCCCTATGGCGACACGCGTTTCAGCACGCGTGCTTAAGACGGATAGCGGCTTAGCGCTCCCCGCCGTTCTTCTTGCCGGTGTTCCCGCCGCGTCCGCTGCTGACGACGGCGCCCGTGGCCGGGTTGAGGATGACCGGCTGGTCGTGCGGCCGCTGGTTGAAGCTGAGCAGGCCGTCCGGGCCGTCGATGCTGCCGGAGACAGCGTCGTAGGAGTCCGGGAGGCGGTCGCCCTTCAGCCAGTTGTCCTCGATGAACTTGACGACCGACGCGGTGTTGAGCTGCGTGCTGCTCACGTGGTTCTCTGGCGCGTACGGGGAGATCACGATGAACGGCAGGCGATCGCCGTAGCCGCAGCGGTCCGCGTCGGAGCTGACCGTGGACGGCACGGTGGAACAGACCGCGGTGTCGGCGGAGGTGTTCGACCCGTTGATGACGGGCGGCGCGACGTGGTCGTACCAGCCGTCGGAGTCGTCATAGGTGATGACGATCGCCGTGGACGACCAGTACTTCGACTCCTCGATCTGGTTGACCGTGTTGACGACGAAGTTCTGCTCCTCCAGCGGGTCGGAGTTGCCCGGGTGGGCGTTCTCGTACGCCGGTGCCTTCAGGTAGCTGACGGACGGCAGCCGGGCGCCGCCGGCGCCGTTCAGCGCGTCACCGAAGTCGGAGATGTCGTACTGGTGGTTGGCCTGGTCGGTGTAGCCGATGTGCGACAGCGAGGACGGCGCCAGGTGCGCCGGGTTCGCGGTCGAGGCGTTGTACTGGAACGGGTTATGGTGCGGGGCGTAGTCCTGCACGCTCGACACGTCCTGGCCGTTCGAGGTCAGCTCGTGCGAGGAACCGCAGACCGCGCCGCCGGCGTTGGTCGAGGTCGGCGCGAAGCCGCCCTGGAACCAGCCCCAGGAGACGTGCTTGAAATTGAGCAGGTCACCGATGTTCTGGCTGGTCTGCACGCCCTCGGCGCTCGTCGACGTGTGGTTGCCGTCCGAGCACTGGTCGTAGTACGGGTCGGTGTCCCCGTAGATAGTGCCGGTGCCCTCGCTGCCCAGGGCCGACACGCTGCTCGGCGCCGTGGTCTTGGCCCCGGTCGCCGGGTTGACCGCGTAACCGTTGCCGGTGTCGCCGGAGGCCACGTCGAGCGCGCCCGGCGTTGACGGCCCGAAGACCGTGTCGTAGTCGTTGTCGCTCATCGAGTAGTACTGCGCGTAGTTCCACAGCGCGGTGACCGTGTTGCCGTCGAAGTAGTCGAGGCTGATCCCGGGCGGGCAGTACTCGGGACCGCACCCGTTGGCGCTCGAGCTCTCGGTGTCCTGGACGAACGC
>DASZKN010000300.1:0-10912 GCA_035552855.1 Trebonia sp. | reverse complement strand
AAATCGCTTACTAGTTGATGAGGCAACGGCCGTACCGGCAGGCGAAGGCGAGTTACATGCAAGAGAACGACAACGGTAGCGAGCAGCAGGGCAGCTGGGAGCCACCGGAGTACGTCAGTCCCTGGATTTCCGGATCCGGCGCCGCCTCTGACGACGACTCAAGCGCGGACGGGAACGACACGGTCGCCTTCGGCCCGCGTGACGACGGCGGCCAGCCCCAGTACGCTCCGGCGGAGCAGCCGCGGCCCGGGTACGGCCAGCCGGGATATGCCCACCCCGGCTACGCGCAGCCCGGACTCGAAGAGCAGGGTTACGGCCAGCCCGGTTTCGGTCAGCCCGGACACGGCCAGCCCGGACACGGCCCGTGGAACGGCGGCCCGGGCGGCACCGGCGGGCAGGACCAGTGGGGTTACGGCGGCTACGGCACAGCCCCGCCGTCACACAGCTCGCGGTGGGGCCGGACACTCGCCTACATAGCGGTGGCCGTGCTCGCCGCGGGCGCGGGTGCGGGCGCCGCGATCGCGCTCAACCACTCGGCCGGCTCCTCCGGCGCCGTGTCCTCGCCGAACTTCGGTTCCGGTGGCCAGGGCACGGACCCGTTCGGCAACGGGCCGGCTTTCGGCGGCTCCGGGTCCGGCGGCTCCGGCGGCTCCGGCACCGGCGGCAGCGGCAGCGGCACCGGCACCGGCACCGGCACCGGCTCGCTGAACGCGCAGTCGCTGGCCAACCGGATCGACCCCGCCGTCGTGGACGTCACGTCGACGCTCAAGTACAACGAGGCAACGGCCGAGGGCACCGGCATGGTGATCTCGTCCAGCGGCCTCGTGCTGACCAACAACCATGTGATCGACGAGGCCACGAGCGTGTCCGCCCGGCTGGTGGAGTCCGGGAGGAGCTACACCGCTAAGGTCCTCGGTTACGACTCGGCCGACGATGTCGCGCTGCTCCAGCTGGTCGGCGCCTCCGGCCTGAAGACCGTCTCGCTGGGCAACTCCAGTAAGATCACGGTCGGCCAGCACGTGCTCGCCATCGGCAACGCGGGCGGCCGCGGCGGCCTTCCGTCGACCGCCCAGGGTGTCATCAGCGCCACCGGGCGGACGATCGAGGCCAGCGACAACGGCTCCGGCACGACCGAGACCCTGCACGACATGCTGCAGACCAACGCGCCGATCCAGGAAGGCGATTCCGGCGGCCCGCTGGTCAACGCGTCCGGACAGGTCATCGGGATGGACACCGCGGCCAACACCTCGTCGGGGTTCGGCGCCAACGAGTCCGGCACCACGGGATTCGCGATCCCGGTCAACAACGCCACGTCGATCGCGCAGCAGATCGCCGGGGGACACGCCAGCACGAGCGTGCACATCGGCCTCGGCGGCTTCATGGGCATCAACGTGGCGGACGCCGGCAAGGGCTGCGGCAACCAGTCAAGCGGGAGCAGCAACGGGATCGGCGGCAACGGCTTCGGCAACCCGAACGGGGCCGGCGACTCCGCCAGCCCGCCGGTCAGCTCGGGCGCTCTGGTGTGCGAGGTGTTCCCCGGCACGCCCGCCGAGGCGGCCGGCCTCAGCGGCGGCGACGTCATCACGTCGCTCGACGGCCACTCGGTGACCTCCGCTGACTCGCTGACCGGCCTGACGTCCGACACGCACCCCGGCCAGCAGGTGTCCGTGAGTTACGTGGACGCGAACGGCGCGCGGCACACGACGTCGTTCAGCCTCTCGGAAATGGCGAAGTAGCGAACCGTCCGGGCCGGCAGGCCGGCAGGCTGGCAGAAGGCGCGGCCCTCAGGCCAGCCAGGCGCGCAGCCGTTGCTCGCAGTCCTCGATGGCGGCGGCCTCGACGTACTCGCCCGGCGTGTGGGCGATCTCCGAGATGCCGGGGCCGTAGTTGACCGCCGGGATGCCGAGCTCGGCGAAGCGGGCCACGTCGGTCCAGCCCAGCTTGGCGCGGGGCGTGCCGCCCACGGCGGCGACGAAGGCGGCCGCCGGGGGCGCGGTCAGGCCGGGACGGGCGCCCGGCGCCGCATCGAGGACCGCCACGTCCCACGACGAGAACAGCGAGCGGACGTACGCCTCCGCGTCCGCGGGCGTCAGGTCCGGCGCGAACCGGTAGTTGACCGTCACCACGCAGGAGTCCGGCACGACGTTCCCCGCGATCCCGCCGGAGATCGCCACCGCGTTCAGGCCCTCGTGGTACTCGAGCCCGTCGACCACCGGGCGCCGCGGCGTCCACGAGCGCAGCACGTCGAGGATCTCGCCCGCGGCGTGAATCGCGTTGCGGCCCATCCACGCCCGCGCCGTGTGCGCCCGCTGGCCGGTCGCCGTGATGGCCGCGCGCAGCGTCCCCTGGCAGCCGCCCTCGACCGCGCCGCCGCTCGGCTCAAGCAGCACGGCGAAGTCGCCGGCCAGCTCTTCCGGTGCCGAGCGGGACAGCAGGTAGAGCCCGTTGCGCTCGGCCTCGATCTCTTCGCACTCATAGAACACGTACGTCACGTCGCGCGACGGAGCCGCCAGCTCCGCGGCGAGACGGAGCTGCACCGCCACCCCTGATTTCATGTCGGAGGTGCCGACGCCAGTCAGCATGGTGCGTTCAGGATTAAAAGCGGACGGGAAGTTGGCGGCGTGCGGCACGGTGTCGATGTGCCCGGCCAGCACCACCCGCTCCTGGCGACCCAGCTCCGTGCGGGCCACCAGGGTGTTGCCGCGGCGGCGCACCTGGAGGTGGGGCAGCGGCCTGAGCGCGCGCTCGATCGCGTCGGCCAGCTCGGCTTCCGCGCCGCTGACGGAGGCGATGTCGGTCAGGGCGGCGGTCAGCGCCGCGCCGTCCGCGGCCAGGTCAAGGGCGTCAGTCACGAGATCTCAACCTACACGGCCTCGGCGCTCGCGACGGACTCCTGCTGGTCGTGCGCCGCCCGCTGCGACATCGAGCGCGCCGCGCCGCGCAGCGCGCTGACGATCACGGCCACCGTCGGGCGCAGCAGGCTCGCCGTCCGCGCCACCGCGAACACGTCCCGCGCCAGGTCGAGGCCGGCGGGCAGTTCCCGCACGACCAGCCGGCGCTCGTAGGCGCCGACGGCCAGCCGGGGCATGATCGCGATGCCGAGGCCGCGGGCCACCAGGTTGGCTACCGTGCCGAGGCCCTCGAACTCCGACGCCGCCGTCGGGGTCGCGCCGACGGCGGCGAGCAGGCGGTCAAGCGCGTCCCGGGACGGCTCGCCGACCGGGGCGGCGAGCCACGGCTCGTGCCGCAGCGCCCGCAGGTCGACCGGGCGCTCCGGGTCCGCCGCCGGGTGGCCGCGCGCGACCACGAGCACGAGCGGGTCCCTGACCAGGTGGTAATAGCTGAGCACGCCCTGCCCGGCCTCGGGCGACGCGCTCCCATCGGACGCCGGTCCGGACGCCGCCGACGCCGCGGATTCCTCGTTGAGGCCGCTCAGGTCCGCGGCCAGCCGCCCGGTCCAGTCGTCGACGATGGCGACCTCCACCTCGCCGGAGCGCACAAGCTGCAGCCCTTCCGGCGGGGACGACTGGCGCAGCAGCAGCGTCAGCTGCGGGTGGGCGCGCAGCGACCGGGCGAGCGCGGGCGCGAACGCCACCGCCGCGGAGGGGAACGCCGTGACCACCACGCGGCCGGACGGCTCGGCGGCCCGCGCCGACAGGTCGGCCTCGGCCTCCTCGACCATCGCCAGGATGCGCTCGGCGTAGCTGGCCAGCCGGCGGCCGGCGTCGGTGAGGCCGGCGCTGCGGGCCGTCCGGTCGAGCAGCGGCGTGCCCGCCTCCCGCTCGAGCACCGCCAGCTGCTGGGAGACCGCCGAGGGCGTGTAACCGAGCGCCTCCGCCGTCCGCGCGATGCTGCCGCGGGCCGCGAACTCGTGCAGCATGCGGAGCCTGCGGATATCAAGCATTATGAAATCTTAACCTATCCCCTAGTCATCGGCGCTTGTTCTAATGCTCTAGGAGAGAAATTCTGGGCAGGCGAAGTACACGAATCGCACATTCCCGCAGCTTAGGAGCGCCGGAGTTTCATGGCCATCACAGCCCCGTTGCCGATAGTAACCACGCCGGAACGCAGCGACGGCGAATCTTTTACGAAGTCCGGACTCTCCGGAGTCTCCGCGACGCTGGCCGCGAACGAGGCCCTGGAAGCGCGGCGGCGGCGGGGTGAGCGAGTGCTGGCGATGGCGTTCGGCGAGGCGGGCGTGCCGGTTCCCGGGGTGCTCAGGCACGCGCTCGCGGCCGCCACCCACCTCGGCGGTTACGGGCCGGTCGCCGGGGCCGCGGAGCTGCGCGCGGCGGCCGCCGGCTACTGGGCGCGGCGCGGCCTGCCGACGTCGCCGGAGGACGTGGTGTGCGGGCCGGGAAGCAAGGCGCTGCTGTTCGCGTTGCTGCTGAGCCTCGGTGATGACAGGGTGGCGACCGGAGCGGTGGACGTGGCGGTCCCGCGGCCGAGCTGGGTGAGCTACGCGGCGCAGGCCGCGCTGGCCGGCGTGCGCCCGGTGCACGTGCCGATCGTTCCCGGCGAGGGCGGGGTGCCCGACCCGGAACTGCTCGCGGTCGCCGCGGACCGGGCCGCCAGGAACGGCCGCCGGCTGGCCGCCGTGGTCGTGACGATGCCCGACAACCCGACGGGCACGCTCGCCAGGGCGGACACGATAGCGGCGCTGTGCGCGGTCGCCGAGCGGCACCATCTGCTGATCATCTCCGACGAGATTTACCGGGACCTGATCTTCAGCGACGCGCCGGAGCCGGTGAGCCCCGCCGAGCTCGCACCCGACCGGACCGTGGTCACGGCCGGGCTGTCCAAGAACCTGGCGCTCGGCGGCTGGCGCCTCGGCGTTGCCCGGCTGCCCGGCGGATTCCCGGCGCTCGCCGCGCTCCGCGCGCGGCTGCTGGCCGTCGGGAGCGAGATCTGGTCCGCGCCCGCCGCGCCGGTCCAGCAAGCCGCGGCGCTGGCGTTCGGCGAGCTTCCCGAGATAACTGAACGCATCATGGTGTCTCGCCGCCTGCACGCCGGTGTCGCCCGGGCGGTCGCGGCCCGGTTCGCCGCCGCCGGAGCGCTCGTGGCACCGCCGCAGGGGGCGTTCTACCTGTACCCGGACTTCGAGCCGCACCGCGGCCTGCTCGCCCGTCGCTACGGCGTGACCAGCGGCGATGAACTCACGGCGCTGCTCCTCGACCGGTACGGCATCGGCGTGCTGGCGGGCAGCGCGTTCGGCGACAAGCCAGCCGCGCTGCGGATGCGGGTGGCGACGTCGCGGCTGTACGGCGACACGGCGTCCCGCCAGGAGGCGGCGCTGGCCGCCGCCGACCCGACCGCGCTCCCGTGGATCGCCGGCAACCTGGACTGGATCGCCGGGTCGCTGGCGGACCTCACCGGCTAAAGCCGCGGCCGGACGCGGCCGGCTCCGGCCGGCTAAGGCGGCCGCCGCGAACGCGCTCGTGCCGGCCAGGATCAGCATGATCACCGCCGCGCCCTTCGTCAGCCAGCTCACCCGGATGAACTTGAGCAGCCGCCAGCCGACGAGCACCGCGGCGGCCGCGGCCGTCCAGAGCCCGAGCGTCGCGCCGATCCCGACCCCGAACGGGTCATGGAACCGCGCCGCCAGGCTCACGGTCGTGATCTGGGTCAGGTCGCCGAACTCCGCCAGGAACACCACCGCGAACGACGTCGCCACCACTGGCCAGAACGTCGCGCGCACGCCGTCTCGCCCGATCTCGTCGTCGTCGGGCTCCGGGTGCTGGCGCCACAGCAGCACCGCGCCGGCGACGAACGCGACGGCCGTCGCGATGTAGATCCAGCGATGCGGCAGCAGGCTCAGCGCTCCGCCGACGGCGACCGCGAGCGCGACCTGCGCGGCGAACGCCGTGGCGGCCCCGACGAACACGTACAGCGGCCGGTACCGGCTGGCGAGGATGAGGCAGGCGAAAATGGTCTTATCCGGAAGCTCGGCGGGCAGGACAGCGGCGTAGGACGCCACCGCGGCGGTCACGCTCATCCGGCAAGGTCTCCGTAGTATCGGGCCGGGCCGGCGGGCTTCCCGGTGGCGGACCCGGACCTCCGGCACGGCAGCGGGGTACCGGGCAGCCGCTACGCTGCCGGCACATGGTGCTGCGGCCGAAGGTCTCACTCGGGCCGGACGATCCCGGCCCCCCGGATACCGGGCCCGCGCCCTGGCGGGCGCGGCGCCGAGATTGTCGGCATCCGGCGACGGAGCTACTCCCCTTCGCGGTTTCAATGGTACACGCGATGGGACGGTTCCGGGAGTTACCCGTTTTACCGGCAGCGCCGCCGCTTGACGCGATCCCGCTGTCAGGTCAAGCGGCGGCGCTGCCTAGGGCGAGCGGACGGGCCGCCACCCCGGCACGACCGCTCGCGGAGGTCGCTCCGCAAAGGCGATATCTCCGCGCTCGACCATATGGCACCCGCGCCGGCAAGATTCCATCACGCGAGGGAATCCCCGGAAACCTGCTTATGCGTAACGATCTTCTCGAGCAGTCTCATGTCCAGGACGGCCACCTGCTTGTAGCTGGTCGCGAGGATGCCCTGCCGCCGGAAGCCGGCGAAGAACCGCTCCGCGCTCGCCACCCCGACACCCGCGAGGTCCGCGATGTCCCCCTGGGTGAGCAGCGGGATCACCACCGACCCGTCGGAGTTCCGGTCGGCGGACGCGGCCGCGAGCTGGAAGACCACGAGCGCCAGCCGGTCCTGGGCGGGCAGCCCGCGCTGGGCGCGCCGCTCGTCGGACTCGCGCATCTTCCCCACCACGGATTTCATGATCATCGCCCAGGCCAGCGGATGGCCCGCCGCGAACGCCTTGAAGCTCGCCCGGCTGATCCGCGCGGCGGCCACCTCGCCGATCGCCGCGGCGGTGGCGGCGCGCGGCTTGTCGTCGAACAAGGCGACCTCGCCGATCAGGTCGCCGCGGGACCTGATCGCGAGCACCGCCTCCGTGCCGTTCTCGGCGGCCATCGTGATCCGCACCACGCCGGCGGTCAGCACGTAGAGCGAGTCACCGTCGGCGCCCTGCAGGACGATGATCTCCCTGTCGTGGAAGTGGACGCGCTTGGCCTGGGCGAGCAGAGCGGTCCGCTCGTCGTCGGCCAGCGCCGCCAGCAGGCTCAACGGGGGCCAGTTTTCCCGGTCCGCCAACGGTACCCCTCCTCTCGCCGCGCGGGGCGACCTGCACTGTGCACATTTTGCCATTCCGCCGCGACCGCGCTACCTATTACGCTGCATGGCAGGAGGGGGAATGACCGGGGGCGACGCCGCCAAGTCAGGCCGGAAGCTTCGAATGGGTTTCGTGCTGGATGTCGTCGGCTACGGGTCCCGCCCGGCGCCTTTGCAGAACGAGGTCCAGCGCCGGCTCCCCGCGCTGGTCAGGAACATGCTCGGCCAGTGCGGCCTGCGCCTCGCCGAGGACGACGCCGCGACCGCGGCGCGCGGGGTCGAGTGCGAGTGGACCGGGGACGGCATCAACGCGCTGCTGCCCGCCGACATGGACCCCACGGTGGTGCTGCCGGTGCTGATCCGGTCGCTGGCCGCCGGACTCGACGCGGACAACGTCCGCCACCGGGACCGGATACGGATGCGGATGGCGGTGGGCATCGGGCTCGTGGAGCACAGCGCCGCCGGGTTCGGCGGCCCCATGATCGTGGAGATCAACCGCCTGGTGAGCAGCAAGCGGCTGCGTGAGGCGCTGCTCGCCGACGACGCCACCGACCTCGCGGTCGCGGTATCCGATCAAGTGCATTCCATGATCATTAAGCCCGGCTATCCCGGAATTCCGGGAGCGCAGTTCCGCCCCGCCCAAGTGGCGGAAAAGGAATTCTCCGGGACGGCGTGGCTCTGGATCTCGACGCGGCAGTGGAGCACGGACGCCTACCTGCCGCTCGGCCCCGGGGACCCGCAGCGCGCCGGCGACTACCGCATCACCGCCCGCATCGGCGCGGGCCCGGCGGCGCGCGTGTACCTGGCGAGCGCCCCCGACGGCGACTGGGTGGCGGTCAAGGTGCTCAACCCGGGGATCGGCGCGGGCTACCGGCGCCGGCTCGAGGCGGGCGTGCTCACCGGGCAGCTCGTGCGCGGACCGCACATCGCCCGCGTGGTCGCGTCCGACCCGGAGGCCGTGCTGCCCTGGATCGCCAGCGTGCTCGTGCCCGGCCCGTCGCTGGCCGCGGTCATCGCCGAGACCGGCCCGCTGCCCGGGCGGGCCGCCCTCTGGCTCACGGTGGGCATCGCCCACGCGCTCGCCGCACTGCACGAAGACGACCTCACGCACGCCGGGCTGTCCCCGTCCAACGTGCTGGTGAGCGCGGCCGGCCCGATGGTGACGGACGCCGGCGTCAACCACGCCGCGCTGACCGCGCCGTGGCCGGGCAAGGAAGCGGACGACGTGTTCTCGCTCGGCTGCGTCGCGCTGTTCGCGGCGACCGGGCAGTGGCCGCTGCGCGGGTACCCGGGGAACCACGACCCGGACGCTCCCGACCTGACGGACTGCCCGCCTGACCTGCTGCCGTTCATCACCGACTGCCTGGCCAAGGACCCGGCGCGCCGCCCCGCCGCCCACGCGCTGGCCACGCGGCTCACCGACGCGGCGGGCCAGGCGCCCCGCGGGCTGCTGCCGTCCGCGGTCGCCGCCCGCCTCGAGGACTACTACGACTTCGCGGGCCCGCGCTCCCCCGCGCGGGCCCGGTTCCGGTGGCTGCCCCGATAGAGTAATCATTCATGACCGTAGGTTCTCCAGCCGTGCTCAGCCGGGAGCTCATCGATTCGCTGTTCCCGGCCGACCTGCCCGAGCCGGCGTACTGGGAAGAGCGTTACCCGCCGCGCGGCCTGCCCGACGGCGCGCTCGTCACCCGGTTCGCCCCCAGCCCGACCGGCTGGCTGCACATCGGCGGGATCTTCGCCGCGAGCATCAACGTCGCCCTCGCCCGGCAGAGCGGGGGCGTGTACGTGCTGCGCGTGGAAGACACGGACCAGGCCCGGTTCCACGAGGGCGCGCTCGCCCAGTTCGAGGCGGGCTTCGACTACTTCGGCATCGAGGCCGACGAGTCGGACCTGGGCGGAGTCACCAGGGGCCGTTACGGGCCATATACGCAGTCCGCGAGGGCCTCGGTTTACCAGTCATACGTCCGCGAGCTGCTGCGCACGGGCAAGGCCTACCCGTGCTTCGAGACGCCGGAGCAGGCGCGGGCCCGCACCGCCCGGCAGCAGGCCACCGGCGCGCTGCCCGGCTACTACGGTGAGTGGGCGCTGTGGCGGGACGCCCCCGAGGAGCAAGTCCGCGAGCGGCTGGACGCCGGCGACTCCTACGTCGTGCGGTTCCGGTCGCCGGGCGCCGGCCGCCGCGTCAGCTTCACCGACGCGATCCGCGGCGAGCTGTCCGCCGACGACAACCGCAACGACATCGTGATCCTCAAGTCGAGCGCGAACGCGCTGCGGCTGCCGACGTACCACCTGGCGCACGCCGTCGATGATCACCTGATGCGGATCACGCTCGTGCTGCGCGCCGAAGAGTGGATCTCGTCGGTGCCGCTGCACCACCAGCTTTTCGACGCGCTCGGGTTCGGGCGCATCCAGTACGCGCACATCGCGCCGCTGATGAAGCAGGACGGCGGCAGCCGCCGCAAGCTCTCCAAGCGGAAGGACCCCGAGGCCAGCGTCGGCTTCTACATCGAGCAGGGCTTTCCGCCCGAGGCCGTGCGGTATTACCTGCGCGGGCTCGCCAACGGGCGGCTCGCGGAACTGCCGCTGCCGGAGGCGCTGGCCGCGCCGATCAGGCTGGCCGACTTCGGGACGGCGGGCCCGCTGCTCGACATGGTCAAGCTGGACGACATCAGCGCCGACTTCGTGTCGACGCTGACCGGCGACGAGATCGTCGACCGGGTGCTGCCGTGGGCCGGCGGCTACGACCCTGACCTGGCCAAGACCTTGTCGGCCGAGCGGCCGCTGGCGCTGCGCGCGCTGTCGATCGAGCGCGGCGAGGGGGTGGCGAACCCGCGCAAGGACCTGCGGAAGTGGGCGGACTTCCGCCCGGTGTACGGGTACTTCTTCCCGGAGATCTTCGTGCCGGTGACCGATCCGTCCGACGAGCGGTTCGGCGGGCTTTCCCCGGATCTGGTGCGGGCGCTGGCGGCGGGGTTCGCCGACGGCTACCAGCCGCCTTCGGCCTCGCCGGAGGCGGCGTGGTTCGACCAGATCCGCGCGCTGGCGGCGGCGCTGGGGTTCGCCCCGAACCAGAAGACGTACAAGAAGGACCCGGACGCCTACTCCGGCTCGATCGCGGACGCGTCGGCGGTGATCCGGGTGCTGATCACCGGCACCCGCCGCAGCCCCGACCTGGCCGCCATCTGCGCGGCCCTCGGCGCGGACGAAGTCGTCACCCGCGCCCGCGCGGTCCTGGGCTAGGTGTAAGCGGCTAACCAGCCCGGCGGTCCATGCACTCGCCGGCGCAAGGCACCATTGAAACCGCCATGACGCTTACCGACCTGCTTCCCACGCGCACCGCCGCCAACGCCGCCGGCACGACAACGACAGACGCCCCGGATCCGGACGAGATCTTCAGCGCGTTCGCCGGCTGGGCGAAGACCCAGGGCCTCGACCTGTACCCGCACCAGGAAGAGTCGCTGATCGAGATCGTCACCGGCGCGAACGTGATCCTGTCCACGCCCACCGGGTCGGGTAAGAGCCTGGTCGCCGCCGGGGCGCACTTCGCCGCCCTCGCGGGTCACCAGAAGAGCTACTACACCGCCCCGATCAAGGCGCTGGTGTCGGAAAAGTTCTTCGCGCTGATCGACATGTTCGGCGCGGCCAACGTCGGCATGATGACCGGCGACGCGAGCGTCAACCCCAGGGCCCCGATCATCTGCTGCACCGCCGAGGTTCTCGCCAGCATCGCCCTGCGGGACGGCGC
>DASZKN010000299.1:0-5649 GCA_035552855.1 Trebonia sp. | reverse complement strand
ATCCCGATGATGCGCTGGGCTTTCTCATACGCGTCGGCTGGTCCGTCGGCGAGCTTGACGCCGCCGGCCTTGCCGCGGCCGCCGGTCTTCACCTGCGCTTTGACGACAACCTGGGGAATGCCCTCGGCCGCGAACGCGGTGGCGATCTCTCGCGCTTCCGCCGCGGTGTCGGCAACCTTGTCTTTGGGCACCGGAACGCCGTACTCGGCGAAGAGTTCCTTAGCCTGATACTCGAACAGGTCCACTGGGGTCCGATCTCGGTCCGTTGCTGCTTTGCATGTGGATGATGCCGCGTGACATACGGCGTTCACATGCAGCGTAGTCCGTGCGTAACCGGTACCGCTGCTCAGGTCGCGGACGCGGGCCGTGTGAGCCTACTCTCAGCGCTCTCAGCGCCGGCGGCGTGGCGGCGTGCCGTTTGCCCGGTACGTTGCCAGGATGGGGCGTTGTGAGCAGTGTGCCCGGCCAATCGTCTAGCCGCCTCGTCTTGCCCGCGAGACCGATGCTCATCGCCGGCGGTATCGCGGCGCTCGCGGCCGCGGCCGGCGGGCTCGCGGTGCTCGTCACGCTCTGCCTCATCGGGTGGATCACGGCGCCGCACGTCGGGTTCGGCGGCGGCCTGGCCAGCGTGCTGCGCGACGCCGGCCTGCTCTGGCTGGTCGCGCACCATGTCGAGGTCAGCGTGCACGGCGTCGGCCGGATCGGGCTGCTGCCGCTCGGCCTCGTGCTGCTGCCGGCGGCCCTGCTCGAGCGGGCCGGCCGGTGGCTGACGCACGAGGGGCACGTGCGGCGGCTGCGGGACGTCGGTTACGCGGCGCTCTCGATCGCCCTGCCGTACGCGCTGTTCACCGCGGCGGTGGCGGTGGGCAGCCGCACTTCCGCCACGGTGCCGGATCTGGTGCAGGCCGTTGGCTGGGGTTTCCTGCTGGCACTCGTGGCGGGGGGGTTCGGCGCCGCCCACGGCCTGGTGCCCTGGCGCAAGCTGACCGGGCTGCTGCCGCTCCGGCCCCGGTCGGTCGTGCTGGGCATGCTCGCGGCGCTCGGCGCGCTGATCGCCCTGGGAGCGCTGCTCGACGGCGTCTCGCTGATCATGCACATGCACGCCTACCAGAAGGCGGTCAGCTCGCTCGCGCCCGGCGCCTTCGGCTCCGGGCTGCTGCTGCTCGCCGAGCTCGCCTACCTGCCGAACTCCGTGATCTGGGCCGTCGCGTACACGCTCGGGCCCGGGTTCGCGTTCGGCGTGGGGACGGCGGTCTCACCGGCCGGTTCGGCGCTCGGCGCGATCCCGGCGTTCCCCATGCTGGCCGCTCTCCCGGTCGGTTCGGGCGCGGCGTACCCCGCGTGGCTCGGCTTCTTCGTGCTGGCCGCCCCCTACATCGCCGGCGCGCTGGCCGGACTGATGACGATCAGGATCGCGCCCACGCCGTTTCTTGAGGGCGCGCCGCTGTGGGGACTGCTCACCGGCTCGCTGACGGCGATCGTCGTGGGGGTGCTCGCCCGGGTCTCCGGCGGGCCGCTCGGGGTCGGCAGGCTCGCCGCGGTCGGCCCGCGGGGCGGCGAGGTGGGCCTGGTGGCGCTGCTCGAGGTAGGGGTGACGGCCGCGCTGGTGGCGGGCGCCGCCAACTGGCTGCTGCTGCGCCGCCACATCCGCCGCATCCGCCGCGGCCCGGCCGAGGACTGGCCCCCGGCCCCCGAAGAGCGGCCGCTGGCCCCCGCGGTCAGCACGAGCACTGTGGTGGACGAGACCGACAACGCGGGCGGTCACCGCATCTTCATCGATCCCTGGGCCGGCCAGCGGGACGAGGAGTCCTGACCGCGCTCAGCGGCGGAGGATGCTGAGCTCGTTGCCTACGGAATTCTGCAGCTGCTGGCTGCAGGCCTGCTGCGCACTCACCGTGATAGCCGCGGACTGGCACCGCGAGTACTGCGAGAGTTCCGGCCAGAACGTCAGGAAACTGATGAGCGTCATCCCGGCGAACAGGGCGCCGATGGCACCGAGCACGGTGGCGAAGACCGCGCCGCGCGGGCGGCTGCTGCCGGCGCGCCGTGCCCGGGACATGGCGGAGATGGCGAGCCACAGGGCGGTCAGCGCGACGATCACGGCCACCGCCATGACGATGACCCCGCGGCGCAGGTTGCTCCCCGTCGCCACGATGGCGAAGATGCCGAGGAGTGCCAGCATGGCCGCGGCCCAGGCGCGCTGCTGGAGCGCCGGGTCGGCGGGCGGTCGCTGCGGACGCAGCGGCTGGGGCTGAAGAGCGGGCGGCCGTGACGGGTTCCGCCGGCCCGGAGGTGTGGACATATCTCGTCTATTGTGCCGCGTTCCGGACCATCCTCGCGCCGACCTGAGGCAAGCCTGAAGGTCGTTCCTGGTTAGGGTTGCGGTTATGAACGCGAGGGTGGTCGTGCTCGTCTCCGGTGCGGGCACCAATCTGCAGGCCCTGATCGACGCCTGCGCGGACGAGAGCTACGGCGCGCGCATCGTGGCCGTCGGAGCCGACCGCGACGACATCGTCGCGCTGGACCGGGCGCGGAGCGCCGGCATCCCGGCTTTCACGCTCAAGGTCCGGGACTTTCCGGCCAGGGAGGAATGGGACCAGGCGCTTGCCCGCGCGTGTCAGGGCTACGAACCGGACCTGGTCGTCTGCGCGGGCTTCATGAAGCTGGTGGGAAAGAACTTCCTCGACGCGTTCGGCGGCCGCTGCCTGAACACGCATCCCGCGCTGCTACCGTCGTTCCCCGGCATGCACGGGGTACGCGACGCCCTCGCGTACGGGGTGAAAGTGACCGGCTGCACGGTGTTCATCGTCGACGAGGGCGTCGACGCCGGGCCGGTGCTCGCGCAGGCAGCGGTGGAAGTCCGCGATGATGACGACGAGGAAACGCTGCACGAGCGGATCAAGGTCGCGGAACGCGTCCTGCTCGTCGACACGGTAGGCCGGATGGCCCGCGAGGGCTGGACCGTCGAAACGCCACGGAAGGTGAGGATCGGCAGTTGACTCGGATCGCGATTAAGCGCGCGCTTGTCAGCGTCTACGACAAGACCGGCCTGGAGGACCTGGCCCGGGCCCTGCATGAAAGCGGGACGGAGCTCGTCTCCACGGGCAGCACCGCCAGGACCATCGAGGCGGCCGGCATCCCCGTCACCAAGGTCGAGGACCTCACCGGCTTCCCGGAGTGCCTGGACGGCCGCGTCAAGACCCTGCACCCGAAGGTGCACGCCGGCCTGCTCGCCGACCTGACCAACCCGGCGCACGCCAGGCAGCTTGACGAGCTCGGGATCGCGCCGTTCCAGCTGCTGGTCTCGAACCTGTACCCGTTCGAGCAGACGGTGGCGTCCGGCGGAGGCGACGACGAGGTCATCGAGCAGATCGATATCGGCGGCCCCGCGATGGTCCGCGCGGCGTCCAAGAACCACGCGAGCGTCGCGGTCGTCACGAGCCCGGTCCAGTACGCGGAGACGCGGAACGCGCTCACCGCGGGCGGCTTCACGCTCGAGGAGCGCCGCCGCCTCGCCGCCGCGGCGTTCGCGCACACGGCGGCCTACGACGCGGCGGTCGCGTCCTGGTTCGCGTCGGCCTACGCCCCGGACGAGACCGCCCGGGAGACCGGCTGGCCGGATGTCACCGCCGCGGTCTGGCAGCGCAAGGACGTGCTCCGCTACGGCGAGAACCCCCATCAGAAAGCGGCAATCTACTTCCGCCGAACGAACGCTGCTGACTCGGGTATCGCCGACGCCGAGCTGTTGCACGGCAAGGCGATGTCGTACAACAACTACGTCGACGCCGACGCGGCTCGCCGGGCGGCGTTCGACTTCACCGCGCCGGCCGTGGCGATCATCAAGCACTCGAACCCGTGCGGCATCGCGATCGGCGCCGACCTCGCGGACGCGCACGCGAAGGCGCACGCGTGCGACCCGGTGTCGGCGTTCGGCGGCGTGATCGCGGCCAACGGCGTGATCACCGCGGCGATGGCCCGCCAGGTCGCCGACGTGTTCACCGAGGTGGTGATCGCGCCGGACTTCGAGCCCGCGGCCCTGGAGATCCTGTCCGCGAAGAAGAACATCCGGCTGCTCCGCTGCCCCGCGCCCGTCAGGGACGCCGGCTCGGTCGAGATGCGACCGGTGAGCGGCGGCATGCTGCTGCAGACGGTGGACCTGGTCGAGGCACCAGGGGACGTTACGGAAAACTGGGCACTGAAGGCCGGCGCGGCGGCAGACGCCGGCACGCTCGCGGACCTGGCGTTCGCGTGGAAGGCGGCCCGGGCCGTGAAGTCGAACGCGATCCTGCTCGCGGCGGGCGGCGCCTCGGTCGGCGTGGGCATGGGACAGGTCAACCGGGTGGACTCGGCGCGGCTGGCCGTGGCCAGGGCCGGAAACCGGGCCGCCGGATCTGTGGCCGCGTCGGACGCGTTCTTCCCGTTTCCTGACGGTTTCGAGATACTCGCGGAGGCGGGTGTCCGTGCGGTAGCCGAGCCGGGCGGATCCGTCCGTGACGACAGCGTGATCGAGGCGGCGCAGGCGGCGGGCGTCACGCTCTACTTCACGGGTGTCCGGCACTTCTATCACTGATCTATCGCTGACGAGGAGCCCAATGACCGCGTCGATTCTGGACGGCAAGGCTACCGCCGCGCAGGTGCGCGCGGACCTGACGGAGCGGGTGGCCGCGCTGGCCGCGCGCGGGGTGCGGCCAGGCCTGGGAACGGTCCTGGTCGGGGACGACCCGGGTTCGCATGCCTACGTGGCGGGCAAGCACCGGGACTGCGCGCAGGTGGGGATCGCCTCGATCCGGCGGGACCTGCCGGCGACCGCGACCCAGGAGCAGGTGGAAGAGACCGTCCGCGAACTGAACGCGGACCCGGCGTGCACCGGCTACATCGTGCAGCTTCCGCTGCCGGCCGGGCTCGACTCCGGGCGTGTGCTCTCGCTGATGGACCCGGCGAAAGACGCGGACGGGCTGCACCCGGTGAACCTCGGCAAGCTGGTGCTCGGCCAGGAGGGGCCGCTGCCGTGCACGCCGCACGGGATCGTCGTGCTGCTCCGCCGGTACGGCGTCGGGATCGCCGGCGCCGACGTCACGGTGATCGGCCGCGGCATCACGGTCGGCCGGGCGCTCGGCTTGCTGCTCACCCGCCGGTCCGAGAACGCCACCGTGACGCTCTGCCACACGGGCACGAAGGACATCGCCGCCCACACGCGCAACGCGGACATCGTGGTGGTCGCGGCCGGGCGTCCTGGGCTGCTGACCGCGGACATGGTGAAGCCGGGCGCGGCGGTGCTCGACGTCGGCATCACGCGGACGGACGCGGGCCGCCTGGTGGGCGACGTGGCGCCCGAAGTGCGGGAAGTCGCGGGCTGGATAGCCCCGATGCCCGGCGGCGTCGGCCCGATGACGCGGGCGATGCTGCTGGCGAACGTGGTGGAGGCGGCCGGGAAAAGCCTTTCGGCGGCCGCCGAGTAGTCTTGCTACTGGCGGGTAACATAAGCTCTCGGTAGTCGGTATACGTGGAGGCAGGGATGTCGTTGAACGTGGTCGTGTGTGTGAAGCAGGTGCCGGATACGGCGGTGGAGCGGTCGCTGGCGGGGCCGGCGGGGACGCTGGACCGGGCGTCGGTGGACGGGCTGATTAATGAGCTGGATGAGTATGCGAT
>DASZKN010000298.1:0-2094 GCA_035552855.1 Trebonia sp. | reverse complement strand
AGCCAGCCCCCTGGCCGCGAACCACGTCGCCACGTTGCGGGCATCCCGCTCGAGGAAACCCGGACCGCCCGGATGGGCGATGACGTCGACCACCTGCGGCAAGTCGATCATCACCAGCCGGCCGCGGTCGACCAGCAAGTTGTAGGGCGACAGGTCGCCGTGCGCGAACCCGTGGTGCGCGAGCGTCACGAGCGCCTCCGTGAGCTGATGCCAGAGATCGGCCAGTTCGGGCTGGTCCGGCCTCGTCTCGGCCAGCCGCGGCGCCGCGGCGCCGTCGGGGTCGCCGATGAACTCGAGCAGGACCTCGGTGCCGGTGATCTGCACGGGGTAGGGCACTGGCACCCCCGCCGGGTACAGCTGGCAGAGCGCGGTGAACTCGGCGTTCGCCCACTGCCCGGCGATCGCCTGCCTGCCGAACGCGGTCCGGTTCGCCGTCGCCCGGCTCACACGTGACTCGCGTGCCCGCCTGCCCTCGAGATAGCCGGCGTCCCGGTGGAAGAGCCGGTGCTGGGCGTCGCGGTACCGCTTGGCGGCCAGCAGACAGGACCGGTCCGTGCCGGGCACTTCCCGGCGCAGCAGGTACACGTCGGCTTCTTTGCCGGTCTTGAGCACGCCGAGTTCGGTGTCGACGGCGGCGAGCTCGGTTACCAGCCAGTCCGGACGGGGCGCCGGGCCGCGCTCGGCCGGCGTGGACTGGTCCCAGGTGGACCAGCGATCGCCCGCCGGGAGGCCGTCGGTCGCGTCGTAAGCGTCCTCGGCGTCCAGCCGGGGCCGGTGACGGGCCCGCCTCAGGTAGGTGGGTTCGTCGTCGTCGAACTTCCGCTTGCCGCGCTTACCGCGGCGCGGGCGGGCGTACTCCGCTTGACCGGAGTCGTGGGAATCGGCGCTGTCGCGCACTGGTGGTTCTCCTCGGGTGAATCGCGGCTAGGACGGGCTGCGTGAAGCCCGTGACAGGCGTAGTCATGACCACAGGCCCTCCTTCCGCACCGCGTCGGCCCCTTGCCAGGACCGGCGCCTCACCTACGGGAAAACAACGTCGCCGCACCGTGGCGGCACGCGGGAACAATGCCACCTCGGTGCGACGACGCGCAACTGATTTATCGGGTTGGGAATGGCCGTCAGGACGTGCTGGCGCCGTTGCCCGGGCCGCCGCTGCGCAGGTCGTGCAGCGTCTTGCGGGCGGCTTCCTCGGCCTTGCGCACGGAGTCGCGCTGCCGCAGGTCGGCCAGGGCGCCCGCCGCGCGCTTGCCCGGGTCACTGTCGCGCAGATCGCCGAGCCTGCTGGCGGCGCGCTTGCCCGCGTCGCTGCCGCGCAGGTCCTCGAGCTTGCTCGCGGCCCGCTTGGCGGCGTCGCTGCCGCGCAGGTCCTGCAGCTTGCTGGCGGCGCGCTTGCCCGCGTCGCTCTCGGTGAACTCGTGCAGCGCATCGGTCGCCTTGCGGCCGACCTCCCCGCCGCGCTCCTGCAGCGTCGAGCGGGTCGTTGACCACCGTGCCGAGAACGGGGCTAGCAGCCGCCGGAAGAACTCGTTCATCGTTACCTCCCAGTTATTAAGATATATCGCGAATCTGCCGCTGTCTAGGCCCGCGCGCCGGCGCGCGGCGGAAGTGGCCTGGATAACACGCCGGGGCGGGCATACCGCGCCCGCGCCGCGGGTTACACCTCCATGGACTTTCGAAACTGCACGTAACGTATTGATTGGTGCCATGCTCACCGAACGCGCCTCCGTTCGCCGCCCATCCTTTTCTTCTACCCGCAGCGCCGTCGCTACTCACCCGGGCGTCCGGCTGGCGCTCATCCTCGTCGCCGCGTTCATGGTCGTGCTCGACTTCAGCATCGTGAACGTCGCTCTCCCGTCGATCGAGCGGGAGCTGCACGTGAGCACGGCGGTCGCCCAGTGGGTCGTCACCGGGTACGCGATCGCGTTCGGCGGCCTGCTGATCCTCGGCGGCCGGGCGGCTGACCTCCTCGGTCGCCGCCGGATGTTCATCGCGGGGCTCGTCGCCTTCTCGCTCGCCTCGCTCGCCGGCGGCCTCGCGCGGGACCCGGTGCTGCTGATCGCGTCGCGCGTCGTCCAGGGCGCCGGCGCCGCGGTC
>DASZKN010000297.1:0-10418 GCA_035552855.1 Trebonia sp. | reverse complement strand
CTGATCAGCACGGTACAGGTTACAACGCCGCGGCACTGCCACTCGTAGCAAAATCAGTACGACAATGAACAGCACCATGTAGCTGAGGTCCATGGCTACTGTACCTAGCCGGAGGGGCGGGATGTAGCGACGTAGGAATTTAAGTGGCGGATCCGTCAGCGTGAAGATTGTCTCAGCCACGACCAGGATTACCCCGCGCGGCTGCCATGACCGCGCGAAGACCTGGATCCACGTGATAATCATCCGCCCGATCAGGAGCAGGAGGAAGACCCACAGGACGTAGTAAAGAACGATCTTGAGGATGTCCATCAGACCGCCCGCTCTCGGGAAGGAGCACTGCTAAGGCTACTGCTTGTTATCACTGCATCACTACATGTCCGCTAGCTCTGGTTGAAGAACCCACGCTCCGCGATACGGGCCTTATCCTCCGCGGTTACCTCGACGTTAGCGGGCGACAGCAGGAAGACCTTGTTGGTCACCTTATCGATGGACCCCCGCAGGCCGAAGATCAGTCCCGCCGCGAAGTCGACAAGACGACGCGCGTCGCTGTCGACCATCTCGGTCAGGTTCATGATCACCGGCGTGCCCTCACGGAAGTGCTCTCCGATGGTACGAGCCTCATTGTAGGTCCGCGGGTGCAATGTCGTGATACGCGCTAGTTCAACCTGCTGCGGAGGCTGCTCGACGACGCGCGGGTCGGCGTCCGGGTACCCGTAGTCCGCGGAATCCACCAGATCAGATGACTCGTCGTACTCCTCGTACTCCTCGTACGCGTCGTACTTGTCCTGATACTGGCGATCGTCCTCCACGAGGCCCAGGTAGACCGCCATCTTGCGCATCGCGCTGGCCATCCTTCAGTCCTCCGTCGTGCCACTCCCCGCGCGGCGTCGCGTACCGCACAGCCTTACGCGACACAGCCTTACGCGACGGACATTACATGACGAGCGGCCTTCTGGCTCCGAGCAACGCCGTACCAATTCGCAGGTGTGTCGCGCCGGCCCGGATCGCGTGTTCAAGGTCACCGCTCATGCCGGCGGAGATGATCGTCGCGGTCGGCCGGACACGGCGCACCGTATCGGAGCATTCACGCAGGGCGGCGAACGCCGGCGCCGGGTCCTGGCCCAGGGGCGCGACGGCCATCACGCCGCCGAGCAGCAGGCCTTGCTCGGCCTCGATGGCGGCGGCGAGTGCGGGGAGTTCGCTGGGAGTCACCCCGGCTCGTTCGGGATCATTATCAAAACTGACCTGTACGAGGCACGTGACCGCGCGGCCAGCGGCCCGGGCGGCGCGGCCGAGGGCGCTGACGAGCCGCGGCCGGTCCACAGAGTGCACGACATCCGCGTACCGCATGACGCTGTGCGCCTTATTGGTCTGCAACTGCCCGACGAAATGCCACGTCAGGCTCAGGTCGGCACACGCCGCGGCCTTGGGGGCGGCCTCCTGGTCGCGGTTCTCGCCGACATCGGTGACGCCAAGCTCGCTCAGCAGGCGGACATCGGCGGCGGGCCACGTCTTCGTGACGGCGATAAGGGTGATCCCGGACGCGGCACGACCGCACGCGGCGCACGCGGCGTCGATCCGCTCCCTCACGTCCGTCAGGTTGGCCGCTAGTTCCGCGCGGCGAGCCGACGGGTCCGGCTCACTTACCGACGGGTCCGGCTCACTTGAGGAAGTCGGGGACATCCAGGTCGTCGTCCTCCTCGAACACCACAGGACGGCGCCGGTTCGTGTTAACGTCAAAGGTCTTGTCGCCGGTGCCGCCGGTGCCGGGCGCGCTGGCCCCGCCGTGTCGGCCGGAGTCCCGCCAGCCGGACGCGGCGCCGGCACCGGGCGCGACGTCCCGGGTTTCCGCTTCGTCCTCGTCGCCGTCGGGCGACACGAACGAGACCGTCGCCGGCACGTAGCTGGCCGCCTCGGCAGGATGCTGGGCGGGCACGTCGGCAACCAGCCCGGGATCCGGCGTCTTGGCCGCCGCCGGGACTGCTGGTGCCGGCGTGGCCGCTGTAGCTGCTGTGCTAGGTGTGACCGCTGTGGCGGCGGGGGCTGGTTTCGCGCCGCCGTGGGCGTCCGTGCCGTTGCCCGCGCCGGCCTGGCGGTTGGATCCGCCGGCCGCGGCACCGCTGCCGCTCGCCGCGGCCGCGCTACCCGGCGCGGTGCCCTGGCGATCATCGCCGCTGTCCGCGCCGGCCGCGTCACCCGCCGCGCGGGACGACCCGTTGGCCGGGTTCGACGCACCCCAGCTAGCGGAGCCGCCGGAACCAGCGGAGCCGCCGTGTCCCGCCGAGCCGCCGTTTCCCGCCGAGTTGCCGACCGTGGCGCCCTGGTGGCCGGCCCCCGCGCCGTTGCCCGCGGACCCGAGCGTGCCGCTGGCGGCGGGAGCGGCGGATGAACCGGAGGCGCCGGTGCCCGTGGTCGAGCTCACGACGCTGCCGCTGACCACCGCGCCCGCCGGGGGACGCCCGTGCCGCGCCTCGTCGAAGCCGGCCGCGATCACCGTGACCCGCACCTCGTCGCCGAGGGCGTCGTCGATGACCGCGCCGAAGATGATGTTCGCGTCGACCGCGGCGGAGTTGGAGACGAGCTGCGCGGCCTCGTTGATCTCGAACAGGCCGAGATCGGAGCCGCCCTGGATGGACAGCAGCACGCCGTGCGCGCCGTCGATGGACGCTTCGAGCAGCGGCGACGAGATCGCCATCTCGGCGGCGGCCACGGCCCGGTCGTCGCCGCGCGAGGAGCCGATGCCCATCAGCGCGGAGCCGGCGCCGGACATGACGGACTTGACGTCCGCGAAGTCGAGATTGATCAGGCCGGGCGTGGTGATCAGGTCGGTGATGCCCTGGACACCGGAGAGGAGCACCTGGTCGGCCGCCTTGAACGCGTCCAGCACGCTGACGTGCCGGTCGGAGATCGACAGCAACCGGTCGTTGGGGATCACGATCAGCGTGTCGACCTCGCTGCGCAGCCGTTCTATCCCGACCTCGGCCTGAATGGCGCGGCGCTTGCCCTCGAACCCGAACGGCCGGGTCACCACGCCGATGGTCAGCGCGCCGAGCGACCGGGCGACGCTAGCGACCACGGGCGCGCCGCCGGTGCCGGTGCCGCCGCCCTCCCCCGCCGTGACGAAAACCATGTCGGCGCCCTTGAGCACCTCTTCGATCTCCTCGCGGTGGTCCTCGGCCGCCTTGCAGCCGACGTCGGGGTTCGCCCCCGCGCCAAGCCCGCGGGTGAGTTCCCGGCCGACATCGAGCTTGACGTCGGCATCACTCATAAGCAGAGCCTGGGCGTCGGTATTAATAGCGATGAACTCGACGCCCTTGAGTCCCTCTTCGATCATGCGATTGACGGCGTTAACGCCGCCCCCGCCGATTCCGACGACCTTGATGACCGCCAGATAGTTCTGCGGTGCTGCCACGAGGAGGGTACCTTTCCGCTCGTTCTACGTGCCCAGCCGATGCCATTTGGCGCCTGCGCCGGCCCCCGGCCCTGAACTGCTGAAACCTTGCCCAATCGGCCGACCAAGGCGGTATGATGTTTCACGTTCAGGTTGAGATTTAGAGTTTTGTTATCCTCACGATTGATACGGACAGTAGGGTCGGAAGGCACCCGGGTCAACTAACCACGCGCGAACCCGTTTCGCGTGTCGCTGTGCCGCTCTCATAAATCACCTGGTCACGACGGTCCCTGGAGCGCTCACATCGTAGTAGTGCGCTGGATCGCGGATCAGGATAGCAAGTTCACGGCCCTTTTCCGCGGCCCGGTCCGTGCCTCCCCAGACGACGGTCTTGCCGTCCCGCAGGCGGAGTGTCACCGGTCCGTTCGCCGTTACTGACGCCACCGAATGAGACAGCCACGCCGGCAGTTGGCGCAGCACCGCCGCCGCGGTGGCCAGGCTCGCGTCACCCTGGAGGGCGGTGCCGGCGCGGGACGTGGCGAACAGCGGCAGCGCCGCCGGCCTGGCCTTCGACCAGCGCACGATCACGCCGGTCGCGTCGACGAGGTCGTAGCCGCCGCCGGACATCCGCACCGCGACCGCGGCGGTCCGCTGGCGCACGGTGATGTGCAGCCCGTCCGGCCAGGACGTGGACACGCTGGCCGAGGCGACTTGCCTGATCGTTTCCACCCGCCGGGCGACGGCGGCCGTGTCGACCCGGGACAGCGGCGTGCCGAGCGGCACGTCGGCCACCGCGACCACCTGCGACGCCGGCAGCGCGGCCGTCCCGCCGGCCACGGCGACAGACCGCACGACGAACAGCCGCGAGCCCAGCAGCGCCCAGGCCACGGCCGCGAGCACGCCCGCCCCGGCCAGCACGAAGAACGCCGTCCGCCACTTGACCATCCCCCCGGGGCGCCGGGCCGGGGACGGCTGGACGGGCTCCTCGCTCCGGTAGGGGGGAGGCGGAGCGTATTCCTCGCTCACCGGGCGCTCGTCGCTCACCGCGCGAGCTCCGTCAGGATCAGCGGACCGAGGCGGGTGACGTCACCCGCCCCCATCGTCAGCACGACATCGCCCGCGGTGGCGAGCGACGCGACCGCCCGTGGCGCCTCGGCGGAAAGGGGCACGTAGCGTGCCCGGCCGCCGGGCACCGCGTCGGCCACCAGCTTGCCGGTCACCCCTGGTTCGGGATCCTCGCGGGCCGCGTAGACGTCGAGCACCACCGCCTCGTCCGCCAGCCCGAGCGCGGCGCCGAAGTCGGCGGCGAAGATCCGCGTCCGGCTGTACAGGTGCGGCTGGAACACCGCGATGACCCGCCCGGCGCCGGCCAGGTCGCGCGCGGCGCGCAGGTCGGCGGCCAGTTCGGTGGGGTGATGCGCGTAGGTGTCGAGCACCCGGACCCCGGCGGCCTCGCCCTTCGGCTCCATGCGGCGCGCCGCGCCCCGGTAGCGGCCGAGCGCCGTCGCGGCGAGCGGCGGCGCGGTGCCCAGCTCGACGACGGTCGCGAACGCCGCCGCGGCGTTCAGCGCGTTGTGCCTGCCCGGCACCGCCACGGACAGATCGGTGTGGGTCTCCCCGGACGGCTCCCCGGTGGCCGCCACCGCGAATCGCGTCTCCATTCCGTGCGCGGCGATCCGCGTCAGCCGGTAGTCGGCGTCGGGCGCTTCCCCGTAGGTGCGGACGCGCAGCGCCAGCGTGCGGGCCTCCTTCGCCAGTTCCCGCGTGCCGTTGTCGTCGGCGCAGGTGACGAGGAGGCCGCCGGGCTTGATCCGCGCGGCGAAGGCCCGGAACGCGGCCTGATAGGCCGCGGGCGTGCCGTAGTTGTCGAGGTGATCGGCCTCAACATTCGTGATCACCGCGGCGTCCGGGGCGAACATCAGGAATGAGCCGTCGCTCTCGTCCGCCTCCGCGACGAAGTCCCGGCCCGCCCCGTCGCCGGCGTTGGTCCCGGTCGCGGCCAGCGTCCCGCCGATCACATAGCCCGGGTCCGCGCCGGTCTCGAGCAGCGCGGTGGCGATCATCGACGTGGTGGTGGTCTTGCCGTGCGTGCCGGTGACCGCGATGACCCGCTTGCCGAACATGAGCGCGGCGAGGGCCCCGGCCCTGTGCAGCACCCGCAGCCCGCGGCGGCGCGCCGCGGCCACTTCGGGGTTGTCGTCGCGGATCGCGCTCGAGACCACGAGCGTGTCGGCGTCGCCCAGGTTGTCCGCGCTGTGCCCGACGTAGGTCTTCGCCCCGCGGTCGGCCAGCGTCTCGAGCACCGGGGACGCGGCGGCGTCGCTGCCGGAGACGCCGACCCCGCGGGCCAGCATGATCCGCGCGATGCCGGACATCCCGGCACCGCCGATGCCGGCGAAGTGCACCCGCCCCAGCTCGCCAAGGGGGACCGGCTCCGTGGGCGTGACCAGCGGCATGTGCGTTGTTCTCCCTACTAGGACTGCTCGGCCGTCGCGCGGCCCGTTAGCGCCGGTGCCGGCCCGGGGCCGGCGGCGAGGCCGGGCGCGCGTACTGGCCCGGCGGCGTGTACTGGCCCTGCTGCGGCGGGTACTGGCCCTGGGGCGGGTACTGGCCCTGCGGGGGGTACTGCCCCCGCAGGGGAGGCTGGGAAGGCTGCGGAGTGAACGGGTCGAAGCTACCCGGCGGGACCGGCGCGTCGAGCGGGTCGGGCTCCTCCACCACGCCGTCGTTGCCCAGCTTGGCGAGCCCGCGCACGGCGGCCTCCCGCGCGGCGGACTCTTTCTCCGCCGCCACGATGTCGATGACCGCCTTGGCCAGCCAGCGGTCCGCGTCCTTGCGCCCCATCGCGGCCGCCGCCTCGGACATCGCGGCCACCTGGTCGATGTTCGTGAGGATCGGAAGCAGCGACTTCATGATCCAGTCGGCGGACAGCTCCGCGTCGTCCACGAGCAGCCCGCCGCCCCGCTGCACGATCGGCAGCGCGTTCAGCCGCTGCTCGCCGTTGCCGACCGGGAGCGGCACGTACGCGGCGGGCAGCCCCACGGCGGTGAGCTCGGCGCAGGTCATGGCGCCAGCACGGCACAACGCGAAGTCGGCGGCCGCGTAGGCGAAGTCCATCCGGTCTACGTACGGCACGGCCACATACGGCACGGTGCCCGCGGGCGCCTGGACGTCACTGACGTTCTTCGGCCCGGTCACGTGCAGCACCTGCACGCCGGCGTTCCTGATCGCGGCGACCGCGCCGACCATCGCGCGGTTCAGCGACGCGGCGCCCTGCGAGCCGCCGAACACGAGCAGCACGGGCAGGTCCGGGCGCAGCCCGAAGTGCGCCCGCGCCTCGTCGCCCAGCTTGAACCGGTCGAGCTCGGCGATGTCCCGGCGGACCGGCAGCCCGATGAACTGGCTGCCCCGCAGCTTCGCGTCCGGGTTGCCGGTGAAGACGTAGGAGGTGAGCCGGGAGCCGAGCCGGTTCGCGAAACCCGGCGACGGGTTCGCCTCGTGCACCACGATCGGCACGTGGTGCCGCTTGGCCGCGAGGTAGGCGGGCGCCGACACGTAGCCGCCGAACCCGACGAGCACGTCCGCGCCTACCCGCTCCAGGATCTGGCCCGCGGTGTGCACGGCGCCGGCCAGGCGGCCGGGGACGGTGAGGTAGTCGGCGCTGACCGAGCGCGGCAGCGGCACCGCGGGGATGAGTTCGAGCTCATAACCGCGGAGCGGGACAAGCCTGGTCTCCAGGCCCCGTTTCGTGCCGAGACACGTCACCGAGATCCCGCTGTCCGCCTGCCGCAGCGCGTCGGCCAGGGCGAGGGCGGGTTCGATGTGACCGGCGGAACCTCCGCCAGCTAGAACGACCCTCATCCGTGCTCCTCGCTCATCGCTTCACCGTCGATCAATCAGTTACGCATGTCGTGTCCCGGGCGAACCCAGCTTAGAACGCGAGACGGCACGCCGGGGCCACGAGCACCCAACGCCTCCGCCGCACCTGGCGTCCGCCGGGCGAATGACATGAGCATGCCGAGTGCCACCATCGTGACGAGAAGCGACGAAAGCCCTTCGGAGACCAGCGGGAGCGGTACCCCGGTGATCGGCAGCACGCCGATCACCGCACCAATGTTTACCACAGCCTGCATGACGATCCAGGCGGTAATGGCCGCGCAGGCGAGGCGGCTGAACGTGTCCGTGGCCCGCCGCGCCACCCGCAGCCCCGCGAACGCGAGCCCGCCGTAAAGCGCGGTCACGCACAGCGTGCCGATCAGCCCGAACTCCTCGCCGACGATCGCGAAGATGAAGTCGCTGGTGTCCTCGGGCACCCAGCCCCACTTCGCCCGGCTCGACCCGAGGCCGACGCCGAAGACGCCGCCGGAGCCGAGCGCGTACCTGCCCTGGATGGCCTGCATGTTCTGGCCGAGCGGGTTGCTGTTGCCCTGGTTGAAGAACTCCGTCAGCCGGGCCGCCCGGTACCCGGCGGTCACGATCAGCAGCAGGAACACCAGCCCCATCAGGATCAGCATGCCGGTGAACACCCGGCCCGGCGTGCCCGCGATCCACAGCAGCATGAGGAAGATGACCAGCAGGATGCTCGTCGTGCCCAGGTCGTCACCCGCCATGACGAGCAGCACGAGCATCGCCGTGCCGGGCAGCAGCGGAACCAGCATGTGCCGCCAGTCCGTGATCAGACCGAGCTTTTCCTTGCGCGCCAGCAGGTCGGCGCCCCACAGCACCAGCGAGAGCTTGGCCAGCTCCGAGGGCTGGAACTGGAACGAGCCGAACGCGATCCACCGGGCGGCGCCGTTCTCCGACTGTCCGACGCCGTGAATCAGCGTGAGCAGCAGCCCGAGCACCGAGATCGCCACCAGCGGGTAGGCGGCCGCGCGGAACAGCCGGGGCGACGACCGCGCCGCCAGCCACAGCAGCGGCATGCCGAGGACGACACCGAGCAGCTGCTTCTCGAAGTCCGAGTACGGCGACTTCCCGACCGTCAGGTCCACGACCGATCCCGTGGACAGGACCATGACGAGGCCGAGGCACAGCAGCAGCGTGGTGATGCCGACGATCAGGTAGTACGGCGTCAGCGGCCGGTCGAGCAGGACGCGGGCGGCGTGCGCCCGTTCCCGCAGCCCCGCCAGCAGTACAGACGGCTCCGACGGCCCGGACCGGCCGGACCGCTTGCTGTCGCCCGCCGGCCCGGACCGCCGGCCGTTGTCGCGCGGCCGGGGAAAGTCGTCCGGTTCCCCCGGATCGTAGACGTCTCCGGCAGGGCTGCTGACCGTGCGGGCATACATGTCTCTAGTGTCCGGGTCGCGCACGTCGGGGCGGTGGACCTTCGCCGCGTGTCGCCCAAGATAATGGGATTCATGGAATTTAGCGCGGAGGCACGGCTTATCCACGCGGGCACGGAACGCGGCGCCGGCGCGCCGCTGGCGCCGCCGCTCATGCCCGCGAGCACCTACGTCTCCCAGGGGGAGCCGGACCCGGCCCGCGGCTACGGCCGGGCCGCGAACCCGGGCTGGGACGCCGTGGAGGACGCGCTCGCCGCGATCGAGGGACCGGGCACCACGGCCGTGGCGTTCGCGTCCGGGCAGGCCGCGTCGATGGCGCTGATGCTGGCGCTCGCGGAAGGCCGGAAGCGGATCGTGTTCCCGTCCGACGGCTACTACAACACGCGCGCGCTGGCCGCGAAGCTCCGGCCGCACGGCGCCGAAGCGGTGGCGGTGGACCTGCTCGACCCGCGCGCCGTCGAGGCGGAGTTGCGGTCGGCGCCGTCCGTGCTGTGGGCCGAGACGCCGACCAACCCGCTGCTGCGGGTCGCTGACCTGGCGCGGCTGGGCGAGATGGCCGCGGCCGCCGGGGCGCCGTTCGTCGTCGACAACACGGTGGCCACGGCGCTGCTGCAGAAGCCGCTCGAGTTCGGGGCACTCGCGTCGGTGTACTCGCTCACGAAATCGCTGTCCGGGCATTCCGACGTGCTCGGCGGCGCGATCGTCACGGCGTCGCCCGAACTCGCCGCCGCGGTGCGCGACTGGCGCACGTCGGGCGGCGCGATCCCTGGCCCGTTCGAGAGCTGGCTGGTGCTGCGCGGCCTCAAGACGCTGCCGCTCCGCATCGCGCGGCAGTCGTCGAACGCGCTGGAGATCGCCCGGTACCTTACGGGGCATCCGCGGGTGGCGGCGGTGCATTACCCCGGGCTGTCCGCGGGGCCGCTCGTCGGATCCCAGCTCCCTAACGGCGCGGGCTGTCTCCTTTCCTTCGAGCTCTCCGGCACGGCGGCCGACGCCGATGCGGTGATCTCGCGGGCGGAGCTGATCGTCCCGTCGACGAGCTTCGGCGGGGTCGAATCGACCTGGGAACGACGCGCGCGCTGGGCGGCCGAGACCGCGCCGGAGACGCTGATCCGCCTGTCGGCCGGCATCGAGCCCCCCGCCGACCTGATCGCCGACTTGGACCGCGCCCTGGCGCTCGGCTAGCCGGCTCCCCCGGCCGGCCGCGGCATCCATCCGGTCCTGGCCCCGGCGCCCGACCGACCGGGTCGTTCTCGCCAACTGGAATCGAGCCTAACTTCGGGAGCTGGAGCCAGCCGCCGTAGAAGATGCCGAGGCCGAGGGCCACGAACATGCCCGCGATCAGCCAGAACCTGACCACGATCGTGGTCTCCGCCCACCCGGCCAGCTCGAAGTGGTGCTGCAGGGGCGCCATCCGAAACACCCGTTTGTGGGTGAGCTTGAACGACCCGACCTGGATCACCACCGACAACGTGATGATCACGAACAGCCCGCCGAGCAGGAGCAGCAGCAGGTCGGTCCGGGTGACGATCGCCAGGCCGGCCAGCGCGCCGCCGAGGCCGAGCGAGCCGGTGTCGCCCATGAAGATCTTCGCCGGGGGCGCGTTCCACCACAGGAAGCCGAAGCAGGCGCCCATCACCGCAGCGGCGACCACCGCGGCATCTAGGGGGTCCCGGACCTGGTAGCAGTTCGGCGAGAGGGCGTTGGTGCAGTCGTTGCGGAGCTGCCAGTTGCCGATGATCACG
>DASZKN010000296.1:0-10977 GCA_035552855.1 Trebonia sp. | reverse complement strand
CCCGGCACGACCGGCAAGTGCCTCGACGTGAACACGAACACCTCCGCCAACGGCAACGCCGTGCAGCTGTATACATGCGGCATCGCCACCGGTCAGCAGTGGTCGCTGGAGAGCGACGGGACGATCCGCGCCTACGACAAGTGCCTGGACATCGACGGGGACGGCACCGCGAACTACACCAAAGTCGAGCTTTACGACTGTGATGGCGCCGGCGGCCAGCAGTGGGTGGCCCGCAGCGATGGCTCACTGTACAACCCGCAGTCCGGCCGGTGCCTCGACGATCCGCAAGGTCAGACCACGGACGGGACACAACTGCAGATTTACGACTGCAACGGCCTGTTCACCCAGCAGTGGACGGTGCCGGCGAGCTGACCGGACCCGCCGGGCCTGATCCTCGGCGTGGAGCCTGTCGCGGTCGCGTCAGCGGAGTAGGACTTAGTGGACTGGACATGGCACGATTCTTATGTGCCTGTCGTACTGGTAATCGCCGCCCTTGTCGTCCTTGGCGCCGTCGTGTACGTCGCGACCGGACGGGGTGGTGAACTGTCCGCCGAACGCCCCGACTACGCTCCGCTCGACCTCGGGCCGGTGTCCGCCACCGACGTGGTGCTGCTGCGGCCGCCGACGGCGTTGTGGGGCTACAACGCGCAGGCCACCGACGAGGCGCTCGAGCGGATCGCCGAGTCCATCAGGGCCCGCGACGTGCGGATCGTGGCGCTCGAGCAACTGGTCACGGACCTGAGCCAGGATCCCGCTCCCACCGCCCCGCCGCTGAGCAGCCCGTACCAGGGGGCGCGGCACCGCCGGGCCGGGGAAGCCCCGGAGTCGGCGGAGCCAGAGAGCACAGGTGGTCCGGGCAGCCCGGGCAGCGGCGGCGTCCCGCCGGAGCAGTCCCATGGCTGAGCCGGAGAGCGTGACGCAGGCGGAAAGCGCGGCCCAGGCGGAGCGCGGGGCGGCGGCCGGACCGGACGGGAAGCCGCGCTGTCCCTGGGGGCTCAGCGCGCCCGAGTACGTCGCCTACCACGACGAGGAATGGGGTCGGCCGGTCCGGGGCGACCGGGCGATCTTCGAGCGCCTCTGCCTCGAGGCGTTCCAGTCGGGCCTGTCCTGGCTGACGATCCTGCGCAAGCGGGAGAACTTCCGCGCGGCGTTCGCGGGCTTCGACATCGCGGCGGTGGCCGGCTTCGGCCCGGCCGACGTGGAGCGCCTGCTGGCCGACGCGGGCATCATCCGCAACCGCGCCAAGATCAACGCGGCGATCACGAACGCCCGCGCCGCGCTCGAACTGCCGGCCGGGCTCAGCGAGCTCGTGTGGAGCTACGCCGGAGCGGGCGAGGACCGGCCCGCGCCGCGGACACTGGCCGACGTGCCTGCGTCCACGCCCGCCTCCAAGCTCCTGTCGGCGCGGCTCCGCGAGCACGGCTTCACGTTCACGGGTCCGGTCACCGCGTACGCGACGATGCAGGCCTGCGGCATCGTCAACGATCACCTGGCGGACTGCTTCGCCCGCGCCCGCTAACGCCCGCGCCGGTAACTCCCTTATTTCTAATAGTGACTAGCCGATGACCCTGCGTGTGCTATCGTCCCGGCGTCGGATCAACACTTTTAGTAACCCAAGCCCTCCGACGGAAATGGAGTCATCCGTGTACAAGCGGCGTATTGCCTTCGGGGGTGCCGCGTCGGCATTCCTGGTGGCCGGCATCTTCGGCACCGGGACCGCGTTCGCATCGACGGGCACCACGATGCCGTCCGCCTCCGCGCTCATCTCCTCGCTGCCGTCCCCGCACAGCGTCCCCATGATGGTCAGTGGCAACGTGGCTCCGGCGGGCCGTGACCTTGTGCAGCACCTGAGCCTGCGGCAGCAGTCGGCGCCGGCGCCCCTGGCCCCCGTCGCGCAGGCCCTTCCCGGCCTGGGCACCGCTTCTGGCATCGCCTCCACGGCGACTGGCGTGTACAACAGCGTTCCCGGCCTGCAGTCCGCGCCGAACGTGGTGTCGGGCATCGGCGGCCAGAACACCAGTCTGCCGGGCGTGGCCATGGGCGGCAGCTCGGTCGCGAAGACGGCGCAGTCGGTGACGCCCGGTCAGCTGAACGGGACCGTGTCCAACGTCGGCCGGGCCGCGGGCAACCTGCCGGGCGGGACCAACCTCCCCACCGTGGGGTCCGTGGCCCAGTCGGCCAAGACGATCCCCGGCTCCAGCGCCGTGTCCCAGTCGCTTGGCTCGACCGTCGGCCGGGTCACCACCCCCGGGAACGACGCGGCGGGTTCGCTGTCGGGCGTGACCGGCTCGCTGAACGGCGTGTCCGGGATCGTGCCGGGCGTGAGCAGCGTGGCCGGCGGCAACGGGTTGAACGGCAACCTCCCGGTCGGCTGACGTAACGTCCTCTTTATCGTCCCGGCGGGTCAGGCGCCTGACCCGCCGGGACGATTATTTTGCCGCCGGACGGCGCGTGCGCCGGCGAAGTGGAAAGATACCCGCATGGACTCTGACGACCCCGACATCGAGCAGCTTTTCGCGCCGATAGCGCTAACGGCGGCGGTCGACGTGATCTTGCGTGAAGCCCAGGACGTCCTGCCGGATGTGCACGCGCCGATCGACGCGGAATTGTGGGGCTCGGACATGATCGGCGCCCTGTCCCGTTCCGGGGACAGCGAGGCGGAGATCATGTCGGCGCTGGCCCGGTCGCTCGTCCCGGCCGCGGCGGCGGCGGCGACCAGAGAGTCACTCGCGCTGCTGCGCATCCTCGCGGCGCTCGGGCCGCCCGAACTGGCCAGGACCGCCACCGACGCGGCCGGACGTATCAAGGCCGGCGGCGTGCCCGACCCGGCCTGGGCGGACGGCCTGGGCGTGCCCGCGGTGGGCGACTGCTGGCACTACGGCGACACGAGCGGCCAGCACGAGTCGGTGACGACGACGTTCGCCTATGGCGCCAGGTCGCATGCGCTTTCCGTGCTGATCGACCACAACCACGGCGGCATGATCAGGGACGCGTGGGTCAGCGACGCCACGGGGCTGCTGGACAAGACCTGGCTGGCCGCGGAAAGCGACCCGATGGTGATCTTCGAGAAGCTGGATCCCGCGGGTGCGCGCGACCGGCTGCGGCACGCGGTCACCGCCGGCGAGTGCCCGCAGAAGCCGGATCAGATCGACGGCGTCACCGCCCACCGCGCTTTCCTGCACGCCCGCCTGCGACTTTTGACCGCCCGCGCCGCCCGCACCGCCTGAGCCGCACCGCCTGAGCCGCCCCGCTGGGCCGTCCCGCCTCGACAGCCCCACCACCGCGAAGACTTTGCGACCTATGGCGTAAGCGAGACGGCCGCCCCGGCCGGGGTGCGGAGCAGGTGATAGCCGGGCGCACCGGGGAAGCGGGCGAGGTCGCCGCGGACTCGCCGGTAGCCGCCTTCCGGCCCGGCGAGCACCAGGCCGTCCGCGCCGACCGCGACAAGCTCGTCGTCCTGCCGCAGCAGCACCGGGCCGTCCCGGCCGGCCGAGATCGTCACCCGGCCCGCCCGCAGCGCGTCGAGGATCGCGTCCGGCCCGGCCGCCCCAGAGCCGGCCCCGGACCCGGAGCCGGCTTCAAGGTCGGCCTCGACCCAGGTCGTGGGCGTGCCGAGCGGCGCGTCGGACCCTGGCCGGTGCCAGTCGCTGCCGCCGACCGGGACCGCGTCCGGTGCCCAGGCCTGCCACCAGGACAGCGGCGTCGTCCAGCTCAGGTCAAGCCAGCTCCAGTGCCACACCTCGACGAGCGGCGGGCGGCGGCGCATCGGGTGCATCCAGCTGACCGGGCCCGCGATCGGGTGGTTCACCGACATGAGGCCGCCGCCCGCCGAGGCGTCGTCGAGCCAGCAGTCGGGATGCCGCCGGAAGTCGATCCAGCCGGTGTCGCCCAGCACGCCGGCGTGGCCGTAGGCGGTCGTGACCTCCTGGCCGGGCACCAGCGTGATCCCGTAGCGAGCAGCCGCCGCCGGCAACTCGGCGTGCTGGCTGACCGTGTTGTGGTCGGTGACCGCGAGGAAGTCCAGCCCGCGGCTGACCGCGAACGCCGCCAGTTCCGGCACGGTCATCGCGCCGTCGGAGTGCACGGTGTGCGAGTGCAGGTCGCCGGCCAGCCAGCGGCGGCCGGCCGTGGCGGGCAGCGCGCGGGGGACCGGGCGGTCAGCGGGCGCCGGGGGCCCGGCCAGCACGCCGCCCACCGCGCCATCCGGCGCACCTCCCGGACCGCCGCCGGCCACCCAGCCGGGGGTCAGCCAGTCGTCCGGCCGCACCCGGCCCGCGGTCGTCTCCGCCGTCACCCGGTAGCGGGCGCCGTCCGCCGGAATCATGTGCAGGCCGATCACGACCTGCCACTGGCCCGGTTCCAGCTCGCCGGAAAGGTATCCAGGGGTGGCGCCGTCCGCCGCGACGACGAACGACTCCCGCGCGCCGCCGGACCAGCCACGGAACCCGGCGGGCCCGAAACATCCCAGGTCCAGCACCGCCCCGTCCCCCGCATGCGAGAGCTCGACGCGGAGCGCGGCCGTGCCAGGCGGCACCTCGACGGGAAGGTAATGCCACGGGGACGCGAACCGGTCCTCGAGTGTCCACGTTCCCTTGTGCACGGTCAGGTTGCCCATGCTTCCAGTGTCCGCCAAAAACAAGATGACTTCGTCGCGCCGCGAGGTTACAGTTTTGAGCTTCGCCCGCAAACACTGCCCACACGTTCAGGGGGTTCGTCATGCCCGCCGACGACGAGGACAACGGGGACACCGGCGAGGATCCAGTACTCCAAGCCGAACGCGCCCATCTCGTCAAGTCCCGTGAGTACCTGCGGACCATGCGCGAGGAAGTGCTCGCGCTGAACCCGATGGCCGGGGACAAAGTCTCGCTCGAGATCCTCAAGGCCGAGCTGTACCGCCGCGCCGAGTCGCTGAAGGACCTGCCGGACGCCCCGCTGTTCTTCGGCCGCCTGGACTATGCCGAGGCGCCATGGGAGCCGGAGTCCCGGGGGTCGTCCCCCGGGCTGGCACTGCATATAGGCCGCCGGCACGTGCACGACCAGGACGGCACGCCGGTCGTGCTCGACTGGCGGGCACCCGTCTCGCGGCCGTTCTACCGGGCGAGTTCCGCCGAGCCGATGGGGCTGGACCTGCGGCGCCGATTCGGGTTCGCCGGCGGCGCGCTCACCGCGTACGAGGACGAGCGGTTCGGGACGGGAGTCAGCAGGGACCGTTCAGGGGAAAGGGAAGTTTCGAAGCTCCTCGTCGCCGAGATCGAGCGGCCGCGATCCGGGCCGATGCGGGACATCGTCGCCACCATCCAGCCGGAACAGGACGACATCGTCCGGGCGGACGCCGCCGACACCGTCTGCGTGCAGGGGGCGCCGGGCACGGGGAAGACCGCGGTCGGCCTGCACCGCGTCGCGTACCTGCTGTACGCGCACAAAGAGCTGGTCACCCGGCGTGGCGTGGTCGTCGTCGGGCCGAACCTCGCCTTTCTCTCCTACATCAGGAACGTGCTGCCCGCGCTCGGCGAGCTCGATGTCACGCAGACCACGGTCACCGACATGGTGGCGTCGGTCCCGGTCAAGGGCGCCGACAGCGACGAGGCCGCGGCGGTCAAGGCGGACGCGCGGATGGCCGAGGTGCTGCGCGTCGCGCTCTGGTCATCGCTCCGCCCGCCCGCGCAGCCGCTGATGCTGGCGCGCGGGTCGCGGCGGTGGCGCGTGCCCGCCTACGAGATCGCGGCGCTGGCGGACGAGCTCAGGGAGCGCGGCGTCCGGTACGGCGCCGGGCGCGAGATGCTCGGGCACCGGATCGCGCACGTGATCCTCACGCGGATGGAGGCGGCGGGGGAGACCTGCGACGACCGGACGCATGACGCGGTCCGCCGGTCCGCGCCGGTGCGGGCGGTCGTCAACGAGGTGTGGCCGAAGGTCGAGGCCAGGCGGCTCGTGTTCACGCTGCTGTCGTCGGAGGAGGCGCTGGCCGCCGCCGCGGACGGGATCTTGAGCGACGCCGAGCAGAAGGCGGTCCGCTGGTCGCCCGCGCCCAGAAGCCCCGGGTCGGCGAAGTGGTCGCGGGCGGACCTGGTGCTCATCGACGAGGCCACGGACCTGATCGAGCGGACGCCGAGCCTGGCGCACGTGATCCTCGACGAGGCGCAGGACCTGTCGCCGATGGAGCTGCGGGCCGTCGGCCGGCGGTGCTCGACCGGCGCCGCGACCGTGCTCGGCGACATCGCGCAGGGCACGACGCCATGGGCGACCGCCTCGTGGCCGGCGCTGCTCGGGCACCTGGGCAAGTCGGCGGCGGCGGTGCGCGAGCTCGGCGTCGGCTATCGCGTGCCGCGGCAGATCCTCGACTTCGCGTCGCGGTTGCTCCCGTCGATCGCGACGGGGCTGCGGCCGGCCGCGTCGCTGCGCTCCGATAGTTCCTCGCTGTCCGTCGTGCCGGTGCCCGCGGCCGGCGACCTGCTCCGCGCGACGGCGGACGCGTGCGCGCGGGCGCTCGCGGCGCCCGGCTCGGTCGCGGTCATCTGCGCCGACGAAAGCGCCGGGGAGGTCGCGCGGGCGCTGCGCGACAGCGGGCTGGCCTGCGACGTGCTCGGCGACGACGCCAAAGACACCGCGGAAAACGGTGACGCCAACCGCGAGTCCGCGCGGCTGATGGTCGTGCCTGTTACCCTGGCTAAGGGCCTCGAATTCGACCATGTGGTCCTCGCCGAGCCCGCGCACATCGCGTCCGCGGCGGGCGAGACCTACGGCCTGCGACGGCTTTACGTCGCGCTGACCCGGGCCGTTTCGCGGCTAACTGTTTTGCACGCGGAACCACTCCCCGGTGAGCTTTCGTTACGTACCATAGGCGTGAGCCACAGGGTAACTACTATCTGTAACGACGGTGATATTCGGTGGAATCCACGGGAAACCACACAGAGTCTGTCTACCTGGACAAGCTGGCCGAGGAGCTTACGCACCGCGGCCTCGAGGCCTGGCTGATGTCGCCGCCGGGCCGGGTACCCAGCGTGTATGTGGTCAACCCAGCCGCGCGGGCCCTCGAGGACAACGTGTACGCGGTCCGCGGTCACGACGGCCTGTGGTGGTTCTGGTGGTCGTGGGCCGAGCGGATCTCGATCGTCGACGACATCGACATGGCCGCCACGACGATCGCGCGCGTGCTGTCCCTCCCGCGCGGCTAACCGCGGCCCGTTATCTAGACGGCCCGTTATTTAGACAGCGGGTAAGTTCGCTGGCATGCCGGGGAAGGCCGTTGTCGTGCCGCGCCAGGCGACGGCCCGCTGCGCGGGCGGCTGCGTGGCCAGCGCGCCGAAAGCCCGCAGCGCCGGGTCGGCGACCGCCACCAGGCCGAGGTAGGCCCGCGTGACGCCGTCCTCGAGGGTCGCGGCCAGCCGCCGCGCCGTCGCCGCGTTACTGACCGGGAACGGCAGGGCGTAGGCCGCGCTCGCGGGCGCCGGGGTGGCGCCGAGCTTGGTGATCAGGGCCTCGAGCGTGTCCCGCGCCTCCTGGTGCAGCTTCCAGTCGGTCATCGCGGCGGCCCGCTCACCGCCGCTCAGCATCGACCCGGCGATGCCGTAGCCGTAGATGGCGGCGTTCTCCGCGGCCAGCGCCGCCTGCAGCGCCGCCACCGATCCGGCCGCCACCGATCCGTCCGTGCTCACCGGTGCCACTCCGCGAGCGCCGTGATGTGCGTGGCCTCGGAGGCGGCGATGCTCGCGTACAACTGCGCCAGGTCCGGAGCGGCATCCGGGAGCCGCCGCAGGTTGGCGGACACCGCGGCGCGTTCAGCGGAAGATAGCTGCGTGACAGCGGCCGGTTCGCCGCCCGCGACGCGCGGCCGGCTGGCTCCCGCGGCCGCCTTAGCGGGCAGCGACTTGCCAGGTGGCTCGACGATCCGGGAGCGCAACCGCGCCAGGTGCGCCCGGTGCTCCGCCAGCAGCGGGCGGAGCGCCGGCGCCAGCCCGGAATAAACGGATATGCATTCGTTGTACAAAGTGACCAGATTGTTTTCCGCGGTCACGGCGGCGAACAAGCCGCGCACATCGGGGGACAGCGGCGGCGGCCCGGCCAGCGGATCGGGGCCCGCGCAACCGCTTAGCACGAGAAACGCCGGCAGTGTCGTGGCAGACGCGGCAAGCAACTGACGCCTTCGCAGCATAGGCTCTAAGCATGCCACGAAGCCGGCGCTGATACTGCGCGCGGCGGTTACGGCGGAATTCGCGTCGTGACTACGCTGTGAGATCACTGTTTCGGCGTGTAGCTCACGCGGCCGATAGGCTAGACCTGCGAAGATAAGAGCCTGCGCGCTGGTCGTTCAGCGGAATGACCGGCGGACAGCTCGTGAATAAGGAGGTCAACATGCCCGGTGGCTCACGCTCCGCCGCCGGCCCGGTCGATGACAAGCGCCTGGCCGGCCTCATCCGGCCGGTGGCGACGGCCGCTGGCATGGACCTGGAATCGGTGCGGATGAGCGTCGCCGGCCGCCGTCGTCTGCTGCGCGTGATCGTCGACAGCGACGGGGGCGTCAGCCTGGACGACGCGGCCCTCGTCAGCCGGGAGATCTCCGCGGCCCTCGACGCGTCCGGCGTGATGGGGGAGATCCCCTACACTCTTGAGGTTTCCTCGCCCGGCGTGGACCGGCCGCTGACCCAGGAGCGGCACTGGCGGCGCGCCGCCGGACGGCTGGTCCGCGTGCAGGTGGCGGCCGAGGGCACCGTGCAGGGCCGGGTGACGGGAGCGGATGCCGAGGGCGTGACGCTGGACGTGGCCGGCGCGCGGCGGCGCTTCCCGCATGAGCAGCTTGGCCCTGGAGCGATCCAGGTGGAGTTCGGGCGGATCCCGGACGACGAGGTTGATTCGGATGACGCGCTTCTAGACGAAGCAGATCTTGGAGCTGGCGGCGATGGACATTGACCTGAGCGCGCTTCGCAGCCTCGAGAGTGAGAAGGACATCTCCTCTGAGACAGCCATCAAGGCGATCGAGGACGCGTTGCTGATGGCGTATCACAAGACGCCGGGGGCCAACCCCGCGGCGCGCGTGGAGGTGAACAGGACCTCCGGGCATGTCACCGTGTGGGCCCGCGAGGTCGGTGACGACGGGGCGATAGGGCGCGAGTACGACGACACGCCGGCCGGTTTCGGCCGGATCGCGGCGACGACGGCCCGGCAGGTGATCTTGCAGCGGCTGCGGGACGTCGAGGACGAGATGACGTTCGGCGAGTACGCCGGGCACGAGGGCGACATCGTCGCGGGCGTGATCCAGCAGGGCAAGGACCCGCGCACGGTGCTCGTGGACCTCGGGAAGATCGAGGCCGTGCTGCCGCCGGCCGAGCAGGTCCCCGGCGAGCGCTACGCGCACGGCGAGCGCATCCGCTGCTATGTGTGGCGAGTGCGCAAGGGGCATCGCGGCCCGTCGGTGACGCTGTCGCGGACGCACCCGGACCTGGTCCGCAAGCTGTTCGCGCTCGAGGTGCCGGAGATTGCCAGCGGCGCGGTGGAGATCGTGAAGATCGCCCGCGAGGCCGGCCACCGGACCAAGATCGCGGTGCAGTCCCACCAGCAGGGCGTGAACGCCAAGGGCGCGTGCATCGGGCCGGTCGGCAGCCGGGTCCGCAACGTGATGGCGGAGCTCCACGGCGAGAAGATCGACATCGTCGACTATTCCGGCGACCCGGCCGAGTTCGTGGCCAACGCGCTCTCGCCCGCCCGCGTCACCCGCGTCGACGTGGTCGACCCGGTGGCCCTGGAGGCGCGCGTGGTCGTCCCCGACTACCAGCTGTCGCTGGCCATCGGGAAAGAAGGCCAGAACGCGCGGCTGGCCGCCCGGCTCACCGGCTGGCGGATCGACATCAGGTCCGACGCGGCCCAGGATGAGCCGGCGGGACCGGCGGAACCGGGCCAGCACCCGGAAGGGGAAAGCCCGTCGGGTGCCCCCGACACGCTGACACGGTAGACTAAACCTGGAATGACCGCGCGATCTAAACAACCGCAGCCGGGAAGCTTTCCGGTACGTACGTGTGTTGGGTGTAAGGAACGCGCGGCTAAGTCCAGCCTGCTTCGCCTCGTGGCGGCCGGGAGCGGTATCGAGCCCGACCCTCAAGCGCGGCGGCCGGGCCGGGGTGCATATCTCCATCCCAGCCTTGCCTGCCTCGAACAGGCGCAGCGGCGCCGGGCGTTCCCGCGCGTGCTTCGCGTGCCGGGCCCGCTCGACGCGGACCCGTTGTTTTCGTACCTTTCACGGACGGACACCCCGGGAATAACATAACTGGCGGCGACGGACGCGAATCGGTTGCCACGGTAGCGAAGGCGGCGGAGACAGCGGCTACGAGAAGCGAACTGGACACCAAGGAAACCTGTACGGAAAGCAGGTCGAGAAGCTAATGAGCGCTCGATGAGCACAAGGCGATGAACGGCGTGAGCTGACGCCGGCCCGGAGCACACTCTGCCCCGGATCGGCTGATGATCCGGTAGATGGCCCATGTAAGGGCCGAGCAGAGGAGAGTAGTGGCGAAGGTCCGGGTTTACGAACTCGCGAAGGAGTTCGGTGTAGAGAGCAAGGCTGTCATGGCCGAGCTCGAGAAGATGGGCGAGTTTGTGCGTTCGGCGTCCTCGACGATCGAGGCGCCTGTAGTCCGCAGGCTCAAGGAATCGTTCGCGGGTAATGCGGCCAAGCCGGGACGCCAGGGCCAGCGGTCCGGCGGCTCCGCGGAGCACCGGCCGGGCCCGTCCGGCCAGCGCGACCAGGGCGGTCGCGACTTTGGCGGGCGTGACCGCAGCGGCGACGGACGTCGCGGCGACCGGGACGGCGCCCGCGCCGCCGGCGCGCCGGCGGCGGCCGCCCCAGGCGGTCAGGGTGGCGCGTCCCCGCGCCAGACCGCCACGGAAACCAGCGTTCCCGCCGCCTCGGGTGGCGGCGCCCCGGTGCCCGGCCCGCGTCCGGCGGCGCCGCGGCCGGGACCGCGTCCGGTTTCGCCGGTGCCCGGC